>NZ_JAAXYC010000197.1 GCF_018619185.1 Streptomyces sp. McG3 | reverse complement strand
GGGCCGTGTCGGGGTCGGTGGCTTCGGGTACGGGGGCGGTGGCCAGGGCGGCCTGCTCGGTGGCGAGGTAGGTGTTCCACCACTCGTTGTCGCGGGCGGTGCGGGACCAGAAGGTGCGGAAGACCCAGCGGGTCTCGTCGCCCGCGCCGACCGCGCACCGGACGCGCCGTAGGTGCCCGGCGACGGACAGGCCGGTCAGGGACGTGGAGATGGCCTGCTGGCCGTAGAGCGGGAGCTGCTTGGCCAGGGTCTTCACGCTCATCGCGGCGCCCTCGGGGAGGTGGTCGACGAACCCGGCGACGTAACGCTCGCGGGCAGGCGGCAGCGCGAAGTCCTGGGGCGTACGCGGGCATTGGTCCGGCGCGGAGCGTTTGCCGTAGCCGGGCTTGGCCATCGGGTACGCGGCGGAGCGTGCGGGGGCGGGCAGGGCGAAGCTAGTGTGCTGGGTAGCCACGGGATCGTCTTTCTAGGGTTGCGATCTTGCGGTGAGACCCCGGCCTGGTGCTTCCAACACCGCGTCGGGGTCGTTTGGTTCTCGCACCGTAGGCAGTCGTGACGCTGCGCCGCAAGCTGTCACGATTAGTCATATTTGCTGGTCGCATCGGGGGTGGGTAGGTGGGGAGGTTTTCCCAAAACCCTTCTTCTACCTACCGGTTAAAGAAGGCGCTCGAACCCCGGGTCCCGCATCCCGACCCCCGAGTCCCGGCACCCGAGCTTCGGGCCCGGGCCTCATTCACGTACCCCCGGAAGAGTGACCCGACCGTCCCGAAGCCCGAAGCTCAGGGCTCGGGATCCGAGCTTCGAGGGAGGGCTACTTCTCGCCCTCGCCCAGGGCGGCGCGCAGCCAGTCGAGGCTTCCTTGCCCCAGCAGTTCGTCGGCCAGGCGGTTGGCGGTGTCGGTGACGAGGCGGGAGCGGCTGTTGTCGATCCATCGCTGGGCGTTCTCGTAGCCCTGGGCCTTGTACTCGATGCCCTGGAGCATGCACTCCAGCTTGTCTGCGTCCCGAGCGCAGACGGCCTCCGGCGACTCCTTGGCCTCGTACTCCGCGACCAGTTCGCGGACCGCCGAGGCCAGCACTTCGGGCATGCCGGCCGTCTGGTCGGCGGTGACTTCCTGCGGGTCGCCGGCGGGCGCGTACTTCTTCCCGAGGTGGTTCACGTCGCCGGTCCGGGTCTCCTGTGTGTCGTGCCAGACGGCGAGGTAGGCGGCGCGGGCGGGGTCCGCGCCCTCCAGCTTCGCGATGATCGTGGCGATCAGCGCCGTACGCCACGAGTGCTCGGCAACGCTCTCGGGATCACGTACCCCGGCCATCCACCACCCGGTGCGCCGCGTCTGCTTGAGCGTGCCCGCCTCGTACAGGAAGCGGCCCACCGCGGACAGGTCGTCAGCCACGACCCTCTCCTCTCACACCTCGGCGAGGCGGATCTGCGTGCCCTGATCGGGAGTTGTGAGGCGGCGCCTGGTGCGCCGCCGCGATCCGGTCGATCCGTGAGGTCAGGCACCGCACACGTCCGACGCGGCCCTTGGGGACACCTGTGGAGCGGTGACAACCAAGTGCACCGCCTGCCGACTGGGTGATCGACTCCCTCACGGACCTGACCGGGATCGTGACCGCATGATGAAGGGGGAACCGGCCTTCGCACCACCGCCAGGCGAGTACGTTCGGGCAGTGGCCGCCAAACGTCATGTCCCCAGCACGTCCATCAAGTGATCGTCCAGGTCGGTGACGAAGTCCTCACGTCGCCATGGCCGCAACTCCGTCCTGGCCCTCCGCAGTCGAATCGCCGGCACACGCCCGCCGGTCGCCGTAGCCGAGAGCACGCACTCGTGCAGCAGCTCAGCAGCCGACCGAGGATCCCCCATCCGAATGCGGGCAAGGGCCTGATCGGTCCTCACGATCGCGCGCTGCACCTGCTCCCGAGGAGCGACCAACGCGGCTGCCGAAACAGCGAACCGATCATGTGCGACCGAAGGATCACCGACGTACAGCTCGCACACCCCCTCGAACCCCCGCAGGTGCCCCGCCGAGAAGCTGCTGCCCGACGGATCGCCACTGGTCTGCCTCTCGATGTCGTACCAAGCCAACCCGAGCGCCGACTGTGCCTGCCGCTCCAGCCCCGCCCGCGCGGCGACCTCGGCCTGGAGCGCGTGCGCCCGTGCCCGTACCCGGACGCTGTCCCCCGTGCGCGTCGCACGCACCGCTCGGTCGACGAGCCGCTGGGCGTCAGAGAGGTCGGATGATGAGTAGAGCGTCACGAGGGCATGACTCATGTGCACCGATGCCTGTCGCCATGTTGGTCCGAACTGCTCGGCCTGCGCGGCTGCTGTGGCGTACAGAGAGCGTGAAGCCTGATCGTCCCTGTTCTCGAACGCCAGGCGGCCGGCCAGGGAACACGCCGCGACGGTGACCGCACGGACGTGACCAACCAGCGGGTCGGGAAGTGCCCCTGCCTGCAGACGGCGGCACGCGTCGATCACGGGCGTGAGCAGAAGTTGCAGACGGACCATTGGCACCGCGCCCACTTGCGCGTTGATGTCGGCCACGACCGCACCGAGCCCGGCCACGGTCTCCTCGGTCACCTGGCCGGGGTCGGCCAGTGCAGTGGAAAGACCGGCCTGCAGAGGTGTGGAGAGCAAGGCCAGCGCGCCGCCGGTATCCGTCGCCGTACGGACGAGCGCGGTGCGCAGAACAGCGACGCGGGACTCGCTCTCGCCGAGATCGAGCAGCGCCCCGAGCAGCTCGGCCAGGTCGGACCCGGGACCTACGGACATCTGTCCGGCCGGGGTGCGGGCGTAGAGGTGAGCGAGAAGGAGCTGATACCGCTCGTCGGGCAGCGTCGGCGCTGCCGACTCCCATCGGGCAACGGATCGCTGAACACTCGTCACGGCGGGCAGCCGCGGGTGATGCAGGGCCATGGCAGTCTGGGAGAGCACCCAAGCGGTACCGGCCAGGGAGAGGCCGCGGCTGTGCCGTAGACGTTTCAGCGTTGCCGCCCCCGCGGCCCGGTTGCCCATACGTCCATAGTGACGCAGCCCGCGACCGTGCGTTGCTACACCGGCACGATCAGTCGTGGCTTTCCCTGCTCTGCTGTGTAGTTGATCGTCTGCCAGGTGCCGGTCGACGGCTCCGTGGCGTGAGGGAATCCGATGGTCATCGACGTGCGGTCGACCATCCACCGGTTTCGTGCGTGGTAGGCCGGGGAACGGAGTTCGGCTGCGGTGAGTTCCACGATCTCTGTGATGCGGCCCCTCGCACGAGCGACGGCCTCACGAGCCTCGGCCGGCTGCTGGTTCAGGGTGCCCGGCGCGACGACAGTGATGGCCGCCGTGGTCCGGTCGGCTAGCCAGAGAAGGGCGAGAGAGTCGATGCCCACGGCACCGCCCAGGTAGAAGTGGGCCGCCGGAACGAAGGGTCCGAGGTGCTGCTCGAACAGGTCGGCGTACTCGGCGAGGGACTTGTGGCCCGTCTCACGAGTACCCGTGATCGTCACCGTCCTCATGATCCACTCCGTGTCATAGGTTGTCAGATCCCGAAGCCTGGAGCCAGTTGAGACCGTCGAGGCATGCACGCTACTGACCTGCAAAGACTGGTGGGGCACCTGCGCAATCGCGGATTGCGGGTTGCTGGCCTCGAACCCGAACTTCGACTGCACGCCACGAATCCTCTGCACGGCCCCCCAAGCTTCTCCTACGAGATCGGCGAGCGGGGATGAGCCAAGGCGTGCGCCGACCGTATCGTGCGCGTGCTCGCCGTTTCGGTGTCTGCCCCAGCGGGGGCGTTGTGTCCGGCGTAAGCGAGAGGCGACGGCAACGCAGCGGCGAAAGGGCGTGCCGGACTTGGCTCGGCCACACCCAGCGCTGCCCCATCTGCCGTGCCGGAGCCCCTTGTCCGACTGCTGTCCATCTTGGTCGTGCCTGGCGAGAGGTGCGGCGCGGATGAGGTGCTTCGCGGAAGGCGACGCGTATGACTTTCCGGTCGAGGACGAGTCGGGTGCCTACTGTCCGGAGCATGAGGTGACGTTGCTGTGGCGTGGTGATCCGATCACGGCCGCCGATGCGACCGGGGGTGCGGGCGCCGGGCTGGACGGGTTGTCGGCGGGGGCGGACGGTCCGTACGGCGTTGCTTGCCGCAGTGCCTTGGTGACGGACCTGGCCGGCGTGCACGCCCTCTGCCTACGGCCGGACTGCGTCTGCCCGTGCCACGCGGCGGTCACCGCTCTGCGGGAAGCCGGATGAGTATCAACCTCTCGGTTGCAGATGTCCGTACGTGTGAGGCGTGTTGGCGCGCGCCAGCCACCGCCGTGCGGCGCATAGAGGAAGGTCGGGATCTGCTGTGCCGGGCGTGCGCCGAGGGTGGTTGCCCCCGCCGGGTCGATCTCTTTCCGCCGTACGGGATCTACCGGCTGCACAACCCTGCCGATCGAACCGTTCCACAGAACAGAGGAGATGAATGATGATCGCTGACCCCGTAATGGCCGATGCCGGTAAACATGGTGGGGCGCCGTCGGACAGGCCGTGGTCGCCGCCGTCGGAGCCGAAGCCGTCTCCGGACGGCAGCGGTCCTCAGTGTGTCCCGCAGTGGTGAGCGCGGTTCCCCAGGTGTCCACCTATCCGGCGTTGGTGCAGGAGTTGGCTGATCGTGGGCTGCTCTCTGCCGGCTGGCGGCGGGTGTTCGAGGCCGTGCCGCGCAGTCGGTTTGTTCCGGCGGATGTGTGGCGGCAGTTGCCCGACCGGTGTGAGCCGGTGGTGGGGGCGGATGCGTGGCCGGCGTTGGTGAACAGCGACGAGCCGGTCGTGACCCAGCTCGACGACGGGGCTCTGGGCGGGCCCGGGGTCGCGACGTCGTCGAACTCGATGCCCTCGATGGTGGCCCGGATGCTCACGCTCCTCGAAGTCGAGCACGGGCAGCGGGTGCTGGAGATCGGGACCGGCACCGGGTATGTCTCCGCGTTGCTCTGCGAACGGCTCGGCGACGACCTGGTCCACAGCGTCGAGCTGGATCCGGTCGTGGCCCGGCAGGCGGCCGACGCGCTCGCGCAGGCCGGGTACCGGCCGCACCTGCGGGTCGGGGACGGTGAGCAACCGTGGCCCGGCCTCGGGCCCGTCGACCGGCTGATCGCCACCTGCGCGTTGCGGTACGTCCCGTACGCGCTGCTCCGGCAGGTCCGGCCCGGTGGGGTCGTCGTGGCCCCGCTGGCCCGGGGGTTCTGGTCCGGGGCGCTGGTCCAGCTCCGTGTTAAGGATGACGGCACGGCGGTGGGGCCGTTCTGCGGCGGGGCCACGTACATGCCGATGCGAGCCCATCGCGTGCCCGATCTCCACGACGTGCGGGGCAAGGGAAGAGCACGCGCGGCCGGGCTGGATCCCGCCCACCTCCTCGACCTCGGGTTCGCGCTGTATGCGGGTGCGCGGCTGCCCGGCGTGCGGCTCGTCCATCAGAACACCGCCGAGGGTGCGCGGGTATGGGTGACCCGGGAGGACGGGGGTGCCGCGACGGCTGCCTCGGGGGAGGAGGTGTGGCAGTACGGGCCCGGGTTCCTGTGGGAGGAGATCGAGCAGGTCTGGTGGGAGTACGAGTCGGTGGGGCGACCCGGTGCCGGGCAATTCGGGCTGACCGTGACCGGCCGGGGCCAGCAGGTCTGGCTGCGGGACCCGGCCGAGGCCATCCGGCCCGGAAGGGGTGGTGACCAGCGATTTCGCGACGGACCCTAGCTGTGGAAGGTGGTGGTCGCCTCCAAGGCGGCCCGGTCGGTCGCGAGCTGGTTCACCGGCGCGATCTCGTCCGCGTAGCCGAAGGAGATGCCCACGAGGAGCTTCCCTCCGTCCACGTGGAGTTCGTCGCGGACGGTGTCCGCGTAGAAGCTGAGCAGGCCCTGCGGGCAACTGGCCACGCCGTACGCGGTCATGGCCAGCAGCAGCGTCTGCAGGTAGGCGCCGACGTCGGCGGCCAGTCGCGGCCCGCCGTCGCCGGTGACGAACAGAAACGCGGCGTGGGGGGCTCCGTAGAAACCCATGCTCTCCGCGTCGTAGGCGGCGCGGGCCGGGTGGTCGTCGGGGCCGATGCCGAGCGCTCCGTACAGGCCGGCGCCGAAGGCGGCCCGCCGTTCCTGGTGGACGGGGGCGTACATGTCCTCGGAGTACGGGTAGTCGGCCGTGACGCGTCGCCCGGTGTGGGCCGCCCGTAGGGCCTCGGCCAGACGGTCTCGCCGTGCGCCGCCGACGACCTCGACCCGCCACGGCTGCGCGTTGGAGTTGGACGGTGCTGTACCGGCGAGGGAGAAGACCGCGCGCAGAACGTCCTCGGGCACCGGATCGGGTCGGAACGCGCGGGTCGCGCGGCGCCCGCGCATCAGCTGCTCGGCGTACTCCCCCGCTCGGATCCCGCCCGTCTGCGTTCCGCCGGCAGGCGTCTCGCTCGTACGTACGTGGGTGAAGACCGGTCCGCTCATGAAACTCTCCTCGGAATGACGTAAGTAAACGCAGGCGTTTACCTGGAGGAACTGTACCCAGTCGTTCCCTCTTAAGTAAACGGGTGCGTATACTTGCGTCATGACCACGGTGACGACGGCATCGAGACGGCAGGGGCGCGGAGGGCGGGAGCGCATCCTGGCCGCCGCAGCCGAACTGTTCGCGGCCCAGGGGATCAACGCGACCGGCATGGAGCAGATCGCGGAGCGGGCGCCGGTGTCCAAACGCACCCTCTACGCACACTTCCGGACCAAGGACGACCTGGTCCTCGCCCACCTGAAGGACCTCGCCTCGACGGGGCGCACTCTGGAGGGCGCGCTGGTACGCGAGGAGGACTCCGCCAAGGAGAGGATCCTCGCGCTGTTCGATCCGCTCCCCGCGGGCACTGATCCAGTGCGCGGGTGTCCGTTCATCGACGCTGCCGTGGAGTTCCCCGACCCCCGGAGCGCGGTGCACTCCTACGCCCGCGAACAGAAACTGCTGATGGTGCGACTGGTGGCCGACCTGGTAGCGGAAATGGGCTGCCGCCGGCCCACCGTCCTCGCCGAGCAGCTCGTGACCCTCGCGGACGGCGCCGCCAGCCGCGCCATGGTGCTGGGCGAGGCGGACTACGGCCGGCACGCGCGGGCGGCGGCGGAGATTCTCCTGGAGAACGCGCTGCCGACCACGGACTGACGGGCCGCCGAGGTACTCCTGTGCCCAGGCCGCTAGTGAAGGCCCCGTCGTTCGACCGAGAGGCGGCGGGCCCCACGTGACGCGACCGGGGAGTAGGACCGTTGTCCCGCCGCGTTCCTACGGCCGTGCGTCAGGGGTCGCACGCAAAAACCCCCTTGACCGCGTTTCCGCGGATCAAGGGGGTGTAAGAGCGGTAGCGGTGGGATTTGAACCCACGGTGACGGGTTACGCCACACTCGCTTTCGAGGCGAGCTCCTTCGGCCGCTCGGACACGCTACCGAGAGAGAGCTTAGACCATCGCGGGGTGTGGACAGAAATCGGTTCTCGGGAGCGGGGCCTCACCTGGTCGGGTGGCGGGGCCGTACCGGTCAGAGCGCGCGGAAGAAGGCCGTCAGTTGCTCGGCGCACTCGTCCTCCAGGACGCCGCCGATCACCTCCGGGCGGTGGTTGAGCCGGCGGTCGCGGACGACGTCCCAGAGGGAGCCGGCCGCGCCCGCCTTCTCGTCGCGGGCTCCGTAGACGACCCGGGCGATACGGGACTGGACCAGGGCGCCCGCGCACATCGTGCAGGGCTCCAGGGTGACCACCAGCGTGCAGCCGGTCAGGCGCCACTCGCCGTGGGTCTCGGCCGCCCGGCGCAGGGCCAGGACCTCGGCGTGCGCGGTCGGGTCGCCGGTGGCCTCGCGTTCGTTGTGGGCGGCGGCCAGCTCGGCGCCGTCGGGGCCGAGGACGACGGCGCCGACCGGCACATCGCCGGCCGACGCCGCCCGCCCGGCCTCGGCCAGGGCGCGGCGCATCGGTGCCTGCCAGGGGTCGCGTACGGGGTCGGGCTCGGGTACGCGTACGGGATCCGGGGCGGGCTCGGGTGAAGGGTCCGGCGGTCGTGCGGTCACCTGCGGGACCTTAACGGACAGGGGGGACGGGACAGGAGGAGGGAAAGGAGAGGGTGGTGGAGGGGAGGTGTACGGGCCGCCGGCTAGCGGACCGACTCCAGGACCTCCGCCGCTCCCACGGCGTCCGCGATCTCGGAGAGTGCGTCGGTCTGCAGGGTGAGCAGCTCCTTCTCGGACATCCCGAGGTCGGCGAGGATCCCGAGCTCGCCGATCGGCCCCGCCGGCACGGCGTCCGGGTCGGGGCCGTCCTCGTCCGGGTCGACGGCCGCGGGGGCGGACCGTTCCGGTTCGCCGTCCTCGGTGCCGTCGAGGTCGACGAGCTCCTCCAGGGCGGCGATCTCGTCCTCGGCCCCTGGTTCGCGGCCGAGCACTTCGTCGGTGAGCAGGATCTCCCCGTACGAGGAGCGGGCGGCGGCGGACGCGTCCGAGACGTAGATTCGGGGGTCCTCCTCACCATCCACCCGGACGACGCCGAACCAGGCGTCCTCCTGCTCGATGTAGACCAGGACCGTGTCCTCGTCCACCGAGGCCTCCCGGGCCAGATCTGTCAGATCGGACAGGGTCTCCACATCGTCGAGCTCTGTATCGCTCGCTTCCCACCCGTCTTCGGTGCGCGCGAGCAGTGCGGCGAAGTACACCGTGACTCTCCCACTGGTCATAGGCGAATCGGTCCGGCGGGAGGGCGAACGGTGATCCGTCCGTCCTGCGCCCCGCCCAACCGGCATCGTGGCAGAAACAAGCGCCGTGCGAGACCTCTTCGGCCGTTGCGTCGGCCATCAGTTCCAGGAGTGCCTGGTCGGCCGTCGCCCTGACGAGGGGTTCGGCGGGGGGAGTGCGCCGGTGGTACGAGGAGGATTCACCAACGGAACGTGCGCATCCGCATCTGTTGGCGCATACGGGCCGCACGGGCCCGGCGCGGCTGCACGCGGTCGCGCAGCTGCTTGGCCTCGTGGAGTTCACGGAGGAACTGGGCGCGTCGACGACGGCGGGCGGCGTCACTCTCCTGCGCGTCCTCGACGTCACTCGCCGCGCCCTCGGCGTCGCGCCCGTCGCGCTGCCCGCGCGAGGCCGGCTCGCGCCGCAGTTCCCCGTCAGCCATCGACACACCACCCCAGTGCTGGGTCCGTATGCCCCCACCTTCCCCCCGAACAGGTGGTTGATGCCAGCGCAGAGTGCCGGGCGGCGCGGTTACTGTTGACACATGCGGATCCACGTCGTCGACCACCCGCTGGTGGCGCACAAACTCACCACGCTGCGCGACAAGCGCACCGACTCCCCGACCTTCCGGCGGCTCGCCGACGAGCTGGTCACCCTTCTCGCCTACGAGGCCACCAGGGATGTGCGTACCGAGCTGGTCGACATCGAGACCCCGGTGACGCCCACGACCGGGGTGAAGCTCTCGCACCCCCGGCCCCTGGTCGTCCCGATCCTGCGGGCCGGTCTGGGCATGCTGGACGGCATGGTGCGGCTGCTGCCGACCGCCGAAGTGGGCTTCCTCGGCATGATCCGCAACGAGGAGACGCTCCAGGCGGAGACGTACGCGACCCGGATGCCCGAGGACCTCTCCGGCCGCCAGGTCTACGTCCTGGACCCGATGCTGGCCACCGGCGGCACCCTGGTCGCGGCCATCCGCGAGCTGATCAAGCGCGGGGCCGACGATGTCACCGCCGTCGTCCTCCTCGCTGCGCCCGAGGGCGTCGAGGTGATGGAGCGCGAGCTGGCCGGGACGCCGGTCACCGTCGTCACCGCCTCCGTCGACGAGCGGCTCAACGAGAACGGCTACATCGTGCCGGGCCTCGGGGACGCGGGCGACCGGATGTACGGCACGGCCGAATAGACGCCCGGGCGCCGAGCGGACCCGGGCGCCGAGCAGGTTCGGACGGCCGAGTAGCTCCGGACGTCAAGGGCCCGGGCAGGGCCGTTCCACGATGACGCGCCCCGTTCCGGCGTCGTACGTATCCGTACGGTGCCGGGGCGGGGCGCGCCATCGTGTGCGGGTCCAGCAGGAGCGTGTGCGGGGTTCAGCAGGAGGATGACGGGGCCGGGGCCGGCTTCGTCAGGGCCGCCATCGCGGCGGTGGCCTCCTGCGGGGTGCTGAACGCCTTGAACTTCGTCCCGAGGATCAGGTCGACCTCACCCGTCCTGCGGGTGTCGGTCTTCTGCACCGTGCCCGCCAGCTGGAAGCCGAGCACCGTGAAGCTGGCGTTCGTCGCGGTCGGTGCGCCGAGCAGCACGCCCGTGCCGGGCACCTTCTTGTCGTACGCCTTCGTCGCGTTGCCCACCTCACCGATGGTGAAACCGCGTTTCTTGAGCTCCTCGGCGGCGGACTTGGCCAGCCCGCTGCGCGTCGTCGCGTTGTAGACGTTGACCTTGATGGCGGCCGGTTTCGGCAGGCCCTTGGCAGGGGCCGCCGACGGCTTGGGGGTGGGGCAGTCCCGCTGGTGATCGGCCGCGCTGGCGCTCTTGTCGCCGCCGGTGAAGACGTCGATGAGCTGCAGCGTGCCCCAGCCGGCCAGGCTGAGGGCGACGACGGCTCCGATGCCCGCGAGGACCAGGCTGCGGCGGTGCCGGGGGCGGCGCATACGGGGATAGGCGTCGCCCGTGATGCGGTACTTTCCGCCCATGCCGGGGGGAGTGAGCATGCTCATGGAGGCAGCGTAGTGCGACCCCGTGTCCATGCGTACAAGATGATCAACGTATGACACCCGGATGAGCGTGAAAACACCCGAAAGGCCCGAATTGGGTGTCGGTGAGGTGTGGAACCCGAGTGGGGTGTGCGGGCGCCCTCGCGGAGGTGCGCGCAGGCAGCCGGGGGCCGCGTCAGCCCAGGTCGAGGACGCGGGCGTGCAGCACCTGGCGCTGCTGGAGCGCGGCCCGGACCGCCCGGTGCAGGCCGTCCTCCAGATAGAGGTCGCCCTGCCACTTCACGACGTGGGCGAACAGGTCGCCGTAGAAAGTGGAGTCCTCGGCGAGGAGGGTCTCCAGGTCCAGCTGGCCCTTGGTGGTCACGAGCTGGTCCAGGCGAACCGGACGCGGCGCGACATCCGCCCACTGTCGGGTGCTTTCCCGGCCGTGGTCGGGGTATGGCTTCCCATTTCCGATGCGCTTGAAGATCACACGGAAAGCCTACCGGGCAAGGGCCACCGGGCGCAGCCAGGCAAGCTCACCGCGATGACGGTGCAAAAGTCGTAGAGCGCCGCATAGGGCTGGATATCTGGGCAGGGGGCGCGGGAGTCGCGGGAGCTCGCGAGGGGGCGCTGTCGTGGGCCCGGTGCGGAATCCGTGGGGATTCCGCACCGGGCCGACTGCCGGTCCACCGCGCGGGCTCGTGTTCCGCCGCTTACGGGACGGACCCGTTTCGGGCTGCCGCTGCTACTCCGCGACCCGGCCGTGACCCTCGCGCAGGCCCCCGCCGCTGCCACCGCTGCCGGGCGTACCCGTGCCGGTGCCGGGGGTGACCGGGCGGGTCAGGGAGCGCAGGTCGTGGGCGTACGTCCCGACCGCGTTGGCGATCACGTCGATGTTGGTGTCGAAGTGGCCCATGTCGATGTTGTCCAGGTCGTCGCAGGCCGCGTGGTAGCAGGGGTCGTACGCGATCCCCGCCTCGCCGCCGAACACCTCGGCCTGGGCCGCCGTCTTGATGCCCTCCGCCCCGGTGTCCGTACCGCCGGACGGGATGCCGACCTCGATGAACGGTCCGTAGTCCGAGCGGCCGGTGAAGTCCGTGCCGTCGTGCGGCTTCCCCTTGCCGTCGAGGAACTTGTTGATGTCACGCTCCAGTTGGGCCGAGCCCTCCGGGCCGGGGCCCTCGCCGACCTCGTCGGAGTTGTCGCCGTCGAAGACGAACTGGACGCCGTTCGGCGAGGCGATCATGTCGAAGTTCAGATAGAGCGCGATCTGCTCGCGCTGCTTCTCGGAGAGCGCCGCGACGTACTTCTCCGAGCCGATCAGGCCGTTCTCCTCGGCCGACCACCAGGCGAACCGCACCTTGTTGGCGGGCTTGCTCTTCGACTTCGCCAGGTCCAGGGCGACTTCGAGCAGGCCGGCGGAGCCGGAGCCGTTGTCGTTGATACCGGGGCCCTCGGTCACCGAGTCGAGGTGGGCGCCGAGCATCACCGTCCGTGCCGTGCTGCCGCCGGGCGTCTCGGCGATGACGTTGCGGGTGGGCCGGTCCTCCTGGAGCTCGCGGATCTCGAAGGAGACCGTGACCTCGCCGCCCGCGACGTCGGCGGCCAGCTTCTCGCCCTCCGCCTGGGTGAGGCCCCCGGTCGGGATCCTGCCCGCCGCTACCTCGCCGAGCGTGCCGGACAGGGCGCCCTCGACGTTGTTGTAGATGACCGCCCCGGCCGCGCCCGCGTCGGCGGCGGCCGCCTGCTTCTCGGCGAAGGAGCAGCCGCCGCGCTTGATCAGCGCGATCTTGCCGGTGAAGGTCGTGGACGCGTAGTCGGTGGCCTCGCAGCCCGTCGTCCCGTCGACGGGCACCGCGACGAGCGCCGCCGTCAGGCCGCCCACCTCGGTCGACGGGGTGTACGTCATGGCCTTGATCGTGACGTCGCGGGGCGTCGGCGTCACCACGGCGAGCTTCTCGGCCAGCGTCTCCGTGTAGGTGAAGCGGAAGTTCTCGTACGAGACCTTGTACCCGGCCCGCTGGAGCTGGCGGTAGACGTACGCCGCCGAGGCGTCGTGGCCCAGTGAGCCGGCGGCGCGGTGGCCGTCGGTCGAGTCGGCTATCGCCTGGAACTGCTGGAGGTGGCGGTAGGCGTCGCGGGCGGACGCCTTCCTCACCAACTCCTTCGACAGCTTGGCCGCTTCCTTACCGGGGTCGTGCGGCGCGGGGCGTCCGGGGTGCGGGGACGCGGCCAGGAGGAGCGGTGTGGCCAGGGCGGTGGCGGCCACGACAGCGATGGCTCTGCGACGTGTTGCGTGCACAGGAGTCCTTCCGGTCTGAACGGCTGGTGCTCTGAGCGGCTCAGTACTGGACCGCCGGTGCTCCGAGCGGCTCAGTACCTGAACGGCTGAACAAATGTGCTGCGAAAGCTAGCGAGTGGGGTGACGCCTGTGAACAGATGTGGCCGGATTCGATCGGTGAGAGGGAGGTGTCGGCCTGAACCGGCGCTCGACCACGTCACTTCTCGGTCGAGCACCGGACCAGGCCGATCACCCGTCCGACTCCTTGGGTGAATCACTCGTCCGACTTCTTGGGTGATGAGCTGCCCGGCTTCCTGGGCGAGGGTCCGCTCGGCTTCTTCGCCGCCGCTTTGGCCGCCGCCTTGGCCTCCTGCTTGTACGCGCGCACCTCGACGAGCGACTCCGGGCCCGTGATGTCGGCCACCGACCGGTGCGATCCGGCCTCCCCGTACGGACCCGCGGCCTCACGCCACCCCGCCGGCCGTACGCCGAACTGCTTGCCGAGCAGCGCCAGGAAGATCCGCGCCTTCTGTTCGCCGAAGCCGGGCAGCGCGTTGAGCCGTTTCAGCAGCTCGTCGCCGGTCGCCGCGTCCCGCCACACCGCGCTCGCGTCGCCGTCGTACTCCGCCACCAGGAAGCGGCCCAGCTGCTGCACCCGCTGGGCCATGGAGCCGGGGTAGCGGTGCAGAGCCGGTTTGGTGGTGAACAGCTCGGTGAAGGCGTCCGGGTCGTAGGCGGCGATCCGCCCCGCGTCCAGGTCGTCGGAGCCCATGCGCTCCGCGAGGGTGTACGGGCCCGTGAACGCCCACTCCATCGGCACCTGTTGGTCCAGCAGCATGCCGACCAGAGCGGCCAGCGGGCTGCGGCCGAGAAGCTCGTCGGCCTCCGGATTCTGGGCGATCCGCAGGGTGATGTCCTTGCCGCTGTCGCTCGTGGTCATGCTGCCGATCATCGCGAGCACGGCGGACGACGGCGACCGGTACTGCGCCGATGGCCTCTCCCCTGTCGGCCGAAGGGAGTAAGGGAGCAAGGAGGAGCGGGGCGGCTCGGTGCGCGCGCCCGTCCGTGTCGCCGGGCTGCCCGATGAGGCAGTTCCGGATGCCCCGGCCGGGCCGGGGCGCGGGCTGGACGACCCGGGGGACGCGCCGTAATCGTGGAATGCCGAGGACAGCGCGGTCAGGGGAGAGATGAGCATGGACGCGCACGACATCGAGCAGGAACACCACGAGCACGGTGAACACCACGATCACGGTGAACACCACGGACACGGTGGGCGGGAGCAGGCCCACGAGCGCGATGAGCGGCGCGGCGACACCGCCGCGGAGGCGTCCGGCGAGCAGGCCCGCCACGTCTTCCGGGCCGCCGCCACGGGCCGTGCCGATGTGGTCGGGGCGGCCGGGATGGGGCTGCTCCAGCGGACGGCCGGCAACGGGGCGATCGGGGCCATGGTCCAGCGCTCCCGGTCCGGGGCCGCCGAACCCGCCGCCGAGCAGGCCGAGCCGGCGGGGCAGCCGGGGCAGGCCGAGGAACAGCGGTCGCCGGTGCACGACGTGGTCTCCTCCGGCGGTTCGCCCCTGGACACCGACACCCGTACGGACATGGAGAGCCGGATGGGCGCCGACTTCTCCGACGTGCGCGTCCACCACGACTCCGCCGCGCACGAGTCGGCCAAGGGCGTCGGGGCGCACGCCTACACCGTGGGCAACAACGTGGTGTTCCAGCGCGACGCCTACGACCCCGGATCGCCGCAGGGCCGCACCACGCTGGCCCATGAGCTGACCCATGTGATCCAGCAGCGCAACGGCCCGGTGGAGGGAACGGAGGCCCCGGGCGGGATCCGGGTCAGCGACCCCTCGGACCGGTTCGAGCGCGAAGCCGTCGCGAACGCGGACCGGGTGCTGTCCGATCCCGCGCCGGAGGCCGCGCCTGCCCCGGCTGCCCCCGTGTC
>NZ_JAAXYC010000196.1 GCF_018619185.1 Streptomyces sp. McG3 | reverse complement strand
GGCCGGGACTGCCCGGTGGGCCACACCACCGCACCGTGCAGCCGCTCCACCAGGCCCTGCGCGGCCAGCGCCTCGACGTCCCGGCGCAGGGTGACGGCGGACATGCCGAGTTCCTCGGCGAGTTCGGCGACGCGCAGGCTGCCGCGCTCGCGGACGAGCTCGAGCACCCGCTCGTGGCGCTGGTCGACGTGCAGTCGCATGGATCCCCCTGGAGTCGGAGACGGCTGGGCTCGGGCCTGACGGTGTTCCGGTGGCCGATCGGCCACCGCCCGGGCGACGGCAACCGCTCGGACCCCTGTTCCCGCACGGCTGCCTCCCGGGACCCGTCCGGCACGCCTCAACCATATCGATCACATCCGCTCGAAACGATCCGAGCGGGGTTTTGCCCCGGTGCGACGGGCGCACGCCGGTTCACGACCGGACCGGACATACACTCCCCGAGAAACGATCGATACGATCAATTCGGCCAAAGTCATTGAGCGAGTCGTCCAGCGGCTGCTAGAAAGTGCCCGCCCGCTCAGAACAGTCGGATCCCGGGAACAGTTCAGCGCCCAGCGCGCCGGGTTCCCGGCGGAGACACGTCACCGACCCGGAGCTCCCCCATGACTTCTGCCTGGTCCCGCCGTACCTTCCTGGCCACCTCAGCGGCGCTCACCGCCGTGGGCGGCGGAGCGCTGACGCTCGCCACGCCCGGCGCAGCCACGGCCGCCCCCGAGGACGATGCGTACGCGGCGCTCCGCACCACCTGGAGCGCGCTGATCCTCGGCGAGGGGTTCAGCCCGACCGCCGAACCCTTCAGGAGCCGACTGGCCGATCTCGGCGCGAAGGCCTCGCGCCTGCTGGAGACCATGGCGCCTGCGGAGGGTTCGCTCTGGCCCGACGCGGTGTTCGCGGATCCGGACCCGGACACGGACGCCGAGTCGTACGTCTTCTCCGGACGGATGGCCGACAGCTTCATCCGTCTGAACACCCTGGCCCAGGCCTACCGCCAGCAGGGCACCGGCCTGACCGGGAACACCGGGCTGCGCGATGCGGTGCTCACCGGCCTGGAGCACCTCAACACCCAGGTCTACAACGACGGCCGGGCCCGGTACGGAAACTGGTACAGCTGGCAGATCGGCGCGCCGCAGGCCCTGCTGGACGTGTGCGTGCTGATGTACGACGCCATCGCCCCGGAACGGCTCACGCGCTACTGCGCCGCCGTCGACCATTTCGTACCGGACTCGACGGTCGCCTCGTACACCGGGACCAGCACCGGGGCGAACCGGGTCGACCTGTGCCGGGTCCTGGCCCTGCGCGGCGTCGTCGGAGGGAACGCGGCGAAGATCGCCCTGGCCCGGGACGCCCTCTCCCCCGTCTTCCCCCTGGTGACCAGGGGCGACGGCCTGTACGCCGACGGCTCGTTCATCCAGCACACCACCGTGCCGTACACCGGCAGCTACGGATCGGTGATGCTCGGCGGACTCGGCCTGCTGTTCGCGCTGCTCAAGGGGACCACCTGGGAGGTCACCGACCCGAAGCGGCAGGTGGTGTTCGACGCGGTGGAGAACGCCTGGGCCCCGTTCCTCTTCAACGGCCTCGTCATGGACGCCGTCGCGGGGCGTGCCATCAGCCGGGGCGAGGTCGACGACCACCGGCGCGGACACCCGATCCTCGCCTCCGTCGTACTGCTGGGCCGGGGCGCGTCGGACGCGGAGAACAACCGGTGGCGGGGGCTCGTCAAGGGCTGGGCGCAGCGCGACTACTACAGCCCGCCGCTGAGCAACCCCTCGCTCGCGCTCACCGCGCTGGCCCGGATCAAGGACGTCCTGGACGACACCTCGCTCACCCCGGTCCCCGAGCCGGAGGGCCACCGGCTCTTCCCCGACATGGCACGGGCCACCCACCGCCGTCCGGGCTGGGCGGTGTCGCTGAGCATGGCCGACCGGCGCATCACCTACTACGAGACCGGCAACGGCGAGAACCTGCGCGGCTGGCACACCGGGTCGGGGATGCTCTCCTGGTGGGGCGACACCTTCGCCAACGGCCAGTACAGCGACGCGTTCTGGCCCACCGTCGACCCGTACCGGCTGCCCGGCACCACGGCCTCGCGCAAGGTGCTCGCCGACGGGGCGGGCGGCGACTGGGGCACCTCACTCCCCGATGTGAACTGGGTCGGCGGGGTCACCGACGGGAAGCGGGCCGCCGTGGGCCAGTACCTCAAGGGACTCTCCAGCACGCTGATGGCGAAGAAGTCGTGGTTCTTCCTCGACGACACCGTCGTGTGCCTGGGCGCGGGCATCCACGGCCGCGACGGCGCGGTGGTGGAGACGACCGTCGACAACCGCAATCTCGGGCCGACGGGCAACGCCCCGTTCACCGTCGACGGCTCGGTCAAACCTCTCACGTTCCCCTGGTCGGCGACCCTGACCGGAGCGTCCTGGGCGCATCTCGCCGGGCACGGCGGCTACGTCTTCACGGGCGGGGCCGCCGTGAAGGCGCTGCGGGAGGACCGGACGGGCCGCTGGCGCGACATCAACACGGCGGGCTCCACCGATCCGGTCTCCCGGAAATACCTCACCCTCTGGTTCGACCACGGCCGGGACCCGTCGGACGCCACGTACGCGTACCAGCTCCTGCCCGGCGCGTCCGAACAGCGCACGGCGGCACGGGCGGCGGACAGCGGCTGGCTGCGCGTGCTCGCCAACACGGACGATCAGCAGGGGGTGGCGGTCGACCGGCTCGGGCTGACCGCCGTCAACTTCTGGTTCGGCGGGAGCGTCGGACCGCTGGTGGCGGACGCCCCGTGCTCGGTGATGGTCACCGAGCACGCCGACGGAACGGCGACGGTATGCGTGAGCGACCCCATGCGGACGCGTACGAGCCTGACGCTCACGTGGAACCGGGCCGTCGCCTCGGTCGTGTCGAAGCCGGCGACGGTGACATCGGCGACCACGGGGACGTCGCTGCGCCTCGTCTTCGGCGACCTCTCCGGGACGCGCGGGGCGACGCAGACGGTCAAGGTACGGCTGCCCTGAACCGCGTCGGCGGTCGGTTCCGGAGCGGGGTTTCGGCAGGCGGGTTCAGTCGGCCGGGACGTTCAGGTGTTCCTCGATCCAGCGGACGCCGAACTCCACGGCCGGGGCGGCGTCGAACAGATGGCTCCTGGCCGCCCCGACGAAGCCCTCCCGCCCGACGCCCGCGGCGAGCATGCTCCCGACGATCGCCGAGAAGGGGTCCTGCCCCTCGGGCACAGCCGAGGAGTAGTCGAACGCACCGTGTTCGGAGTCGATGTCCCGGAAGGCGCGCCAGACCCGCTCGCCCTCCACCTCGATGGGCTGTTCGTACGTCACGAACCGTTTGCCGGGGGCCTGGGCCAGCGCCTCCGCGTGGTGCAACAGCGTCATCGTGTCCCGGGGCGCGCCGAGCAGCAGCACCCGGCCGCCGAGGGCCACCAGACGCGCCAGCGGGCTGCCGGGACCGTGCGGGTCGTCCCAGGGGTGGGCGTCCATCAGGGCGGCGGCCGAGGCGCCGAGTGCCGCGAGACTCACGTCGGGGTGACGGCTGCGTACGGCCCCGGGCCTGCGGCGCAGGGCCTCCGGAAGACGGCCGTTGGCGTGCTCGGCCTCGCTCGTCCCCGGGTCGAACGCGGGGTGGTGGGCGCGCACGGCCTCCTGCCAGGCGCGGGGCCAGTCGGTGAAGCCGTAGGGCGGAGCGTCGTTCCAGCCGCAGGTGACCAGCAGCGTGCCGGTCGGCCCCACCACGTCCAGCAGGGCGTCGATGACGGTCTGGGGGCCGCCGGGGACGTAGCCGATCGCGGACAGCCGCGTATGGAACATCACGGTGTCGCCCGGGGCGAGGCCGAGCGCGGCCAGGTCGTCCCGGATCCGGTCCCGGGTCACCGGCCCGTGGGAGCGTCGCAGCAGTTCCGTCTCGTCCATGCCTCACCACTCCGGAGTCTGTCGTCGGGATCAGGCCGGGCGGACGCCGGCCGGTCATACTGTCGGCCGGAACACGGACTGGGGAACATCATCATGACGGACGACGACCGGATCGCGCCTCCACTGCTGGGGAGCGAGCGCGAGACGCTGCGGGCCTTCCTCGACTACCAGCGGGAGACCCTCGCCATGAAGTGCGCGGGGCTGGGCGACGACGAGTTGCGCGAGCGGTCGATGCCGCCGTCCGCCTTGTCCCTGCTGGCTCTGGTGCGGCATCTGGCCGAAGTGGAACGCGCCTGGTTCCGGCGGGTGTTCGAGGACGGGGCGGCCCCCATGGTGTGGTCCGGGAAGCCCTTCGACTTCCAGGCGGCGTACGACGCGAGCACCTCGACCCGGGCCGAGGCGTTCGCCGCCTGGGAGGCTGAGGTCGAGACCTCGCGGCGCATCGAACGGGAGGCGGCCTCACTGGATCTGGTGGGGCGTCAGCCGCGCTGGGACAAGGACGTGTCGCTGCGCATGGTCATGGTGCACGTCCTGCTGGAGTACGGCCGCCACAACGGTCACGCGGACCTGCTGCGGGAAGGGGTGGACGGCACGGTGGGGGCCTGAAGCCCCGGGCGACGGCGGGACCCGCGCCTCCTTCGGCCGCGACGGGCAAAGGGGCAGCCGTCCTGTACGCCCCTCATGCCGTTCCGTACGCCCCTCGACCGCGCCGGGCTCACTCGTAGACTCGGCGCCATGACTCAGCAGCCGGTGTCTCCCGCCCTCGCCCCCACGTTCGCGCCCGGCGGCGCCCTGCGTGCCTCGATCAACCTCGGCAACCCGATCCTGGCCCACCGGGATCCGGCGAGCGGCGAGCCGGCCGGGGTCTCCGTCGACCTCGCGAGGGAGTTCGGGCGGCGGCTCGGGGTGCCCGTCGAGCTGGTGGCCTTCGAGAGGGCCGCGCTGTCGGTCGACGCGGTGCGGGCCGAGCGGGCGGACATCGGATTCTTCGCGGTCGATCCCGCCCGTGGCGAGGGGCTGCGGTTCACCGCCCCGTACGTCCTCATCGAGGGCGCGTATCTGGTGCCGGAGGCGTCCCGAGTCTCCGAGAACGGCCAGGTGGACCACGAGGGCACCCGGGTCTCGGTCGGGGCCGGGTCCGCGTACGACCTCTTCCTCACCCGCGAGGTCCGCCGGGCCGAGATCGTCCGGCTGGAGGGCGCCCCTCGCGCGCTCGCGGCCCTGCGGGCGGGTGAGGTCGAGGTGGCCGCCGGTATCCGGCAGTTGCTGGAGGCCGAGGCCACGCGGGCCGGGGGCGTACGGGTGCTGCCGGGGCGCTTCATGGTCATCCGGCAGGCCATGGGGGTGCCGGCCGGGCGAGGGGCGGCGGCGCAGGAGCTGCTGGCGTCGTTCGTGGAGGAGATGAAGGCGGTCGGTTTCGTCGCCGACGCCCTGAAGCGTCATGGCGTGGAGGGTGCGATCGTGGCACCTGCTGGGTGAACCCCCGGCGGGCGGAAGCCCGTTGATGTCGTGGCGGCGAGGATGCCGATGTCGTGCCGGACGGGGCGGGCATCGGGCGGCTCCGCGGGCCCGGCCCGGGTGAAGGGCGCGTTCGTCGCCTCAGCGGAGACGGGTCAGCACGCGGGTGGTACTGCCGTCGTCCACCTCGATGTCCCTCGTGTGCTCGAAGCCGATTCCGCGCAGCAGGGTCAGCGAGGCCTCGTTCCCGGCGGCGACCGTGGCGTGGACCTCGGTCAGCCCGAGGGTGCCGAAACCGTGGGCGACGACGGCCTGCGCCAACTCGGTTCCCAGTCCGGATCCCCATGCGGTGGGGGCCAGGGCATAGATGATCTCGTGGCCGTCGACGGCATCGGTCCGCTTGATCTCGGCGTGCCCGACGAGGATCCCCTCGCGCCGCACGGCCCAGACGGCGAACAGGTCCTGGGCGTACACCTTGGTGAAGACCCGCCCGAACAGGGCCCGGTCCTCCGCCTCGGTGGAAGGGCCGTCACCCATCCACCGGGACACCTCGGTGTCCTGGAACAGGGCGACGAAGCCCTCTTCGTCCTCGGGGACGTACGGCTCCAGCAGGAGCCTCTCGGTGCGCAGGGTCGGGGTCACGGCGCGTGACGCTACCCGGGCGACGACCGCCCGGGCAATCGACATTTCCCGAGGACCGACGAGACGCCTGCAGGAGTGCGAGCGCTCTGCCGCCTCGACGGGGAATCATCCACTCTAACGGGGTAATGCCGGACAGATCGCGGGACAGTACCGTGGAGATGGCAACGAAGAAGACACGTGACCGAGCATCAGGTAGGTCGATGTCCGAGCGCCCTGAGCGGTTCGCCCAGTAGCGGAATCGCAGGTGTGGGCCGACATGGACTTTCTCCCCTTCCCATCCCGAGGACATGACCGGCTGCGGCAACACGCGGCTGGATGACGGTCGACGTCCGCCATGTCGGACACACCCGCGGCGAACGGGCCGCCGGACGGTCTTCTTCCACTCCTCGGCTGCACGGAGCTCAGTGGAACCACCAACACCCCTCCTTCCCGATGGAGTTGACCCATGAGCGCATGCGGCTGCGGGCAGTCACCGATCATGATCGGCGACTGTCGGCCCTCCAAGCCGGCCTGCCCTCCCGTGGCTTGTCCCGGCTCCAAGCCCTGCGAGCACTGCGAGACGACCCCACTGCGTGATTCCGCGCCGTACCGGGTCACAGCGACCGCGAGCACCACCGACCCGACGCCGTACTACACCATCGCCAACACCCATGCAGCGCTGGACCCTGTCGTCGCCCGGACCATCCTGAACAGCGGTACGGGAGTGTTCCCGGCCGACGACGGGACGCACAACGGCCAGCACACCTGGCTCGCCGGCGTCGTGCACATCGACCCCGCGTCCCTGCGCGGCAACCCCACCGAGGTCACGATCAGCGCCTCGGTCCATGTCCACAACGACGGCAGGAACCCGGCCTGCCGGCTCTACGGCCGCTTCGCCCTGTGGAACGGCACGACCCCGGTCCGCACCGATCTCCTGGGCCCACCCGATCTGCCGGCGGGTGGAGACGAAAACGGCGTCATCCCACCGACCACCGTGCCCCTCGCGGACGTCCTCGCGGGAAAGATCGTCGTCGAGCTCAACCTGGAGACGGGCAACGACGAAGGCTGCCGGGTCGGCCCCAAGCAGTGGACCGTCGACAGCTTCGTCCTCACCGTCCAGGCGTCCGCCCCGGGCTGCGGCAGACCCTTCCTCCGTACGACCTGCCGCGACTGCGACGGCACGGTCACCTGCACGGCCGACACCCTCGACGGCTCGACCCCCTACGCCCCGGTACCGCCGGTCATCCCGGTCGCCTCCTGCCAGGACGGCTGCGCCACCGCCCGCCCTCCGTGCATCTCCACCGACCGGGACAACGCCATCACCCGGGGCAGCGACGGTTGCCTGTACGCACCCGACACGCCTTCGCTGGACCCCTCCCCGTGCAATGCCGCACGGAACACGACCGGCGGGCTGCTCGTGCCGCGGATCGATCTGACGGGTCTCGCTCCCGGCGGCAACAGCGGCGTCGAACGGTCGGTGGACATCGATGTCACGGGGGCGCCCGGCTGCCCCGAGAGGTGGGAGATCGGCGCCCGCCTCACGCCGGTGAGCGCGTTCCTCAACGCCGAGCGGCAGCACGCCGACCTCCTGGCCCGGACCGGTAGCGACGTGCCGGTGTCCCCGAGTCCGACATCGTGCTCCCGGAAGCCGGCGTCTACCACATCGACAGCGACGTACGGTACGCGCTCGGGTCCGCCACCGGCGGCAGCGGCTACATCATCGGCTGGCTCAGGGACGAGACCACGGACACCCTCCTGACGAGCTTCACCCAGATCGCGGCGATCAACGCGGCGAGGCAGGAGCAGCAGGGCGGAACCACACACATCATGACCGAGTACGCGGTCGCCTCCGGCCCACGGACGGTCCGCCTGCACCTGATGTTCGTCCTCACCGGCGGCAAGATCTCCGACGCCGAGGCCGGCGGCACCGACAGCAATGGCGCGACCCGGATGCGCTTCCTCAAAGTCAGGGACTAGGACGTGGTCGCGTTCAAAAGCGACCACGTCGACAGGCCTTCAGGAAGGGCGGGGCTCGGCCGTCGGCTCCTCGCGCAGCAGCCGCAGCGCCTTCTCCCGCAGCCGCTGCCGGTGCTCGGGGTCGGTGGCCCGGTCTGCGGCACGGCCCAGTTCCTCGGCGCGTTCACGGTTGCGGCGGGCTCGCTCCATCGGGGTGTCGTGCAGGTTCATGGGGGTGTCCTCCGTCTTCGGTCCTCCGTCGGCAACCAACGTTGCGTGCGCGACCGGAGCCCCAGCGTCACCGGAGTCCGTCGGGTCCGCATCTCGTGCGGCTACGTTCGGTGACGGCGGGAGGGCGGGTTCCCGGAGGACGGCGACCGCCCGTCACTCGGGGGTGTGGTCCGGATGCCCTCGGTCCGCCGGGCCGCCTTCATCTCGGCCTCGTAGAGGTGATCGCGCCCCTCGGCGAGCTCCCGCCTGATCTCATCCTCGATCGTCCGGAACACGTCGTAGTAGGTGGCGTTGTACTCCTCGACGATCTGGAACGTCCAGTGCCCGGGGATCACGTTGCGGCCGAGGATCTCGCGTTCGACGCGCTCGGCGTGGTGTCCGTGCCCGGCGGCGCGGAGCAGTCGCACGGCGCCGTCGAGCGCGAGGTCGGCGCTCCCGGTGAGCTGATGGAAGTCGTAGAGGGCGCCACGGGCACGCTCGGCGGTCTCCAGCGCCTTCGAGAGCGCCCCGAGGGCCTCGACGGTCGTGTCGGTCACGCCTTCGGGGCGCTGGTGCCGCGGATCGGGCGGCCGGCGTTCGGGGTTCATGGGATTCCTTGTCCGTGGGCGGCCGTTCGTTTCCCACCTCGCTACCGGGGCTTTTCCACTGTCCTACGCGGGGCCTCGTCGCACCCGCCGAGCACGTCCGGCGCGAGTGACCCCGAGCCGCGATGTTCCCTAAAGAACTCTATCTTCACTCAAAAGCATCCAAGGAGAGCTGTTTAACGTAGGATACGGATTCATGGGGAATGACGAGCGGGAGCTCTACTCGGTCGGCGAGGTGGCCGAGCTGCTGGGGCTGCATGTGCGGACCGTGCGGAACTACGTACGCGACGGCCGGCTCAAGGCTGTCCGGATCGGCAAGCAGTACCGGATCAACAAGGAGGATCTGGCCGCCCTGACCGGGCGGCCGACCGACGACACGGCCCCGGAACCGACATCCGCGCCGGGGCATGCCGAGGTGTCCAGCATCGTGCAGATCGACGCGCTCGGTCCGGACGCCGCGCACCGGCTGAGCACGTTCGTCACGGCGGGCGCGCAGTCCGGGCGGGACGTGTCGGAGCCTCTGCGCATCCAGACGGTCTACGACGAGGAGCGAACCCGGATGAAGATCGTCATTCTCGGCGGCGCCGCCGCCACCGCCGATCTGCTGCACATGATCGACGGCCTGGTGGGCCCGGACAGCGGCCTGTTCGCCTCCGCCTCCACGTCCACACGGGGAGCGGACCGTGTCTGACGTCTTCGAGTACCACGGCGTTCCGGTCCTGGTGTGCGACGCCGACGGAGCCACCATCGCCGACGTTCAGGACGCCCTCGACCATCTGATCGGGGCCGCGTTCGCGTGTGCGGAGGTGGTCGCGGTGCCGTCCGGCCGACTGGACGACCGCTTCTTCGACCTGAGCACCGGCCTCGCCGGAGCCATCCTGCAGAAGTTCGCGAACTACCGACTCCGCCTCGTCGTCCTCGGGGACATCGGCCATCACCTGTCGGCCAGTTCGGCCCTCCCCGACCTCGTCCGCGAGGCCAATCGGGGCCGGGACATCTGGTTCATGCCGGATCTGGACGCTCTCGCCGACCGTCTGGCCCCGCACGGGACCCGCCGGCCGTCCGGCTGAGGCAGCCGTCTGCGAGACGGAACCGATCGACGGGGTAACCGGCGGGGGCGGGCGCGGCGGGCGGAAGACATCCCGCCCGCCGCGCCGGACCGCACGGGGACGGGAGGGTCAGCCCTCGTCGCCCTCCGCGCCCTCGTCGCCTTCCTCCTCCTCGAAGGCGTCGCCGATCTCGTCGACGACCTCGGCGGCGACCATGCCGCCGACGACACCGACGGCCACGCCCGCCGCGACCCCGGCCACCACCGCACCCCCACCGGGACCCGACCCACGCCGGTCACCGTGGTGTTCGGCGCCAGAAGACGGCACGGCACGGGTCACATGACCGGCGATGACCTCCTTCAGCCAGGCGTCGACCTGGGCGTTCCAGTCGGTGTGCGGGACCGCGTGGTGCGAGACCGTGAAGCGGTGGACCGTGTCGTGGCCGTCGGAGAACAGTCCGGCGCGCTTGTCCGCCTCGATCACGACCTCCAGACCGCCCGGTGCGGCGATGAAGCTCACCTCGATCTCGTTGACGGCGTGCGCGTGACCGGCCGGCGGGAGGATCTCGATCTCCTGGTAGCAGTTGCTGACCGGTGCCCCGGATGTGTCCGAGCTCCAGGTCGGCCGCCCTGAACGCGTAACCGAGCTGCCCGAAGGCCTCCAGGATCGCTTCCTGCACGGGCAGCGGTCCCACCGCGAGCGCGTCGAGGTCGCCCTTGTCCCGCGCTCCCGCGACCTCCAGCTCCGTCCGGATGCCGAGCACGGGGCCGAGGTGCTGGCCGTGGAGCTCGGTGATCGGTGTCTCCCATGGCAGGGTGACGGTGAACGGCACCGTGTGCTCGGCCTCCTCCGCCAGCCGGAATCCACCGCCGACGGTGAACCGTTCGAGGACGACCGTGCCCTCCTGCTCCTCGTCCTGGTTCTCCATCTCGACCCGGGCGACGAGGAGAAGCGAGATCCGGTCGACCGTCACGTCCGATCCGCCGCCCCGCAGGCGGACCTCTCCGGTGAGGAGACCTCCGGGCGATGCGGGGCCGGGCTCCAGAACGGTGTCGACCGAGGGTCCGCCGACCCCGAGGGCTCCGAGCAACTTCTTGAACACCATGTGCGGCGTCCGCTCCTTCTGTGTCTGGGTGATCTCTGTGGATGGGTGTCTCTACGGATGGGTGATCTTCACGGAAGCCTGATCTCCACGGATGAGCGATCGAGGGTGCGTGAGCCACCTCGCCGGGCAGAACCTCCAGAGAAGCGAAGGGGTTCCCCAGCCCATGACCACTCCGCACAGTTCCGGCCATCAAGACCGCGGATGCCGCGGCCGCCCCGCGCGGCACTCCGTGTGACACCCGCCACTCCCCATTGCTTTGCGTTCCCTTTACTATCTATAAGGCGGGTTCACACCCGCATTCCACCGTCGATCCCGACGACCCGAACAGAGAAGGAGCTGCGCACCGCAATGGGTGAGCCTCCCAGTACGAACCGTGTCATCCCTGACCCCACGCACCAGGGGACGGAGGTGACACGGTGAGCGAAGTGGCCCTTCTTCTCCTCGCCCTCGCGCTGACACTGGCCTGCGCGGTGTTCGTCGCGGCCGAGTTCTCGCTCACGACCATCGAGCGCAGCGAGCTCGAACGCGCCGTGAAGGCCGGGGAACGTGGTGCCGAGAGCGCGCTGAAGGCAGCCAAGCGGCTCACCTTCCAGCTCTCCGGCGCCCAGCTCGGCATCACCGTGACCTCCCTGGTCATCGGCATGCTGGCCGAGCCGTCCCTCGCGGTGCTGCTGCGCGGCCCGCTGGAGGGCGCCGGACTTCCGGCCGGCGCCGTGTCCACGGTCGCCACCCTCCTCGGTGTGGCCGTCTCCACCGTGATCCTCATGGTCATCGGTGAGCTGGTCCCGAAGAACTGGGCGATCTCCAGCCCGCTCACGGTGGCCAAGGTCGTCTCGACCCCGCAGCGGGCCTTCACAGCCTGTTTCGCTCCGCTCATCCGGCACCTCAACAACACCGCGAACCGTTTCGTGCGCCGCCTGGGCCTGGAGCCGGCCGAGGAGCTGGCCTCCGCCCGTACGCCGCAGGAACTGATCGCGCTCGCTCAGCACTCCGCCCGCGAGGGCGCCATCGAGCAGGACTCGGCCGAGCTGTTCGTCCGCACCCTGCACCTGGCGGAGCTGTCCGCCGAGAACGTGATGACGCCGCGCGTCGACGTCCGGGCGCTGGAGGCGCACGCCACCGCCGCCGACGCCGCCAACCTCACGCTGGCCACCGGCCTGTCCCGCTTCCCGGTCTACCGGGACAGCCTGGACGAGGTCATCGGCACGGTCCACATCCGCGATGTGCTCGCCCTGGACGAGTCCGAGCGCGGCCGGACCCCCGTCACGGCCCTGGCGACCGAGCCGCTCCTCGTACCCGACTCGCTGCCCGTCGACCGGCTGCTCGCGCAGTTGCGCAAGCACCGGACGATGGCGGTGGTGATCGACGAGTACGGCGGTACGGCGGGGGTCGCCACCGTCGAGGACATCGTCGAGGAGGTCGTCGGCGAGGTCCGCGACGAGCACGACCCCCATGAGCGCCCCGACCTCGCACCGGCCGAGCCGCTCGGCGACGGGCGCCCCGTCTGGGAGGCCGAGGGAAGCATCAGGCTGGACCAGCTCGACCGGATCGGCTTCGGCGCGCCGGAAGGCCCTTACGAGACGCTCGCCGGCCTCCTCGCCAACCAGCTGGCCCGCATCCCGGTCCGTACGGACCGGGTGGAGGTCGACGGCTGGCAGTTCGACGTGCTCGACATCGAGCACCACCGGGCCGACCGGGTCCGGATCAGCGCGCCCGCACCGGTGCCGGCCCTCGTGGAGGAGGACGCCCGATGACCGCCATCCAGCTCGCCATCGGCGCGCTCACCCTCCTCACCAACGCGTTCTTCGTGGGCGCGGAGTTCGCCCTCATCTCGGTCCGCCGCAGTCAGATCGAACCGCAGGCCATGCGGGGCAGCCGACGCGCGAAGAGCGCCCTGTGGGGCCTCGAACACCTGTCGGCCGCCATGGCCACCGCGCAGCTGGGCATCACCATCTCCTCCCTGGTGCTCGGAGCCGTCGCGGAACCGGCCATCGCCCATCTGCTGGAGCCGCCGTTCGACGCGGTCGGCGTGCCGGAGGCGCTGGTCCACCCGATCGCCTTCGTGATCGCGCTGACGCTGGCGACGTATCTGCACATGCTCATCGGCGAGATGATCCCGAAGAACATCGCGCTCGCCGCCCCCGTCGCCACCGCGCTGGCGCTGGGGCCGCCCCTGGTCGGCCTGACCCGGGCGCTGCGCCCGGTCATCTTCGGCATCAACGCCTTCGCCAACATGCTGCTGCGGCTGCTCAAGGTCGACCCCAAGGACGAGGTCGCCTCGGTGTTCACCGACGACGAGCTCGTACGGCTGGTCAAGGACTCCAGCGACGCCGGGCTGCTGGCACCGGCCGACGGGGAGCGTCTGCGGGACGCTCTGGAGCTCGGAACCCGGCCGGTCGGCGAGGTGATGGTCCCGCTGAACCGGACCGTCACCGTCGACCTGGGCATCACCCCGCAGGGTCTGGAGCGGGCCGCCGTCGCCTCGGGTTTCTCGCGGCTGCCGGTCACCGGGCCCGACGACGGGCTGCTGGGCTACTTCCACATCAAGGACGCCCTCGGCGTCGCGGAGCGCACCAAGGCGCTGCCCACGAGCGCCCTCCACCCCGTCATCCGGGTCGAGATCGACACCCCGCTCGACGACACCCTCACCGCGATGCGTGCCGCCGGTACGCATCTCGCGGCGGTCGCCGGTGACAAGGGCACGGTCATCGGCTTCGTGACCATGGAGGACGTACTGGACGAGCTGGTGGGGGCCGCCGCGGTCTGACCGGCCCGGCGGTGAACTCCACCGCGCGAAGCGGAAGAAGAGGCGGCCCGTCGTGACGACGGGCCGCCTCCCACTCTTCCCGGCGGAGGGCTCTACCGGTCCGGCCCGAGCGCGTAAGCTCGGCGAATGGCCAAGTACTTCGACGTGCACCCCGCAAATCCCCAGCCCCGCACCATCAGCACGGTGGTCGACAGCATCCGGTCCGGTGCGCTCGTCGCGTACCCGACCGACTCGTGCTACGCACTGGGCTGCCAGTTGGGCAACCGTGACGCCCTCGGCCGGATCCGGTCGATCCGGAACCTCGACGACAAGCACCACTTCACTTTGGTGTGCCACGACTTCGCGCAGCTGTCGCAGTTCGTGCGTGTGGACAACGACGTGTTCCGGGCGGTCAAGGCGGCGACGCCCGGCAGCTACACCTTCATCCTTCCGGCGACGAAGGAGGTTCCCCGCCAGTTGCTGCACCCGAAGAAGAAGACGGTCGGTGTGCGCATCCCCGACCATGTCGTGACCCAGGCCCTGGTCGCCGAGCTCGGCGAGCCGTTGCTCTCCAGCACTCTGCTGCTGCCGGACGAGGAGGAGCCGCTGACGCAAGGCTGGGAGATCAAGGAGCGGCTCGACCACGAGGTGGACGCGGTCATCGACTCGGGCGACTGCGGCACCGAGCTGACCACGGTCATCGACTTCTCCGGCGACGAGCCCGAGATCGTACGCCGCGGAGCCGGGGACACGTCCCGCTTCGAGTAGCCCTTACGGCGGCGGGGCCCGCCGCGCCGGTCGCCGGTCCTCCCCCGTCGCCCCGACGGGGGAGACTGGTGGGTATGACAGGTGAGCGACTGCGGTTCGACGGCTGGATCGCCGGCGTGGGGACCGCCTCGGGTACCCGGCTGGTGGTCGGCCACTGGCCGCGTTCGCCGTTCGGGGCGTTCAGCGACGTCATGGTCGAGCATCCCGACGGCGTACGGGTCCTGCTGGCCCCGTCCCGGCGGATCGCGGACTTCGTCGCCGCCACGTACCGCTTCGACCGGATCGAGGTGGTGCCCGTGACCGTCGCCGTCGCCGGCGACACCTGGCTCGTCGAGGCGGGGCCGCTGCGTCTGCGGCTGCGGACGGGCCGCAGTTCCGCCCTCGGCCTGCTGCTGTCCGCCGTACCGGCCCCGCTCGCCCGCAGCCCGCTCTGGGCAGCACTGTGCGATGTGCCGGCCCGGCTGCTGATGCCGGGCGTACGCACCCTGGGCCGCGCGGGTCCGGGGCGGCGGGAGTGGTACGGGGCGCGGGGGCTGCGGCCGGTCGTGGCCGCCGACGCCGTACTGGACGGGGCGGGCC
>NZ_JAAXYC010000195.1 GCF_018619185.1 Streptomyces sp. McG3 | reverse complement strand
CCCCCGCCCCGTACCGCCGGGACCGCTCGGCCTGCGACTGCGCGGAGTCCGGTTCGGCTACGGGGGGGAGGCCGTGCTGGACGGCCTCGACCTGACCGTCCGGCCGGGCGAGACCGTGGCCCTCGTAGGAGCGTCCGGTGCGGGCAAGTCGACCTGCGCCCACCTCCTGGCGCGCTACTGGGACCCCGAGGGCGGCGTCGTGGAGCTGGTGCCCCCCGGCCCGGCCGACCCGGTGGACCTGCGGGACCTCACCGAGGAGGACCTGCGCGCCGCCGTTTCCGTGGTGGGGCAGGAAGCCCCGCTCTTCCACGGCACCCTCGCCGAGAACCTCCGCCTGGGCCGTCCGGACGCCACGGCGGACGAACTGGGCACGGTGACCCGGATCTGCGGCATCGCCCCCGTCGCCGACGCCCTGCCCGACGGGCTGGACACCGCCGTGGGCGAGCGGGGCGCGACCCTGTCCGGCGGCCAGCGCGCCCGGGTGGCCCTGGCCCGGGGGCTGCTGAGCGGCCCGCGCGTACTCGTCCTGGACGAGACGACGGCCCACCTGGACCACCGGGGCGACGCGGAACTGTCCCGGGCGCTCGCGGCCGACTCCGCCACCCGGACGACCCTGGTGATCGCCCACCGCCCGGCGACGGTCCGCAGGGCCGACCGGATCGCGGTCCTGGACGGCGGGCGCATCGTCGAGGAGGGCACCTGGGACGAGCTGATCCGGGCGGGCGGCCCGCTCACCCGCCTCTTCGCCCGCGAGCAGAGTCCTTGAGGAGAGCCATCAGGGGGCGTCCCGCGGATCGGCAGGATCAGGGAAGGGGCTGCTCCGCCCAGATGATCTTCCCCCGGGGGGTGTAGCGCGTGCCCCACCGATGGGCGAGCTGGGCGACCAGGAACAGCCCGCGCCCGCCCTCGTCCGTCGTCCTGGCGTGCCGCAGCCGCGGCGAGGTGTTGCTGGCGTCGGACACCTCGCAGGTCAGCGACGACTGGAACAGCAGCCGCAGCCGCACCGGCCCCGCGCCGTACCGGATCGCGTTGGTCACCAGCTCGCTGACGATCAGCTCCGTCGTCATCGACAGTTCCGCGAGCCCCCAAGCCTCCAGCCGGCGGGAGACCTTGGCCCTGGTCTCGCCCACCGCCGCGGGGTCCACGGGCACGTCCCACGAAACCAGGTGCTCGGGGCTCAGACGATGCGTCCGGGCGAGGAGCAGCGCGATGTCGTCCGGCTGCGGGACGGGCAGCAGCTCCTTGACCACCGCCGGACACAGGTCCTCCAGCGGCATTCCGTCCCGGGACACCGCCCGGCCAAGACGGTCCATTCCGCGTTCGAGGTCCCTGTCGGCCCCTTCGATGAGCCCGTCGGTGTAGAGGCCGATGAGGCTCCCTTCGGGCAGCTCGATCTCCAGGGCCTCGAAGGGCAGCCCGCCCAGTCCGAGGGGCGGCCCGGCGGGCAGGTCCGGGAAGCTGACCGCGTTGTCCGGCGTGACGATCACCGGCGGCGGATGACCGGCCCGTGCCATCGTGCAGCAGCCGTTCGCCGGGTCGTAGACGGCGTACAGGCAGGTGGCCCCCACCACCGTCGTCCCGCCCCGCTCCTCCGGTCCCCCCGCGCGCTCCTCCTCGCTGAGCCGCAGTACGAGATCGTCCAGCCGTGCCAGCAGCTCGTCCGGGGGAAGATCCATGTCGGCCAGCGTCTGTACGGCGGTGCGCAGCCGGCCCATGGTCGCCGCGGCCCCGATGCCGTGCCCGACGACATCGCCGATGACCAGGCCGACCCGGGCCCCGGACAGCGGGATCACGTCGAACCAGTCACCGCCCACCCCGTCCTTCGCGTCCGCCGGAAGGTACGACGACGCCACGTCCAGCGCCGTCCCGCCGCGCAGCGTGTGCGGCAGCAGGCTCCGCTGGAGCACCAGTGCCGCGGTGTGCTCCCGGGTATAGCGGCGGGCGTTGTCCACACACACGGCCGCACGCGCCACCAGCTCCCGGGCAGGCGCCACATCGTCCTCGTCGAACGGCACCGGATTCTGCGACCGCATGAAGGTGGTCAGCCCCAGCACGGTGTCGCGCGCCCGCATCGGCACGGAGATCAACGAGTGCAGCCCGAACTCCCGGAGCCGGGCCGCCCGCGCGGGCTGCTCCACCGTCCACCCGTGGCTGTCCGGGTCGAGCGCCGGGAGCAGAACCGGGTCGCCGTCGAGGAGGAAGCGCGCGTCGTGCGGCGGCGGCACGAAGTCGAGCGCCTCCCCGACCCGTACGACCGCCTCCGGACAGCCCTCCCGCACCGAGCTCATGCCCGCCCGGCGCATGGCGGGCCGCTCGCCCTCGGCCGGCGCCACCGTCCCCGGCCGGTCTCCGCCGAACGGGTTCTCCAGCAGGTCGACGAAGACGAAGTCCGCGAACCGGGGCACCGCGAAGTCGGCGAGTTCCTGCGCCGTACGCTGTACGTCCAGGGTGGAGCCGATACTCGCTCCGGCCTCGTTCACCAGCGCGAGCAGCCGGCGCGCGTTCCACCGGTCGGTGACGTCGAGGACCATGTAGCCGACGCCGATCCGCCGGTCGCGGGCGTCGGCCAGCGGGAAGAACGAGCTCGCGTACGCCCGTCGGCGGTGCGGATCGGCCCAGCTCCAGCCCAGGTACTCGTAGTCCGTGATCGCCTCACCGGTCGACAGGACCTGCCGCATCAGCCGCTCGATGGGCGTCGCCAGTGCTCCGGGCAGCACGTCGCTCGGCCGACGCCCCAGACGCTGCTCCCGGGGCACGCCGCCGAACCGCTCCAGGGTGTCGTTCAGCCAGAGATAGCGCAGCTCGGGGTCGAGCACCGCCATCCCGACCGGCGACCGGGTCAGGAAGTCGTCCAGCACGGACCCGCGCATGGTCCAGTGCGGGGTGAGTTCCCGCCCGGAGACCAGGAAGCCCTCCCGGCCGGCGATCAGGAAGGAGGCGGAGGCCCGTACGTCGATGTCCAGCGACCGGCCGTCCCGGGCGCGCAGGGGCACCAGCCCGCTCCACCCCGAACCGGCCCGGCAACGGGCGGCCACCGCGGCCGTGCGCCGGGCGTCCGGGGGGCCCGTGAGCAGCTGGGAGGCGGACCGGCCGACCACCTCGGCCGCCGGATACCCGAGCAGCGCCTCGGCCCCGCGGGTCCAGCCGATGACCGTGCCGTCCCCGGCGATCACCGCCGCCGCGCCGTCGGTCGTCCGCGCCGGTTCCCGCCCGTCCCCGGAGGGCAGCGGGCCGCGCTCCGCCGGGGAGCCCTCATCGGCGGATGCCATTGCACCTCACCACCCTCTGTAGGTTTCCATGGTCGCGCGTCGCCCCGGACCGCGCCCGGTGCGGAGTCCGGGCGCGGGCTGTCCCTCGTTCGGCGGCGTGACGGAGCGGGCCGGGTCCGCGTTGGTGGTGGTGACAAGCGGTCGCTTGTCCACCTGCCCCCGCGCTGGACCCGTGTGGGTGGACGGCTCCGGCCCCGACAGGAGGGCCGGGGCCGTTTCCACGCCCGGGATCAGTAGCGGAAGCAGATCTCGCGCTCCCGCAGCCACGGGCCCAGCCAGTCGCCGAACGGGACCGACACACACCACTCGCGGGCGGGCGGCGCGCCGCCCCCCGGGTCCGTGGGCGCCGGCGCCACCGGGGACGGCACCACGGACGGCGGGACCGTCGGGGACGGCGCCGGATCCGTCGGAGCGGGATCGGGAGTGGGCGTCGGCGTAGGGGTAGGGGTAGGGGTAGGCGTCGGGCTGGGCGCGGGTGCGGCCGGTGCGGCCATCTCGGTCAGCATCGTCCGGAACACCTTCGAGGACCGCGGATTGCTCTTGCACTGCCAGACGCCGTGCGGGCAGTAGTCCGTGACCGTCTGGTAGAGCGGCTTGTGCCGGTCGATCCACTCCAGCATCCGCCTCATGTACTCGGGGTTGTCGCCGTTGCGGAAGAGCCCCCACTCCGGGAACGAGATGGGCTTGCCGTGCTCCGCGGCGAAGTCGACGTGCTTCTGGAGCCCGTACGGGTCGGTGATCTGGTCGTCGAAGGTCTCGCCGGGCGGCTGGTCGTAGGAGTCCATCCCGATGATGTCGACGACGTCGTCGCCCGGGTAGCACTCGGTCCACGGCACCGCGTCCCGCCCCCGGCTCGGCGTGAAGTCGAAGCGGAAGTCCTGACCGGGCACCGCGCGCATCGCCGTGACGATCCGCTCCCAGTACGCCTTCCAGGACGCGGGATCGGGTCCGCACCGATGGGTGTACGTGGTGCCGTTCATCTCCCAGCCGAGCACGATCACGGTGTCCGGAACGCCCAGCTCCACCAGCCGCTCCGCGAGCCGGGTGAAGTGCTGGTCGTACTCCCCGGCCGCGCCCGCCCGCAGCAGGGTGCGGACCTCGTCGTCCGGGACCCGCTCCTCGTTGCGCTCCAGCATCGGCACGTTCAGGACGAACATCCGTTCCGGGTCCGCCTGTCTCCAGTCCGCCCAGGCGTCGAGGAAATCGGGCGTCCCCTCGATGTTCACCCACAGATCGCCCGGCAGGTACGTGTGCCCCACCCGCAGCTCCGCCCCGCCGAGCCAGCGCGACAGCTCGGCCATCCTGCTGACCCCGGCGGGCCCGTAGTCCAGATACGCGCCGTGCGCCGTGCCGCTCGCCGCCCCCGGCGCCCCGGGCGCGGCACCGTCGACGGAATCGGTGCCCGGCGGCGACTGGCCCGCGATGCCGCCACCAGCCAGGAGGCTGAGAGCAGCCGCCGCGATGCACGAAACGATGAGACGGCGCTTAGCCGGCATAACTCCTCCTGGCTGCGGTGAATTCCGGCCGGTTCGGCCTGATAGGGAGAGAGTCGCATCATCGTGCACCAGGGGCACGCGCAGGAGTCCATTTATCGTATTCGGCGTTGCGGACGTGCCGTTCAGGTGAATGTGGGGCCGAACGTGAAGGGCAGCGATCCGACGCGGTTGTCGAAATTCGAGTCGACCAGGTCCGGATCCCCCAGATTGCGCATGACGGGACGACGGGCGATCAGTTCCCGGAAGAGGGCCGTCATTTCGACCCGCGCCAGATGCGCTCCCAGGCAGTGGTGCGGGCCCCCGCCGCCGTATCCCAGATGGGGATTGGGCGACCGGGTGATGTCGAAGCGATCCGGATGGGTGAAAACCTTCTCGTCACGATTGGCCGACGCGTAGATGAGAGCGACTTTATCCCCCGGGAGAAACGTACGGCCGCCCAGTGCGCATTCCTCGGCGACCGTCCTGCGGAACTGGATGATCGGCGTCGAATGCCGCACGATCTCGTCGACGGCGCCGCCGATGTACCGGTCGAAGTCGGACCGCAGCAGCTCCCGCTGCTCCGGATGCCGGTCGAGCAGGAACAGCCCGTGCGCGATGGCGTTGCGCGTCGTCTCCACCCCCGCCACCAGCAGCAGTGAGAAGAAGGCCCCGAGCTGCCGCCCGGACAGCGCCTCGCCGTCGATGTCCGCGCTGACGAGCGCCGAGACGAGGTCGTCCTCGGGGTGACGGCGCCGTTCCCGGGCGAGCCGCCCCATGACGAACTGCATCCGGGCCAGCGACGCCAGCCCACGGCCGGGAATCCGCAGCCGGGCCCGGCCCCGGCGCTCGACGCCGACGTGCTCCGAGGCGTGGTCGATCTGCTCCGCGATCCGCGCCCGGTACGCCTCCGGGATGCCCATCAGGTCGCAGATCACCTCCAGCGGCAGCCGCGAGGCCGCCGACGGCATGAAGTCCCGGGGGCGCTCGGCGATCAGCTCGTCCACCAGCCGCCCGGCGAGCCGGCCGACGTTCTCCTCGACGTCCGCCAGCAGCCGGGGGGTGAACCGCCGCGAGATGATCCGGCGCAGCGCCGCGTGCTCGGGCCCGTCCATGTTGACCATCGAGTTCCCGAACAGCGCCTTCGCCCAGCCGGCCGGCTCCGGGGTGGTGACCCCCGGAGCGCTCGCGAACACCTGGGGCGCCCGGCTCGCGGTCCGCACGTCCGCATGGCGCACCAAGGCGTGGAACGGCTTCCCCGCGGTGCGCGCGGCACCGGCCCGCGGAGTGAACAGGACCGGCGCGTCCAGCTCCCGCAGCAGGGCGAAGGCCCTGAGCCTCACGGGGCGGGGCAGCCGCCAGAAGGCCGGGTCGGCCAGATCGACGTCCGCCGCGCGCAGTACACGGTCCTCGGACAACTGGTACGGAACGGTCATGCCCATCACCTCCACGGTTCGCCAGGCCATGGTCCGGCCCGCCGGCCGCGAGGAGCCCCATCGACGCGGCCCGTCGCTCCCGATGAGCGCGCATGCTCACGCGTTTGACGGAACGGAGCCGGCATCTGTGCGCCGTACGCCGCACGCACGAGAACTGTTTCGCCACCGCCTCGTTGTCAACATCGCCATCAGAAGCACCTCGGACGAGTGAGCGAGTCAACGAGTCGACGAGGCGAGTCAACGAGAGGCAGGTAGTCATCTCATGAGCCCCACCCCCGCGAAACCGGGCGGCACCCGCGTTCCCTCCCGCCGGATCGTCCTGCGCGGAGCCTTCACCGCCGCAGTGGTCACAGGCACCGCGGGCGCCCTGCTCCCGCTGTTCGACCGTGAGCGGGCCGCCGCGGCCCGGCCCGCACCCCGGGTGCCCGCGTCCGGCCCCGGGTCCCGCCCCGTACCCACGACGGACGAGTTCGCCGAGATGTACCGGGGCCGGGAGATCCGGGCGACGGCGACCGCCGTCGTCCCCGCCGGCGCCACCGACGACGACCGGGTCGCGATCGCCGCCGAACCGGGCGCCGAGATCAGCATCGACGGCAGGCCCCTGCACGTCATGAGGCGGTCGGACGGCACCTATCTGAGCGACGTCCGGCACTACGAGTCGTACCCGACGCTGCTGGAGACGGCCCGTGCCGCCGTCGACGAGCTCGGAGCCGCCCAACTCGCGCACCCCGCCGCGCACCGCATGTGAACCAGGAGGACCAGCACCGGTGTACACCCGCAAGAACCAGCGCGACCTCACGCGCACCGAGAAGCGCCGGCTCGTCGACGCGATCCTGAAACTGAAGCGCTCGGGCCGCTACGACGACTTCGTCGTCATGCACCGGGAGTACTACGTCATGGACACCGAGCGGCGGCCGCGCCCGGCACACATGACGTCCTCGTTCTTCCCCTGGCACCGCCAGTACCTGCTGGAGTTCGAGAAGGCGCTCCGGGGCGTCGACGCGGGCGTCAGCGTCCCGTACTGGGACTGGACCCACGACAACAAGCCGACCTCGTCGCTCTGGGCGGAGGACTTCCTCGGCGGCAACGGCAGGACCGGTGACCGTCAGGTCACCACCGGGGCGTTCGCCTACGGCGCGGGCAACTGGAGCGTCGGCAGGGGCGTCACCGACGAGCACTACCTCACCCGCAACTTCGGCAGACCGGGCCGCGACCCGGTCTCCCTCCCCACCGGGAACGACCTGGCGCGGGCGCTCAAGGACCCCGTCTACGACACCGAGCCCTGGAACAGCGTCTGCGCCGAGGGCTTCCGCAACCGCATCGAGGGCTGGGGGATCCGGGACGTGCGCGGGGTGGGCCTCCACAACCAGGTCCACCAGTGGGTCGGCGGCCCGATGGCGGGCGCGGCCTCCCCCGAGGACCCGGTGTTCTGGCTCCACCACTCCTTCATCGACCTCCTGTGGGACCGGTGGCGCAAGGCCCACCCGAAGTCCGCCTACCTGCCGGGCCGCAAGCCCGCCTCGCCCGGCCCGGACCGCGACTACGTCTTCGGCCTCGACGACGCGATGCCCCCCTGGGGCGTGACCCCGAGGAAGCTCCTCGACCACGGCAAGCTCTACCGCTACGCCTGAGCCCGGACGGCGGAACGCCCGGCCCCCTCCGCGAGGAGGGGACCGGGCGTTCCGGAAACACGGGGAGATCAGCGGCCGTAGCCGTAGCCGCCCTTGTCGTGGTGACCCGCGTCCGCGTTGACGCAGGTGTTGCCGAAGGCCGGGTTCAGCAGGCCGATCACGTTGATCGTGTTGCCGCAGAGGTTCACCGGCACGTGCACGGGGACCTGGACGGCGTTGCCCGAAAGGACGCCGGGGGAGGCCGCGGCGAGGCCCTGCGCGCCCGCGTCCGCGGACGCCATGCCGGCGCCGCCGGCGATCAGGGCGCCGGTGCCGGCCATGACTGCGGCGACCTTCGTCATACGAGACATTCGGAACTCCTAGAACAGATAGGGGGTGTGCTGCGGACGCGAGGCCCGCACCCCCTGACAACGCGGGAGAGGCCGGACGGTAACGGATCGGCTCATAGGTGATATCTCCGACGACCCTGTCAGGCGTACGCCCCGCGGCGTCAGCGCCCGATCACCGGCAGCCCCGTCAACCGCTCGTGCCAGTCCCGCGCCGCCGGGAACCGGGCCTTCACCGTCTCCACCGCCCGCTCCCGTACGGCCACCTGCGACTCGCGCAGCCGCAGGAGCGGCTCCAGGCCCGGCCGCGCCAGCAGCAGCCGCTGGTTGACCACCGGCACCGGCCCCCAGTGGTTCTTGTAGCTCTCCGCACCGCGCAGCAGGCTCAGCACCGCGCGCCCGCCGTCCGAGGCCTGCTGGGCGACCTCGCGCAGCAGCATCGTCGACACATCGACCTTCTGTTCGCGCAGCGCCGGATCCGCACCGTACAGATAGCCGCCCGTCAGCTGCCCGGACTGCAACGACAGGTTGGACGCCACCACCTCGCCGTTCAGCCGGAACTCGGTCATGGCCGCCGTACCGTCCCCCACCATCCGTCCCACCGACCGGATCAGATGGTCCGAGAACCGCGCCCGGAGATGCTCGGGGTTGACCGCCCGGCCCTCCCACTGCCGCTCGTGCAGCCGCAGCAGCGTGCCGATCGCGGCGGGCACCCCGTCCCGCGGGATCCGGTGCGCCTCGATGCCCAGGGCGTCGACCTTGCGCAGCTTGGAGCGCAGCCGCTGGCCCCGCGAGCCCGTCAGCCGCGCCACGGTGTCGCCCAGCGGCTCGGCCGGCAGTTCCATGCACGTCGAGTCGGTGAGCCGGCTCCGGGCCCCGGCCCACCGCCCGAACAGCAACTGCGCCGACGCGTCGGGCCTGACCTCCCGCAGGTCCACCACGGTGTGCCGGGCCGCCCGGTCCAGACCGCGACCCAGCGCCCCCACCGCGTAGCCGGCCTCCTCCTCGTCCAGCAGGATGTCGAAGAAGTCGGAGATAGCCCCGCCCATCGGGACGAGCAGCGGCATCGGACGGTGCACCAGCATCAGCGGCGCCGCCCCGATCAGCCGCCCCGCCCGACGGACCAGCAGCACCCGCAGCCGGCCCTCCTGACCGTAGGAGATCCACCACGAGTGCAGCCAGGCATGGCTCTGGAACGGGGTCGCGGTGGCGCAGCGGCGGTGCAGCGCCTCCCACTCCCCGGCGAGAGCGCCGAACTCCCCGAAGTCCCGGCACAGGGTCACGACGAGGCCGCCCGCCCGGCGCCCCGTCATCGGACGAGCTCCCGGTCGTCCTGGGCGACGTTGCCGCTCCCGGCCGTCGGACCGGGAACCTGCGCCGAGACGCGCAGGCCGGCCCGGCGCGGCCGGACCAGCAGCACGAGGCCGCCCAGCAGCCCGCCCGTCGCGGCCCCCACGGCGGCGCCCAGCGGCACGGACGGCGAGACCGCCTGGTCCGGCGTCATCGCATGGGTGAACTTGATCAGCTTCACCCCGGTGTCCTTGGAGACATGGCCGCTGCTCACGATGACGGCCTCGATGACCGCGTTGGCGATGTCGGCCGCCTTGTGCCGGTCCTCGGACGTGCCCGTCACCGAGATCATCGGCGAGTCGGGAGAGGTCTCCGAACGGACGTGGGACCGCAGCTCGCGCACCGGCTCGCCGGCCGCGCCCTGGGCGTACGAGAGCGTCGCGTCGCTCGTCGTGAGCCGCCCGTACGACTGGGCGTACCCCAGGGCCGCCGAGGGGTCCGTCTCGGCCTCGGCGACCGCCATCGCATAGCTGGTGGCCTCGTACCGGTCCGCGGCGAGCGCACTGTACGAGAGCCCGGACGCGGTGCCGATCAGCACGGAGACGGGCAGCGGCCACCAGTGCGGCAGCCGGGCGAGGGCGGTGCGCAGCCGACGGACGACGACATGTCGACGCTGCTGCTCGGGTGAGTCGGTCATGAAAGGGCTCTCCGGTTCGGTGGGGCGGTGTCGAGGGCGTACGCGTACACGTCCATCAGACGCTCGCTGCTGCGCCTGATGTCGTAATGGCCGACGGCCCGGGGCGGCGGCTGCCGGGCGGCTCCGGCCTGTATCCGCTGCCGCAGCCGGGCCGTCAGCTCCTCGGGGCTCCCGGCGATCCGGGTGGCCGCGGGGGCGTGGGCGGCGGGCAGGTCGTCGATGGCCGGGCAGGCGTCGTGGAGCACGGGCAGTCCGGCGGCGAGCGCCTCCACGGCGGCGAGACCGAAGGACTCCTCCCGGGACGTGGAGACGAAGGCGTCCAGGGCGCTCAGCAGCGCCGGAACACCCGGGACCGGGCCGTCCCCGCGCTCGTCGCACTCCCCGAGGAACCGGATCCGGTCCACGGCCCCGAGGCGCAGGGCCAGCGCCCGCAGCGGCCCGGCCTCCGGACCGTCCCCGGCCAGCAGCAGGCGGGCCTCCGGCAGGGCGGCGACCGCGCGGATCAGCACGTCGAACCGCTTGCCCGGCACCAGCCGCCCGACCCCGCCGACGACGAACGCCTCGTCGGGGACGCCCAGTTCCGCCCGTACGGATGCCCGGCGCGCCGCGTCGAAGCGGAACCGGTCCGCGTCGATGCCGTTCGGCACCAGCCGGATCCGGTCGGCCGGCACGCCCCAGTCCCGCAGCCGGCCGGCCACGGTGGAGGAGACGGCGACGGTCGCCGCCCCGAGGCGTTCGGTCGCGAGGTAGAGGGCGCGGATGGACCGGGTGAGCGGGCGGCCCTCGATCTCGGCACGCCCCAGGGAGTGCTCGGTCGCGACGGTGGCCCGGGTCCCGGCGAGCCGGGCCGCGATCCTGCCGTACACACAGGCCCGGTACAGATGCGTGTGGACCACGTCGTAGCGGCCGTCCCGGATCAGCCGCGCCAGTCTCCCGACGGCGACAAGGTCCCGGTTGCCGCGCATCCCGAGGTGGGTCACCCGGATGCCGTCGGACCGCAGCTCCGCGGCCACCGCCCCCGGGTTGGTGAGCGTCACGACGTCGCACTCCACCGGCAGGTGACGCAGCAGCAGCCGCAACTGCCGCTCGGCGCCGCCTACCCCGAGCCCGGTGATGACGTGCAGCGCCCTCACAGCGGGCCGCCCGTCCGCACCGGCCCGGCGACCCGGGTGCCCGTACCGGGCGCCGCCACCTGCCGCAGCCCGTGCCGCAGGTCCTTCGCCCACAGCCGTACCCCCCGGTCCGCCTGGCTGATGTGGGTGCGGGGCAGCGCGAACCGGCTGAGCAGCGGGCCGGGAGCCAGCGCGCACGCGTAGCCGTAGCCCGCCGAGCGCGCGGCCTCGGTGACCCGGCGGTCGAGGATGCCGTACGGGTAGCAGAAGCCCTCCGGGAGCGACCCGGTGAGTTCACCGATCAGCTCCCGGCTGCGGGTGGTCTCCCGGCGCAGCTCCTCGTCCGGAAGGGCTGTCAGGTCCTGGTGGTACAGACCGTGCGAGCCGACCTCCATGCCCGCGGCGGCGACCCGCCGGACGCCGTCGTGGGTGAGCAGCGGTTTGCGCGGGCCGAGCGGATCCCACTCGTTGACGCCGCCCGGCCGGCCCGGGAGGACGAAGACCGTCGCCCGGAAGCCGTGCTCGCGCAGCACCGGCAGTGCCTCGTCGAGGAAGTCCGCGTACCCGTCGTCGAAGGTCAGCCCGACCAGCCCGCGCCGCCCCGCGTCCCCCGCGCGCAGCAGCTCGGACACCCCCACCCCCGTCAGCCGCCTGCTGCGCAGCCAGGACAGCTGCTCGTCGAGGCGGTCGGGGGAGACGGTGATGCCGTACGGATCGTCGCTCGGATCCGTCACCGAGTGGTACGTGAGAATCCACGGCTGACGGCGGGTGTGCGGGCGGAGCCGGGACGAGGGAGCGTCGGCGCAATGTGCCGAGGATTCAGCGGCCATCAAGGAACCTCCGTCGGGTGAGTGCCAGCAGGGAGACGACCTCGGGCGAGCGCAGGGCCAGCCCGGTCAGGAAGAACACGGCGGGAACGAGAAGACACCCGGCGGCCAGACTCAGCACCGGATCGGGGACCAGGGGGGCGCATGCCCAGCCGGCCGTGCCCGCCGCCAGCGACGCCCCGGTGAGCCGGCCGAGCGAGAGGGCCACGGCCCGCGTCCGGATCGGCACCACCCGGGTGCCGAGGCCCATGAGGAGCAGCAGCGCCGTCGTGCTGATCCCGATCGCGTTGGCGGTCGCGATGCCGTCCACGCCGAAGCGGTACGTCAGGGCGTACCCGGCCCCCATCGTGACCAGCAGCCCGGTGCCCATGGCGAACGCCGGGAACCAGGTGGGCCGCCCGGACGAGAAGAACGGCCGGCTCAGCGCGCCGACCAGACAGTGGCCGAGCAGCCCCAGCGCGTACACCCGCATCACCTGGGCGGTGGACGCGGTGTCGGCGGTGTCGAACGCGCCGCGCTGGAAGAGCACCTCGATGATCTGGGGCGCGTAGCCGAGGACGACCGCCGTGCCGAGCAGCACCACCATCCCGGCCAGCGCCAGGTCCCGCTCGACGCGCAGCCGGGCCTTCTCCCGGTCCCCCGCGGCCATGGCCTGCGCGACCACCGGGAAGGTCACCGTGCAGATCATCAGGGACAGCACCATCGGCATCTGCGCGACCTTCTGCGCGTAGTTCAGATGCGAGATCGCGCCCGCCGGGAGGGTCGAGGCCAGGAACCGCTCCACCAGCACCTGGGACTGACGGCTCACCACGAACAGGACCACCGGGGCCAGCACCGCGAAGCCCAGCAGCGGAGCGGTCCGCGCCGCACGCCGACCCCGTCCGAACCTCGGCAGCCGGGGGCGCGCGAGCGGTACCAGCCGCAGGAACACGGGCAGTTGGGTCAGGATCATCAGCACACTGCCGACCGCGACCCCCACCGCCGCCGCCCGTACCCCCCACGCCGCGTGCAGCGCCAGCGTCATCCCGATGATGCCGAGGTTGTACGCGACATAGACCCCGGCGGGCGGCAGGAAGCTGCGGTGCGCGCGGAGCGCGGCGCTGAAGTAGCCGGTGATCCCGAAGGTGAGGACGGTGACCGCGGTCAGCCGCGTGCAGTCCACGGCGAGCCGCGGATCGGCGAGACCCGGGGCCAGAATGCCCACGACCCACGGGGCGCCCGCGATCAGCAGCGCCGCGCCGCCGGAGAGCAGGAGGAACAGCCGGGGGAGCGTGGCCGCCACCAGGTCCCGTACGGGGTCGGAACCGGGAGCTTCCCCGGCCGCCGCCCGCCGGGTCAGGGCGAGGCTGAAGGCGGGGACCAGGAGGAGCGCCATCCCGTCCTCGATCAGCAGCGTCGCCGCCATCTCGGGCACGGTCCAGGCGATCAGGAAGGCGTCACTCGCGTCGCTCGCCCCGAAGTACCGGGCGATGGCCTGGTCCCGCACCAGACCGAGGACGGCCCCCAGCACGGTCAGTACCGCGGTGCCCGCCGCCGCGCGGGCGAGGAAGGCCCCGAGCCGGGGCGGCTCGCCGCCGGCCGTCCCGGGCGCGACGCCGGAGGAGAAGGGCTTTTCGGGTCCTCCCGGGGCCGGGAGCAGCGGCGGGGCTGTCACGTCCGCGGGACGCGCCTCGGCCTCCGTCCCGGTGCCGGTGCCGGTGTCACTCATGCGGCGCCCACCCGGTCCGGCCCGGCCAGCGCCCACCAGGCGGCCAGCCCCAGCACGACCCCGCTCAGGACGGTGGTGGGCCCGCCGATGTCCGCGTACAGGAAGTTGACGCACTGCCAGGTCATCAGGGCCACCGCCGCCAGCCCGCAGTCCACGGCCGCGTGTCCGCGCGAGCGGGCGACGCACAGCCTGCGGACCGCGCCGACCAGGATCGCCGCCCAACTGCCGAGGAGCGCGGTCAGACCGATGAGGCCCTGCTCGCTGAGGACGAGGAGATACATGTTGTGCGGGGAGAGGAGCGCCTGCCGGCGGAACTCCTGGCCCGCCCCGGCCGTGTCGCTGCCGGAGGAGAGCCCGATGGAGGCGTGTCCGTCACGGTGTGCGGGGAAGCCCTTGAGGCCGACCCCGGCGGCCGGCCGCTCCCGCCACATCGCGCCCGCCGCGCTCCACATCGCGTAGCGGTCGCTGACCGACCGGTCCGGGGTGCTGGTCACCCGGGTCACGCTGGCGGCCCGGTCCGCGATCATCTCGGAGCCGATGCCGAACCCGCCGACCAGGACCACCCCGGCCGCGCCCAGCACGGCCAGCGACGTCCAAGCCTGCCGCCGCCCGGTCAGCGCCAGGGTGACGAGGACCGCGGCGACCGTGGCGATCCACACGCCCCGGCTGAACGACAGCGTCAGGGGCACGATCAGCGCGACGGCGAGGACGGCGGCGCAGGGACGCAGCCAGACCGGGGCGTTCCGCGGCGTACGCAGGGCGCAGGCCGCGGCGGCGAGCAGCCCGTAGGCGACGACGGTCGCCATCCCCATGATGTCGCTGGGCCCGAACGTGCCGACCGCCCGGATGTCCTCGCCCATGTAGGAGGCGCCGGTCCCGGTGACGTACTGATGGACGCCCGCGACGCCCTGGACGACCGCCAGGAGGACCAGCGAGCCGGCGACGATCCGGAACCCGTGGGCGTCCCGGAGCAGCAGGTACACGGCGATCGGTACGAGGACGAAGACCTGGAGATGGCGGACCAGCCCCGGCAGGGCCGCCGCCGGGTCCGCCGCGGTGACCGTGGCCACCGCGAAGCCCACGGCGGGCAGGCCCAGGACCAGTGCGGCGGTGGCGCTCAGCGGACGCTGCCGCAGATACAGCAGCCGCCCCACGCACACCAGCACCGCGAGGCCGGAGGCCACGTCGGCCGGGCCGCCCCCACCGGAGGTCCCGGCGGGCAGGGCGGGCAGCAGGACGGTCGCGACCAGCGGCAGCAGCGGCCAACGGCTCCGCCAGCCACCCCACCGG
>NZ_JAAXYC010000194.1 GCF_018619185.1 Streptomyces sp. McG3 | reverse complement strand
TAAGAGCCAGCCCGGAGGCCGCGGGGCGCTGGGCGCCCGCGGCCTCCGGACCGTTCCCGCCGGCGGACGAACCGCAGGCGGCCAGCGCCGCCGTCGTCATGACGACGACGGCGCCGGCCAGGAACGGGTTCCTCATCGGATCAGCCATTCCTCAGGGCGTAGTGCGCGCTGACCTGCGAAGCGCTCAGCGTGGTCGGGTAGACGGCGGTCTCGTCGATCTGCCCGGCGAAGAAGTTGCTCGTCGGGCGGTTCGGCCAGCCGGCCAGGTTGTCCCCGCCGACCCGCCAGTAGCCGGGGTTGCCGTCGTTGCCGGAGACCAGGATGTTCGACGCGCGCAGCTGCCCGTCGACGTACAGCGCCATGCCCTGCCCCAGGGGGCCCTGGGTGGCGACGACGTGGTGCCACTGGCCGTCGTTGTAGGCGGCCGATGTGGTGACGGTCCGTGCCCCACTGCTCTGCACGCCGAACACGAGCCGCCCGTCGTTGCGCATGTAGACGTTCTTGTCCTGACGGGTGCTGTTCTGCTGCGTCATGTTGCCGAAGCCGATGATCTTCCCGCCCCGGGTGGTGGTGGTCCTGATCCAGGTCTCCACCGAGAACCGGCCCGGCGCGGCGTGCTGCCGGTTGCTGTACGCGTAGTCGTCGGTGCCGTTGAAGCCGATCGCCGTCGAGGGCCCGGCGACCGCCGCCGGGGTCTGCCGGTAGGCGGGGCCGTTGCGCAGGAAGCCGTTGTTCAGGTTCCCGCTGCTGTCGTGGGCGAAGGTGGACGTGCCCTCGTCGTAGCGCCAGTAGAGGCCCGCCCCGTCGGACCTGACCCGGGCCGGATACGCCTCCGTCGAGCCGGCCACGGTCGCCGTCTGGGCCGGGGACTTGGCGCTGGTGTTGGTGCCGTCGCTCACGCTGATCCGGTACGTGTGCTCCTCGCCGGGCGCGACGTCGGTGTCCGTCCAGGTCAGCTGGGGCCGGTCCCAGAAGACCGAGTAGCCGGTCGTCGTGTGGACCGGCGTGTTCGAGCCGTCCTTGTAGATCCGGTAGGTCAGCTCACCGTCGTCGGTGTCGAAGCTGGTCTGCCAGTTCACGTCGATCCGCCCCGGGGTCAGCGTGGACAGGCTGACGTTGGGCACCCAGGGCGTGCCCGTGTCCGGGCCGTCCGCGAACCGGGTGAGCCCCTGCTGCGGCTTGCTGTTGACGGTGGTGAACTCGCCGCCCACCCACAGGTAGTGGCGGCCTCCGCTGCTCGCCTGGCTCATCACCCGCGGTCCGACCGGCTCGCCGATGCCGTCGTTGGTGTCCGGGAACCACGGGAGCAGCTTGGGGTCGTCGACCGACTGGGCCAGCAGATGCTTGCGCGGCTGGTCGGGGAAGGCCCCCATGCTGGAGCAGTCGTGGGCGTGGCTGCCGCTGTACAGCACGCCCGAGTGCACCAGCACCGACTGGGTCGCGCCGAGGCAGGTGTCCCGCCAGCGCTGGTCGAAGTCGTCGAGATCCAGTGCGATCCGCCCGTCGAACACCCCGCCGCCGGTGCCCTCGTTGCCGGTGTAGAAGCCGGTGGCGTCGGTGGTGATGTCCTGGACGGTGGAGTTGTTGTGGATGAACCCCGGGTAGGACTTGGCGAGTTGTCCGGTGGTGGCGTCGACCACGGCCAACGCGTGGGTGTTCGTCCCGTTGATCCGGAAGAAGTCGCCGCCGAGCAGGACGTGTTGCCCGTCCGGAGTCACTTCGACCGCCCGCGCGACCTCGTCGGCGTTGGCCGTGAAGGGCAGCAGTGAGGCTCCGGTCGTGACGGCGGCGAAGTGGTTCCTGGTCTGCCCGCCGACCGTGGTGAAGTCGCCGGCCAGATAGACCGTGTCGTCGGTGACGGCGAGCCCCCGCACGGTCGCCGAGACCCCGATCTTGAAGGTGTTGCTGACCGTGCAGGTCTCGGTGTCGATCGCCGCGATGTTGCTCACCCCGACGCCGTTCACCGCCCCGAACTGGCCGCCCGCGTAGAGGGTTTCGCCGTCCGGGGACAGCGCCAGGGACCGGACCGTCGCTGTTCCCGACGAGATGGTGAAGGACAGCGAGCAGTCGGTGGGCGCCCCGGTCGCCGCGTCGAACGCGGCGAAGTTCACCGCGGGCTGTTCGCTCGTTCCGGGGGCGGCGGTGGGGGGCCGCAGGGTCGAGAAGGTGCCGCCCGCGTAGACGACGCCGTCGCCGGCGGCCATCGACCAGACGATGCCGTTGGTCTGCCAGGTGGTGAGGTCGTCCGCGGTGATGGCGACCGGTGGTGTCAGCGCCGCCGCCGGAGAGGTCCCGGCCGCGGTCGCGGTCAGGGCTCCGGCCAGCAGGCCGAGAGCGGCGGAGGCGGCCCGTACACGGCCGCGCCCTCCGGTTCTCTGCCCCGTACTTCCGTTCATCATTCGGCTCCGAAGGTGAGATTCGAGCTGCGGCCTGGAGGCCGCGGATCCTGCCTCGCCCGACCGGACGCGCGGACTGTCCGTCCCGCCGCCGGCCGGGTGAGTGAGTAGGCGGAGCCGAGGGCTCCGCCCGGTGCCGGCGCGGTGAGCTGCACCGAGGAGTCGGTGCAGCTCACCGCGCCGGTGATCGTCCCGAGCACGGGCGCGGCTGGCGCCGGCCGGGAGTTGGGGGTGACCGACGACGCGGTCCGGGCGCCGGGGAACGGCACCACGCAGCCGCCGTCGGCCGAGACGGCCGTCGGGCCGGAAGGGGCCGCCGGGCGGACGCGCGGGTACGTGCCGCCCGGCCCGTTCACCTGTCCACCCGGACGGCCGCGCCGCTCAGCTGGTCGTCCAGTCGGCGGATGTCGGCGTCGACCATGATGCGGGCCAGCTCGCGCGACCTCACCTCGGGCTTCCAGCCCAGCAGTTCCTCGGCCTTGGACGCGTCCCCGATCAACGCGTCGACCTCGCTGGGGCGTTCGTACTTCGGGTCGTAACGCACGTGCTCGTTCCAGTCCAGCCCCGCGTGCTCGAAGGCGAACTCCACGAACTGCCGGACGCTGACGCCCTCACCGGTCGCGACCACATAGTCGTCGGGGGTGTCGCACTGGAGCATCCGCCACATGGCGTCCACGTACTCCGGCGCGTACCCCCAGTCCCGGACCGCGTCCAGATTGCCCAGGTGCAGACGGTCCTGGAGCCCGGCCTTGATCCGGGCGACGCCCCGGGTGATCTTCCGGGTCACGAAGGTCTCGCCCCGGCGCGGCGACTCATGGTTGAAGAGGATCCCGTTCACCGCGAACATGCCGTACGCCTCGCGGTAGTTGACCGTGGCCCAGTAGGCGTAGACCTTCGCCACGCTGTACGGGCTGCGCGGGTGGAACGAGGTGTTCTCGTTCTGCGGGGGCGGGCTGGCGCCGAACATCTCGGAGGACGAGGCCTGGTAGATCCGGGTCTCGATGCCGCTGGCCCGGACCGCCTCCAGGAGCCGGATGGTGCCGAGGCCCGTGACGTCACCGGTGTACAGCGGGGCGTCGAAGGACACCCGCACATGCGACTGCGCGCCCAGGTTGTAGACCTCGTCGGGCTGGATGTCGCGCAGCAGGTTCACCAGGGCCACACCGTCGGACAGGTCCGCGTGGTGCAGGACGAAGGAGCGCTCCGGCTCCTCGGGCCCCTGGTAGATGTGGTCGATCCGCTCGGTGTTGAAACTGGAGGAGCGGCGTATGAGGCCGTGCACCGTGTACCCCTTGTCGAGCAACAACTCGGCCAGATACGAACCGTCCTGGCCGGTCACTCCGGTGATGAGCGCGGTCTTCGCCACGATTCCCCCTTCTCTGCTGATCGCCTCGGCGGCGACGTTCACCGACATATCTGAATTGGGACGTTCTGCGGCGAAGTGTCACCACAGTCCCTTTCTGCTGGCACAATCCGAGCCATGACGACCGAACTTCCCGTCCCCTCCCAGGAATCCGACCGCCCCCTACTGCGGCCCGGCTCCCGCATATTCGTCGCGGGACACCGCGGCCTGGTCGGCTCGGCGGTGGCCCGCCGCCTCGCCGACGACGGCCACGAGGTACTCACCCGCGGCCGTGACCTCCTCGACCTGCGCGACGCCGCGCGGACCGGGGCGTATCTGAAGGAGATCCGCCCGGACGCCGTGGTGCTGGCCGCCGCCAAGGTCGGCGGGATCATGGCCAACAGCACGTACCCCGTGCAGTTCCTGGAGGACAACCTGCGCATCCAGCTCGGCGTGATCGCCGGTGCGCACGCGGCCGGGGTCGAGCGGCTGCTCTTCCTCGGCTCGTCGTGCATCTACCCCCGGCTCGCGCCCCAGCCGATCCGTGAGGACGCGCTGCTCACCGGCGAGCTGGAGCCCACCAACGAGGCCTACGCCCTCGCCAAGATCGCCGGAATCGTCCAGATCCAGTCGTACCGGCGGCAGTACGGCACCTCCTACATCAGCGCCATGCCCACCAATCTCTACGGGCCCGGTGACAACTTCGACCTGGAGACCTCGCACGTGCTGCCCGCGCTGATCCGCCGCTTCCACGAGGCGCGGCGGGACGGGGCACCCGAAGTGACCCTGTGGGGATCCGGCTCCCCGCGCCGCGAGTTCCTCCATGTCGACGACCTCGCCGCCGCCTGCGTCACCCTGCTGGAGGCCTACGACGGCGACGAACCCGTCAACATCGGCTGCGGCGACGACCTCACGATCCGGGAACTCGCCGAGACCGTACGGGAGGTGACCGGATACCAAGGGGGCATCGGCTGGGACACGTCGAAGCCCGACGGGACGCCCCGCAAGCTGCTCGACGTCACCCGCCTCTCCTCCCTCGGCTTCACGCCGCGGATCCCGCTGCGCGACGGCGTCGCCCGCACCTACGCCTGGTGGCTCGGCCAACTCCCGCCCGGACAGTGACCGTTCGCCGCCGCCGAGAGGTGTCTCGCGGCGGCGAACCGGCTGTGTTCCTCGCATCCGCACGCCCGCCGCCCTCAGTACGCCCCGCGGCCGTCGGCGACGGCGCGCACGGTGCGGGCGAGAAGTCCCAGGTCGGCGGCGACCGACCAGTTGTCGACGTACCAGAGATCGAGCGAGATGGTCTCCTGCCAGGTCAGATCGGAGCGGCCGCTCACCTGCCACAGCCCCGTCAGCCCTGGTTTCACCGCGAGCCGGCGGTGCTCCCGCTCGTCGTACCGCGAGGCCTCCTCCGGCAGCGGCGGCCTCGGGCCCACCAGCGACATCTGGCCCAGCAGCACATTGACCAGCTGCGGGAGTTCGTCGATCGACGTCCGCCGCAGCAGCCGCCCGACCGGCGTCACCCGAGGGTCGCCGCGCATCTTGAACAGCGGGCCGTCCGCCTCGTTGCTCGCGACCAGCCGCGCCTTGAGGTTCTCCGCGTCGGCCACCATCGTGCGGAACTTCCACATGGTGAACGGCCGGTTGTGCTGCCCCTGCCGGACCTGTCGGTGGAAGACCGGCCCCCGCGAGGACAGCCGGACGCTGAGCGCCACCGCCAGGAGCAGGGGTGTCAGGGCCAGCAGCCCGACCAGGGCCCCCGTGCGGTCCAGCACGCCCTTCAGCGCCGCCTGCGGCCCCCCGCGCAGCGGCGGTGCTATGTGCAGCAGGGTGAGCCCGGCCGCGGTGGCGGGACGCACCCGCTCGGCGGTCACCCCGGACAGCTCCGAGACCACGGACAGGGCGACGCCCCCGTCGTGCAGCCCCCAGCCGAGCCGGCGCAGCCGGTCCCCGGTCAGTTGCGGCCCGGGAGCCACCAGCACCAGGTCGGCCGCATGGGCGTAGACCCCGCCGAGCACCGTCGTCACGTCGTCGTCGGCCGGGCAGGACGCGAGGCGCCCCGGCACCTGCACCCCGTCCAGCTCCAGCCGGGCGGGGCCCACCGGTATGGCGGCGACCAGGCGGTAGTCGTGGTCCGTACCGGAGTTGAGCAGCTCGGCCGCCCGGCCCACGGCCGAGGCCTCACCGACCAGCAGCACCCTGCGGACCCGGTGGCCCCGCCGCCCGGAGCGCTGCCACCGGCGCAGCCACGCCACCGCCGTGGCGATGAGCAGCCCCGGTGTCACGGCCACGACGGCCGTGGCCGGGTCGACCGGACTTCCGGCCGCCGTGTGCAGGACGGCCAGCAGGCCGATGAGCACGAGCCAGTCCCCGACCGGGCCGAGCGCGCCGCCGGGCCCGGTCCCCGGCCGGTCCGTGTACCGCCCCCGGACGCCGCGCAGCCCGGCCCAGAGCAGCCCCGCCACCGCGGCGGCCGCCACCGGGCGCGGCTGGTCGCCCGCGCCGAGCAGCAGCCAGGCCGGGCCGCCCAGGCCCAGCAGGTCGGTCAGTGCGGCGAGGGCCGGGCCGGGCGTCCGCTTCCGCCGGGCCGGCGGCCGGCCGGCCGGGTCGCGCTGTGCTGTCGGGGCCCTCCAGAGCTGTTCCAGGGCCGCCGTGCGGTTCCGGGACGCGGCGGTGCGGGGGCGCGGCGCGCCCCGGAGCCCCACCGGTCCGGATAGGTCGGTATCAGGTATTTCGACATGCCCCATGAACCCCCCAGTCACAGTCGCACCCCCACAAACGCGACGCATCCGCCGATCCCATGGACTGACGGATGCGCCCTCGCTCGGTGCACGATATCCACACACGTGCCATTTCGCTGGAGTTCCCGTGAAGTTCAGACGGCTCGGTCCAGACGCCTCCGATCGGCCGGAACCATCCGATGTCGCCGTGGGGGTACGGATGTTGAGGGAGCGACAGACCGGTAAGCGCTTGTGCCGGTCGGCGCCGGGGAGCGGCCCGCGGAGGCTCCGGCTCCGGTGTGGTCCGGCGGGAACGCGTGAACCCCCTGGCCGGCGCTGTGCCCGGCCAGGGGGTTCACGGATTCGCCCGCCCGCCCCGAGGGGGACCGGGTGCCGCTACGGGGTCAGAACGCGCCGTCCGTGCGCCTCCTGGTGCGCCGGTGGATCAGCAGTCCGGCGCCAACGAGTGCCGCTGCCGCCAGAGTTGCCGACATCACAGTGACCCCGGTGGCGGCCAGGCTGCCGCCGCCGGACGTGGTGGCGGCCCCGGTGCCGCCGCCGGCGCCACCGCCGACCGTGGAGCCGGTGCCACCGGACGCGCCGGAGCCGCCGGCCGTACCGGTGGAGCCGGAGCCCCCGGTGGTGGAGCCGCCGCCCGACCGCGTACCGCCGTCACCACCTGTCGTGCCGTCACCTTCAGTGCTGCCGCCGCCGGTCGAGGCGTCGCCGTCGCTGTCGCCGCCCGTCTCCCCGCCGCCGGTGGCCGCCGCCGTGACGGTGAGCGTCACGGCGGCGGTACGGGTGGTGCCGACGTCGTTGCGGAACTCGGCGCGGTAGCGGTAGCCGTCCTGCGCGGTCCTCGCGGTGAACGTGAGGGCCGGCCCGGTCGCGCCCTCGACGTCCTTCCAGGTCTGCGCGCCATCGGCGCTGACCTGCCAGCGGACCGTGGGCTCCGGGGAGCCCTCCGCCGCCGCGGTGAGGGTGACCTCCTCGCCGTCCTCGGCCGCCGCGTCGGCGGGCGCGCGGGTCACCAGCGGCGAGACCTGCCGGACCAGCTTGGTGATCTTCCCCTCGGCGGGGCTCGTCACGAAGACGGTGGCCCCGCCCGGCTCGACGGCGAGCGAGGCCGCGCCGGACTGGGAGTGGTTGCCCGGCAGCGACAGGTCCTTCGCGGCCACGGCGAAGTCCTCGGTGTCGTACACGGTCAGCGTGCCGTTGTTGTCATTGGCCGGATCGGAGAGGTCCCCGCCGTCCTGCCAGACGACGTAGGCCCGGCCCGTCGCCGCGTCGAAGGCGGCGTCGCGGGCCAGGTCCTTGCCGACGAGTGTCCTGAGCGGCTTGCCCGCGGCGTCGAGGACCAGCACGGACCGGTTGGCACCGACCCACACCGCGCCGGTGGCCGGGTCCGTCTCGGTGAACCCGGTCGCGCCCCGGGCACCCGGCAGTTCGAAGGACGCGGTGACCGCGAACGAGGCGAGGTCCACCCGGTGCAGCTGCCCGGCCGTGAAGTCGCTGAACCAGAGCGCTCCCCGGGCGGGGTCCGCGGCGAACTGCGCGCCGCCCGGGAGCGTGAGGCTCCGGGTCGCCACGCCGGTGGCCCGGTCGATCTCGGAGAGCTTCGCGCCCTGGGCGACCAGCACCGTGTCCGGGGTCGTACCGGGGGCGATGTCGGTGATGGTGGACCCGGTGAGCCAGACGCCGGAGGCCTTCTCGTCACCGGCCTCGGCGCTCCCGACGCCCCGCAGTGGGTAGTGGTAGACGACGCCGTCGCCCGGCAGCGGTCCCGCGATGCGGGCGGCCGCCGAGGCACGCACCTCCCCGGTGGGGCCGGGGGCCTGGCTGATCCAGCTCTCGGCTTTCCCGTCCTCGGGGTTCAGCACGTGCAGCCCGCGCTCGTCGATGTCGGCGGTGTCGGGGAGGTTGTCCGAACCGACGTACAGCTTCTTCGAGTCGGGGTGCAGCAACAGGTCCAGTGGCTTGCCTGCCGAGGTGAAGTCGGCGACGGCCTTGTAGGAGACGGTCCCCGCGGGCACGTCGACGCCCTCGCCGCCCGGTTCGCCCGGCCCCTGCCCCGCGAAGGCGACGGGTACGCGGACGTCCTGAGACCGGTCGCCACTGGAGCGGTGGTCGGCCCGGGTGACGAGGGAGCAGGCCACCTCGGCGCAGTCGAGGCCGTCGCCCTTCGCCGAGATCTCGATCTCCACGTCGAAGGTTCCGCCGGGCCCGAAGGCGCGGGCGAGGTCGCCCTCGTACGGGTCGCCCGGGGGCACGATCCACTGCGAGGTCTTCGAGCCGCCGCTCATGTCGGCGCCGCCGAGGCAGGGAGAGGGCACCCGGTTGTCGCCGTTGTCCTTGCACAGGGCGACGTAGATCCCGGATCTCGGGCCGTACCCCTCGCCGGTCACCCGGACCTTCTCGCCGGCCGGGTCGAGTCCGGTGGTGGCCGAGACGGTCAGCTTCTGCCCCTGGGGGCCGGTGGCGGTCTTCGGGGTGCCGGCGTCGGCGCTGACCGCCGCGCCGGTGGGGATCGCCGCGAGCAGCAGGGCGGCGACGGCGGCGGTACCCGCCCGGCGTCCGAGTCTGCGGCGGCCGCTCGGCGGGGTGCCGGGAGCGGTGCCCGGAGTGGATGTCATGTCATTCCTCGTCACGACGCGTGGGAGCCCGGCCCCGGCACGAACGGCCGGGACCGGGCGAAGGGTTGGAGAACTCTCGTGGTGCTAGACGAAGTTGATCGGGGCGTGGACGTCGTACTTGCGGTCGTTGGTGTCGGTGTGGTCGGCGCGGGTCACGATGGCGCACTCGACGGTGTCGCCGCAGACGTTGCCGCCGCCGAGGTCGGCCTTGACGTGTATCCGGACGCTGAAGGTGCCGCCCGCGCCGAACGGCGAGGTGTTGGGGAGGCCGCCGCCCAGGCTGGACACCCAGTGCGAGGCGCCGGTGGTGCCGGACTGGTCCTGGCCGCCGAGACACGGCGAGGGCTTGTTGGCGCCCTGGGCCCCGTTCACCACGCACAGGCTCACGTAGACGCCCTGGCCGGTGTTGTAACCGCTGCCGGTGACGGTGATGTTGGCGCCCGCGGCGGCCGCGGTGTCGGGTCCGGAGAGCGACAGGTTGTAGGTGGAGCCCCCGTCGGTGACCGTACGGGTGCCGGTCGCGGCGGCGGCGGGGGAGGCGAGGGTCAGCGCCAGCGCGGCGGCGGCGAACGCGGCGAGGCCGGCGCGGGCGACGGTACGGGTGGAGGGAACAGCACTCATGAGATGAGCACCTTTCTCGGCATCGGTAACCAGAACCACGGACACCCAGTCGACTTAGGTAAGGCATACCTAAGTCCATGTCTGTTGGGTTGTCAACAAAGGTGCTGCCCAAGGGTGCTGTTCACGCATGGCGCTCACGGGCGGTGCCCACGGGCGGTACGGGTCAGCCGGTTCCGGCCGGCGGCAGGGCCTGCTCGGTCCAGATGGTCTTCCCGGTCGGGGTGTACCGCGTGCCCCACCGCTGGACGAGCTGCGCCACGATGAAGAGTCCGCGCCCGCCCTCGTCGTCCGCCTCGCTGTGCCGCAGGTGCGGAGAGGTGTGGCCGGTGTCCGCGACCTCGCACACCAGGGTGCGGTCCCGGATGAGGCGCAGCCCCAGCGGCCCGCCCGCGTACCGGACCGCGTTGGTGACCAGCTCGCTGACGACCAGCTGGGTCGAGAACACCAGCTCCTCCAGCCCCCAGGCCTCCAGCTGTCCGGTGGCCAGCTCGCGGGCGCGGCCCACCGACACGGCTTCGGCGGTCAGCTCCCAGTCGGCCACCCGTTCCGCGTCGAGTTCGCGGGTGCGGACCAGGAGCAGGGCGGTGTCGTCGGCGCTCGTGCCGCCGGGCACCAGCTCGGCGACCGCCCGGTCGCACAGCTCCTCCAGGGACGCCGAACGGTCGCCGAGCACCCGGCCCAGGGTGTCGAGGCCGCGTCCGATGTCGTGGTCCCGGGCCTCGACCAGGCCGTCGGTGAAGAGTGCCAGCAGGCTGTCCACGGGCAGGTCGATCTCCATCGACTCGAACGGCAGCCCGCCGAGACCGAGCGGCGGCCCGGCGGGCAGGTCCGGGAACGACACCTGGCCTCCCGGGCCGACGACCGCCGGCGGCAGATGTCCGGCACGGGCCATGACGCATCGCCGGGAGACCGGGTCGTAGACCGCGTACAGACAGGTCGCCCCGGTGGTCACGTCGTAGGTCTCGACCGCCCCGCCGTACGCGTCCGACCCCTCCTCCGCCGGCTGTCCCACCAGATCGTCCAGCCGGGTCAGCAGTTCGTCGGGGGCCATGTCGAGCTGCGCGAAGGCCCGTACGGAGGTGCGGAGCCGGCCCATGGTGGCGGCCGCCTGGAGCCCGTGTCCGACCACGTCCCCCACCACCAGGCCGACCCGGGTCCCGGACAGTGGGATCACGTCGAACCAGTCCCCGCCGACGCCGGTCACGTCGTCGGCCGGCAGGTAGCGGTAGGCGGTCTCCACGGCGGACCGCGGCGGCAGGTGATGGGGCAGCAACTGCCGCTGGAGGGCGAGGGAGGCGGTGCGCTCGCGGGTGTAGCGGCGTGCGTTGTCGATGCTGACGGCGGCCCGGGCCGCCAGCTCGTCGGCCAAAGCGACCTCGCCGTTGTCGAACGTGGTCGCCCGGTCGCGGGCGGGCGTCCGGCCCGGGGCGTCGGGGCCCGCGTCCCGGTCGAAGGTGACGAGCCCGAGGATGCCGCCCCCGGCCCGCAACGGAACGACCAGGGTGCTCTCGTCGAGCACCAGCCCGCCCGAGGAGAGGCTGCGGTCCTGCGGCGATCCGGGCGGATAGACGACCGGCGGATACGGCTGCCGCGGCTCGCCGGGGCCCCGCGCCGTCCCGGGCGGTCCGGACTCCGGGAGTCCGCCCGTACCCGGGAGGCCTGCCCCCGGCTGCCCGGCCTTCTCCGGCTGCCCGGCATCCTCCGGCTGTGCGGTCTCTGCCTGTCGGGTCTCCGGCTGTCCGCCCTGCCGCTGCCCGGTCTCCGGCTGCCCGGCCGCCGCCTGCCCGGTCTCTGCCCGTCCGGTCTCCGGCTGTCCGGCCTGCCGCTGGCTGGCCTCCCACTGTCCGGTCTCCGCCCGGCCGGCCCCCGGCAGGCCGGGATCCGGCGTACCGGACCCCGGTGCCGACCGTTCCGCCACCCGCAGCAGGGTCATGTCCGCCGGGCTGCCCACCGCCGCCGTCTCCCCGGTCACCGCCGCCCGGGTGACATCGACCCGTACGGTGGCGGCGAAGTCCTCCACGGCCACCTCGGCGATCTCCTCGGCGGTGGTGGCCACGTCCAGGACCGTGCCGATGCGCCGGCCGGCCTCGACGAGGAGGGTCAGCCGCTCCTGGACCCGGTAGCGGTCGGTGATGTCGAACGCGTCCTCGCACACGCCGAGCGCGTGCCCGTGGGCGTCCTCCAGCCGGTAGTAGGCGCAGGACCAGAGGTGATACCTCCCCGGGTCGCTGGGCGGCCGGCCCCGGAAGTGCAGGTCGAGGACCGGCTCACCGGTGTCGAGCACCTGGCGCATGACACCGTCGAGCGTCCGCGGGTAGCCGGAGGTCACGAAGGAGCCCGCCCCGTACAGCTCGTCGGCCCGCTTGCCCCGGAACGCGGCCAGCGGCTGCCCCATCTCCCGCTCGTAGGCGGTGTTGCTCCAGCTCAGCCGCAGGTCGGTGTCGTAGATGGCCAGACCGACGGGGGACTGGGTGGCCAGCCCCTGGAGCAGGGCGATCCGCGACTCCCAGTGCCGCAGCGACTCCACCTCGGCCGCCACGAGGATCCGGTCCGGCTCGCCGGGGCCGTGGCCCGCGGGCCCGGCCGGCAGCGGACACATCGCCGTCGCCACCAGCAGCTCGCCGCCGTCCCGGGTGTGCGCCAGGTGGATCTCGTTGCCGACGAGGGACGGCGGTCCGGGGCCGGGACCGGCCGTCCCGGCCGCTTTCACCGGGAGGGCGCCACCGGCCGGCCGCACCGTGAGGAACGCGGTCACGGGCCGCCCCAGGGCGTCGGAGGGACCGTAGCCGAGCAGCTCGGCGGCGGCGGGGCTCCAGCCGATGACGGTGCTCTCGGCGTCCAGGACCATCGTGGCCGCCCTGGTGATGTCCAGGGGGCCGCGGAAATCGGCGCTGTCCGCCGTGCTCGCCGCGCTCACGGCGCGACACCGGCCCGGTTCATTACCCTCAGAATCCGCCCTGCCCGGGACCGGCACAACCGCGGTGAGCCGGACCGCGCCCGCCGGACGCCGGGCTCAGCGCACCCCGTCGGGCCGGAACTGCACGCTGATGCGCGGCCCGACGGCCCGCGCGGTCTTGGGGATCGCGTGCTCCCAGGTGCGCTGGCAGCTGCCTCCCATGACGATCAGGTCGCCGTGCCCGAGCGGTCTGCGGACGTGGGCGGGACCCGGGTGGCGCGGCCGCAGCGCGAGGTGCCGGGGGGCTCCCAGCGAGAGGATCGCGACCATCGTGTCCTCGGTGCTTCCCCGGCCGATGGTGTCCCCGTGCCAGGCGACCCCGTCCCGGCCGTCCCGGTAGAAGCACAGCCCCGCCGTGGTGAACGGTTCGCCCAGCTCGGCCGCGTAGTGCCTGCCCAGCGCGGTGCGGGCGGCTTCCAGGGCCGGGTGCGGAAGGGGGTCGCGGCGGCCGAAGAAGGCCAGCAGCCGGGGGACCGCCACCACGCGCTCGTACATGACGCGCTGCTCGGCCCGCCAGTCGACCTCGCGGACCAGCGTCTCGAACAGGGTGTCCGCGCCCCGGAGCCATTGCGGCAGCACGTCGATCCAGGCCCCGTGCCCCAGATCGGTGCGCCGCAGTCCGCTCAGGGGGCCGGTTCCGACCTCGGCCTCCTGGTCGAAAAGCGAGCTTTGCAGGTGTACGGACATGGGGAGAGCCTAACCTTATTCGAGCAAGTGTGCGAATAGCGTTCCGGGTGAACTCCTCCTCATCCTTCCTTGATCAGATCGGCGCACTTCTCGCCGATCATCATCGTGGTGATGCACGGATTGACCGTCGGCAGGAACGGCATGACGGACGCGTCGGCCACCCGCAGCCCGGTCACCCCCTTGACCCGCAGCCGCGGGTCGAGCGGCGAGTCCGGGTCGTCCGCCGGGCCCATGCGGACGGTTCCGGCCGGGTGGTACACGGTGTTGTGCGTCTCGCGGATGTAGTCGAACAGCTCCGCGTCCGTGGTCGCGCCCGGCCCCGGAGCCAGCTCCGCGCCCGCCCACTCGGCCATCGGGGGCTGCGCCACGATCTCCCGCGCCAGCCGCAGCCCGTACGTCATCACCCGTACGTCGTGCTCGTCGGTGAAGTAGCGCGGATCGACCCGGGGCTTGTCCCGGAAGTCCCGGGTCCGCAGCCGCACCGTGCCCCGGGACCGGGCGCGGGTGACGTTCGGGGTCAGGCAGAACGCGTTGTCCGAGGTCGGGTAGCCGCGCCGGTAGGTGTTCAGGTCGAACGGCACCGAGCCGTAGTGGAACATCAGGTCCGGCCGGTCCAGTCCCGGCTCGGTGTCCGCGAAGATCCCGATCTCCCACCACTGGGTGGAGGCGGTGACCATGGGCCGCTTCGCCTCCCACATGATCACGCCCTCCGGATGGTCCTGGAGGTGCGAGCCGACGCCGGGGGAGTCCACCCGCACGTCCACCCCGGTGTCCCGCAGATGCCCGGCCGGGCCGATGCCGGACAGCATCAGCAGCTTCGGGGAGTCGATAGCCCCGCAGGAGACGATCACCTCCCGCCGGGCGGCCACGCTCCCGCTGTGGACGGTGTCGGGCTCCAGGTACTCCACCCCGGAGCACCGCTCGCCCTCGAACAGCAGCCGCTTCGCCTGGAGCCCCGTCCGCACCTCCAGGTTGGGCCGCTTCCCCAGCACGGGGTGCAGGTACGAGACCGAGGCCGAGGAGCGGGTGCCGTCCTCGCGGGCGTTGATCTGGAACCAGTGGGCGCCCCGGATCACCGTGGAGCCCGTGTTGAACGGGACGGTGGGGATGCCCGCCGCCGCGCAGGCCGAGAGCAGGGCGCCGCCGCAGGGATCGAGTGGCGGCACGGTCCGGATGGTGACCGGACCCGAGCGGCCGTGGTGGTCGCCCGGCGCGTCGTTGGTCTCCAGCCGCCGGTACAGCGGGAAGCAGTCCGCCGCGCTCCACCCCGTACAGCCCAGCGCGCCCCACTCGTCGAGGTCCTCGGCCGGGGCCCAGAAGGCGATGCACGAGTTGTGCGAGGAGCACCCGCCGAGCACCTTGGCGCGGGCGTGCCGCATGAAGCTGTTGCCCCGCTCCTGCGGCTCCACCGGATAGTCCCAGTCGTAACCGGACTCCAGCAGGGCCATCCACCGCTCCAGCCGCAGGACGCTCTCGTCCCCGACGTCGGAGGGGCCCGCCTCCAGTACGCAGACGGTGACGGCGGGATCCTCGGTGAGCCGGGCGGCGATGACCGCTCCGGCCGTACCGCCGCCGACCACGACGTAGTCGAACACGGAACGGGGGCTTGCGTCGGGCATCACGACTCCAGGGTTCAGACGGCCGGCGGGGACGGGGGAGCGGTGGGG
>NZ_JAAXYC010000193.1 GCF_018619185.1 Streptomyces sp. McG3 | reverse complement strand
CGCCCTGACGAGAGGCTCCCGGCGTACCAGGGGGCCAGCGCCATCGGGACCAAGCCGCCGGGATCCGGCCTCGGGCATGCTGAAGAGCCGCGGGCCGTGACACATGTTCTGTGTCACGGCCCGCGGCTCTTGGTGCTGTGCCGCTGTGCGGTACTACGCGGTCAGGCAGACTTCCTGCTGTCCCGCGGGTGCACGGCGATGTTCATGGCTCCGGAGCGCAGAACCGCCAGCCTCTCGGCCAGCACCTCCTCCAGCTCCTCGCGGGTGCGCCGCTCCATGAGCATGTCCCAGTGCGTGCGCGCCGGCTTGCCCTTCTTCTCCTCGGGGCCATCCCCGTCCACCAGGAGTGCCTGGGCGCCGCACGCCTTGCACTCCCACTCCGGCGGAATCTCTGCTTCTACCGAGAACGGCATCTCAAATCGATGTCCGTTCTGGCATGCGTACTCCACCGCCTGGCGCGGGGCCAGATCGATGCCGCGGTCCGTCTCGTAGCTGGTAACCACAAGTCGCGTGCCGCGGAGAGCTCGCTCACTCATGAATCGTGCCTCCCGGGCTTGTCGCCCACAGGACAAAATGTCGCTGTCGTCGTCATCCGGTCAACGTCCGGCCGGTGGTAAAGATTCCCGTTGCCGGTCATGCGTCGCCCGTCGTGCCGCTGCTTTATCTGGGTTGAGTACCCGCGCATGCCCGGTTTGTCACCTCTGGTGGAAGTTGTCACTCAACGGTTGAGCCGCTTCCACTGGCAGTAACGGTCCTCCCGGGCAGGCCAAAGACGTATACTACCGCCCTTTGACTTCAACGTCTAAATCCGTTCCGGCACGGGGTTGCCCGCGGCCTCCACCGCACGCCGCACCGGGACCCGCGCGAGCAGTACCGCGCCGAGCGCGAAGAACACGATCAGCGAGATGATCGCCTCGCGATAGCTGCCGGTCAGCTGGTACGCCAGACCGAACACCAGGGGCCCCAGCCAGCTCAGTCCGCGGTCGCTCAACTCGTACGCGGAGAAGTACTCCGCCTCCTTGCCGCGCGGCACCAGGTGGGAGAACAGCGACCGTGACAGGGCCTGGCTGCCGCCCAGCACCAGACCGATCGCCGCCGCCAGGACGAAGAAGAACGCCGGAGCGTCGGCGGGCAGCAGATAGGCGGAGATCAGGATGAGGGTCCAGATCACCAGCGATCCCAGAATGGTGCGTTTCGCGCCGTGCGTCCGGGCGAGCCGCCCCATGCCGAGCGCCCCCGCCACCGCCAGGATCTGCACCAGCAGCACGGCGACGATCAGCGTCGTCTGGTCCAGGCCCAGCTCCTCGGAGCCGTACAGCGAGGCCTGCGAGATCACCGTCTGGATCCCGTCGTTGTAGACGAGATAGGCGAGCAGGAAGGAGAGCGTCAGCGGGTGGCGCCGCATGTCGCGCAGGGTCGCTCTCAGCTGCTGCCACCCGGATCCGACCGCCCCCTCGCCGCCCGGCTGGATCCGGCGGTCGCGCAGCCGGCGCAGCGGTACGAGGGTGAACGCGCCCCACCACAGACCGGCCGAGGCGAGGCAGATCCGCACCGCGTCGGACTCCGAGAGCCCGAAGGACTCGTGGCCGGTGTACAGGATCAGGTTGAGGACCAGGACGATGGCGCCCGAGGTGTAGCCGAAGGCCCAGCCGCGCGAGGAGACCGCGTCGCGCTCCTCCGGCTCGGCGATCTGCGGCAGGTAGGCGTTGTACAGGACCGCCGACACGGAGATGGAGGCGTTCGCCACGATCAGCAGGAACGCGCCCAGCAGATAGCGGTGGCCGTCCAGGAAGAACATCCCCGCCGTCGCCGCGGCCCCCGTGTAGGCGGCCGCCGCCAGCAGCGGCTTCTTCCGCCCGGTGCGGTCCGCCGCCGCGCCCACGATCGGCATCAGCACGACGGCCACCACGATGGACGCCGAGACGGAGTACGCGAACAGCGAACCCGCGCGCACGGGTATGCCCAGCGGGTGCACGAACCCGTCGGGATCCGCCGCCGCCTTGGCGATCGACGTCAGATACGGACCGAGGAAGACGGTCAGCACGCTGGTGGAGTAGACGGAGCACGCGAAGTCGTAGAAGTACCAGCCGTGCTGCTCGCGTCTGCGGGCGGCCGCCGTACCGTGCCCGGCCGGATCGGCCATCCCTGTGGTCCCGGTGCTCAAGCCGCGCCCCCTCGGTCATCCCCTGCGGACGTGGACGGACCTGGCGTCAGGACCATGCCCCCCGCTCGCTCAGCACCGTGCGCAGCGTCTCGATGTGATCGGTCATGATGCCATCCACGCCGAGGTCCAGGAGCGCAGCCATCCGCTCCGGTTCGTTCACCGTCCAGACGTGCACCTGGAGCCCGAGCGCGTGCGCCGTGCGGACGAAGCGGGCGTCCACCACCGGGATGGAGCCCTGCCGCTCCGGGACCTGGGCGCAGACCGCACCCGCGCGCAGCGGCGCCGGGACGCCGTACGAACGCAGCCGCAGCGCCAGGACACCGCGCACCCCGTACGAAGTGGCCAGGCGGGGGCCCGCCAGGCGGTGGGCGCGGGCCACCCGGGCCTCCGAGAACGAGCCGACGCAGACGCGGTCCCAGGCATCGGTGCGACGGATCAGGCCGAGCAGGGGCTCCAGCGCCGATTCCGCCTTCAGGTCCACGTTCCAGCGGGCCCGGGGGAACTCCTCCAGCAGCTCCTCGAAGAGCGGGAGCGGTTCGCTGCCCCCGACCCGGGCCCGGCGCACCTCGCTCCAGGGCAGCGCGGAGATGCGGCCCCGGGCATCGGTGACCCGGTCCAGCGTCGCGTCGTGGAAGGCGACAAGACGGCCGTCCGCCGTGGTGTGCACATCGGTCTCGAAGTAGCGGTAGCCCGCGTCGGACGCCCGGCGGAAGGCGGTCGCGGTGTTCTCCACGCCGTCCGCCGCCCCGCCGCGATGGGCGAAGGCGATCGGCGCCGGGTGGTCCAGATAGGGGTGGCTCGGATTCACTGCGGCAGTATGGCCTGCCCGGATGCCGGGCCGGCGACGGGGCCGGAACCGGCGGGCGGCGCGGTGGTGGACGGCAGGCCCGAGGCGACGGTGACACCCGGTCCGGCGCCGGGCTCGGGGAGCGCGAACATCCGCAGGAAGAACTGGGCCAGCGGGCCGATGGCCAGCGCGTACAGGACCGTGCCCGCCCCCAGGGAGCCGCCCAGCAGGAACCCGGTCACCACGACCGCCACCTCGATCGCCGTGCGGACCAGCCGGATGGAGCGCCCGGTGACCCGGTTCAGCCCGGTCATCAGCCCGTCGCGGGGCCCCGGCCCGAACCGGGCCGCGATGTAGAGACCGGTCGCCACCCCGTTGAGCACGATGCCCAGGACCATCACGGGAACGCGGAACCCGAGCCCTTCCACGTCGCCGACCACGGCGAGCGTCCCGTCCATCGCCAGCCCGACCACGAAGACGTTCGAGACCGTGCCGAGCCCCGGCCGCTGGCGCAGCGGGATCCACAGCAGCAGCACCACCGCGCCGATGACGATCGACACCACGCCGATCGATATCCCGGTCAGCTCCGCGAGGCCCTGATGCAGCACACCCCACGGCTCCAGGCCCAGTCCGGCCCGCACCAGGAGCGCGGAGCTCGCCCCGTACAGCGTCAGGCCGACGTACAGCTGGACCAGCCGCCGGGTGAGGTGAGTGGTGCTCCGGCCGGTGGTCCTGGCCACGTTGTGCCCCCTGCTGTAGTGGTAGTGGACTGCTTCATGCCACTCTGTGGCAGGGGATCGGTCACCAACTATGGCCAATTCGAGGAAGGTGGACTGATTTCGATGGCGCAGTGGACATCGACGGTGGGGGCGGCCCAGCTCGCCCGGCAGCTCCGGTCGCAAACGGCCCGGCCCACCGGACCCGGCGGCCGCAAGCCGCCCGCCTACCGTGCGCTCGCCGACGGGGTGCGGCTGCTCGTCCTGGAGGGCCGGGTCCCGGTCGCCGCCCGTCTCCCCGCCGAACGCGAACTGGCCCTCGCCCTGGCCGTCAGCCGTACGACCGTCGCGGCGGCCTACGAGGCGCTGCGCGCCGAGGGCTTCCTGGAGTCCCGGCGCGGCGCCGGCAGCTGGACCGCCGTCCCCGCCGGCAACCCGCTGCCCGCCCGCGGCCTCGAACCGCTGCCGCCGGAGTCGCTCGGCTCGATGATCGACCTGGGCTGCGCGGCCCTGCCCGCGCCCGAGCCCTGGCTGACCCGCGCCGTCCAGGGGGCGCTGGAGGAGCTGCCGCCGTACGCCCACACGCACGGCGACTACCCGGCCGGGCTGCCCGCCCTGCGGCAGATGATCGCCGACCGCTACACCGCGCTCGGCATCCCGACCATGCCCGAACAGATCATGGTCACCACCGGCGCGATGGGCGCCATCGACGCGATCTGTCACCTCTTCGCGGGCCGCGGCGAACGGATCGCGGTCGAGTCCCCCAGCTACGCCAACATCCTCCAGCTCATGCGCGAGACGGGTGCCCGTCTCGTCCCGGTGGCGATGGAGGAGGGGCTCGGCGGCTGGGACATGAACCGCTGGCGCCAGGTGCTGCGGGACGCGGCGCCCCGGCTCGCCTATGTGGTGGCCGACTTCCACAACCCCACCGGCGCGCTCGCCGACGAGCAGCAGCGCCGGGACCTGGTGGACGCGGCCCGGTCCGCCGGGACGGTCCTGGTCGTCGACGAGACCATGAACGAACTGCGCCTGGACGCCGGCATCGACATGCCGCGCCGCGTCTGCGCCTTCGACCCGGCGGGCAGCACGGTCCTGACCGTCGGCTCCGCCAGCAAGGCCTTCTGGGCCGGCATGCGCATCGGCTGGGTGCGCGCGGCCCCCGACGTCATCCGCAGCCTGGTCGCCGCCCGCGCCTACGCCGACATGGGCACCCCCGTCCTGGAACAGCTCGCCATCAACTGGCTCATGGGCACGGGCGGCTGGGAGCAGGCCGTCGAGGTCCGGCGCAGCCAGGCGCGGGAGAACCGGGACGCCCTGGTCGCGGCGGTGCGCCGGGAGCTGCCGGACTGGGAGTTCGCCGTGCCGCGCGGCGGTCTGACGCTGTGGGTGCGCACCGGGGGCCTCTCCGGATCGCGGCTGGCGGTGGCAGGCGAACGGGTCGGCGTCCGGGTGCCGTCGGGCCCCCGCTTCGGGGTCGACGGGGCCTTCGAGGGATACGTACGGCTGCCGTTCACGGTCAGCGGGCCCGTCGCGGACGAGGCGGCCGTACGGCTGGCCGCCGCGGTGGACCTGGTGCGCTCCGGAGCGGGCGCGGGGGCCGACGCCCCGCGCAGCTTCGTGGCCTGAGCGCTTCCGGGCCTCGCACAGACGCCCGCGGTGACGCGGCGGCGCTCCCCTTCAGCTCTCGGCGCCCGCCGGCTGCGCCTTCGCCAGCGGCTCGGACGGCCTGGCCTCGGCGACCATCGTCTCCACCGGGACGGACCCGACCGGGCGGGCCGCCGCTTCCACCGCCACGGGGACCTGCTCCGTCGCGGGACCCTCGTCGGCGGGCTCCCGCGTCGGAGCCGCCTCCATCGGGGGGTGCCGGTCGGGCAGCAGGTCGAGCACCGCCTGCCGGTGCGCGTCGCTCGTGGCGTCGTCGTACGGGTCCGGGGTGGCGGGCACCTGGAGCCGCAGGACCGGGCCCGTGCCGAGGCGGACGTAACCGCGTCCCGCGGGGACCCCGGGCGGCGGTGTGGTGTGCGGTTCGGCGCCGAGGACGGCCTCGATCTGTTCTCGGGAGGCCGGTCCGATGACCGCCCGGGCGCGGGTGTGGGTCCGTACGGTCTCGGTGAGGGTGTCCAGGGCGTCGAACTGCTCGGCCAGGACGACGGTGACCTGGGCGGCCCGGCCGTGGCGCAGCGGGATCCGGAGCAGCTCCAGCGGGTCGGGCCTGCCGTCGGCCGCCGCGAGATGACCCAGGGCGCCGGGGCGGTCCAGCAGGATCCACAGCGGGCGCCGGATGTCGTCCGGCACGGGGTGGCCGCTCTGCCGGGCCCGGTTGGCGGCGATCAGCCGGCGCTCCGTCTCGTGCGCCGCCCACTCCAGCGTTGCCAGCGCCCCCCCGAGGCCGGACTCCACGGCCAGGACGCCGCCGCGCCCGGCGAGGGCGCCGTACTCACCGGTGCCGCCGCCGTCGACGACGATGACGTCCCCGTCCCGGAGGGCCTGGAGGGCGATCGAGCGGACCAGGGTCGTGGTGCCGCCGCCGGGCTGTCCGACGGCCAGCAGGTGCGGTTCGGTGGAGCGGCCGCCGGTCCGCCAGACCACGGGCGAGGCGTCCACCGTCAGGTCGCCGTCGCGCACGGGGACGGTGCGCGAGACGGCGTCCGGGTCGGTGAAGCCGAGCACCGTCTCCCCGGGGGCGGTGACGAAGCGCTGGGCGGCGATCGTCGTGGGGAGCGCGTCCAGCACGGTCATGACGAGACGGTTGGCCTCCTCGTCCCAGCCGAAGTGGTACTCGCGACCCCGGCCGGACTTGGTGTGGAGCAACTGCTCGATCCGGGAACGGGCGGCCGGCTCGCCGTCCGTGAAGTACGCGGGGTAGGAGACCCGCAGACGGGTCAGCCGCCCGTCGGCGTCGAAGGCGTACCCCTCGAAGGCCTTCCCCCAGTCGCCGCCGTGCGCGAACAGCGGATCGGGGTCGTCGGGCGTCGAGAAGTACGGCACGAGCGCCTCGTACAGCGACCGCAGACGGGCGGTCTCCGCGTCGTCGGGCCCGGTTCTCACCGGGGTCCGCTCCCGCCCCTTCCACGCGGCGGCGCCCATCACCGTGACCAGGGCCAGGATCGGCCCGTAGGGGGCGAGCGCCACCACCAGCACGCAGGCCGCGCCGAGGAGCAGCTTGGGACCACGCCGCTCCTTGGGCGTCGCGACCCACTTCTGCCGGCCGGACACCGCGAGCAGCCGTAGTCCGCGGACCACGGTGATCAGCGGGTGGAGGACATCGGTGGCACTGTCGGCGGCCGTGCGCGCGATCTCTCTGCTGCGAGTGATCGAAGCGCTGCCGCTGCTCAGAATGCGGGGGAGTGGTCGCCGTGCCACGTCGGTCTCCTGAAGGGGTGGGAGCGGTTGCGGAGCGTCAGAACTTGATCCCGCCCAGCAGGCCGGCGAGGCTCGCCCCGCCCGCCGTGATGCTCGGCGCGATGGCGGTGCCGGCCAGGTAGAAGCCGAACAGGGCGCAGACGATGGCGTGGGAGGCCTTGAGCCCGTCCTTCTTGAAGAACAGGAAGACGACGATGGCGAGCAGTACCACGCCCGAGATGGAAAGGATCATGAGCGGTTCTCTCCTGGTTGAAGGGGACAGTCACCATGAGTCCTTCCAGGATCACGAGAAGTATCTATACGACAAAAGGTGCAATCGAGTGAATATCCTGTGCTTTCACTTGACTGGCTCACAGAAGTGGGCCCCCGGGAAGCGGCATCAGCTCGTCCGTGCCGGGCAGGATCAGCCGCGGTGATCCCTTGCCGTATCCGGGCCGGGTCATGTCGGCCCCGGAGCAGTACCCTGTCGATTCACTCGTACGGTCCCGTGCCGTACTCCCCACCAGGTCAACCGCGGCGGTGACAGCCGTGGCAGCAGTCAAGGAAGGCGGTCCGTCCGATGAGCGAAACCCCTGATCCCGAGGTGGTCGAGCTGGCGACCAAGGTCTTCGACCTGGCCCGCGCCGGCGACACCGAGGCGCTCACCGCGTACGTCGAGGCCGGAGTCCCCGCCAACCTCACCAACGACCGGGGCGACACGCTGCTCATGCTCGCCGCCTACCACGGGCACGCCGGGACGGTCGCCGCCCTCGTCGCCCGTGAGGCCGACCCGGACCGGGCCAACGACCGGGGCCAGACCCCGCTGGCCGGAGCCGTCTTCAAGGGCGAGGACGCCGTCGTCGACGCGCTGCTCGCCGCCGGAGCCGACCCGGCCGCCGGAACGCCGTCCGCGCTGGACACGGCCCGGATGTTCGGCAAGACCGACCTGCTGGAACGCTTCGGTGCCCGGTGAGACGGCGGCGGGCGCGCCCCATCGCGCGTCCGCCGTGGGCTCCGCTGACCGGTCCGTCGTAAATGTGGTCGCGGTGGCGAAATGGCTGGGTCATCATGACGTCGCGGGCCCGCTCAGGGCCACCGACGAGAGGCAGAGGAAGATGCTCTACACCAGGCGAAAGACGGCGGTCGGCCGATCATGTCACTGCGCGGCGTAACGGTGTCCCCCGGACACTCCCGCGTGCCGAGAGGCACGGGGCACTGCACAGTCCCGGTTGCGTCGACAGCTTGATGTGAGGCTTTCTCCCATGTTCGATCCGTTCATAGCGCCGAGCGGCACCCTGCTCGGCCTGTTGCAGAGGGGCCGCGGCGACGGCACGCTCCACGCGCTCGCCGCACCGCGCCCCGAGGCCCTCGCGGCTCTCAACCACTGCGTCGTGAGCGACCCCCGTCACGACTGGCAGGTGGAGAACCGCTCCCTCTACTACGCGCGCCTCTACCTCGACCTCGACGGCGGTATCGAGGAGATCGAGCGACACCTCGCCGATCCCGACGACCACCTCGATACCGACGACTCCCGGACCGGTCTGGCGCTGTCCGTCCTCGGCCACCTCGCCTCCTACGGGCGCGACGACGCCCTGGCCCTGCTCCGCCGCTACGCGGCGACCGGCGCCAACTGGGCCTGGGCCCTGGACGAACTCGCCCTGCGCGACGACGACGCAGGCCTGCGCTCCCTCGCGCTGCCCGTCCTCGCCCGCTTCCCGGCCACCGAGCAGGGCTCGGCCGACCTCGCCGCCGCCGTACGCGACTCCTTCGAGCCGCGCCCCTGGCGGCTGTGGGCCGACGACCCGCGCGAAGCGGTCGGCGCCCGGGTCAGGGCCGCAGGCGAACAGGGCTCGTTCGACCGATGGCAACGCCAGATGCGCCCCGGGGGGCCCCGCCCCGGCTGGAGCGTCCAGGCCGTCTTCGACTGGGCCCAGCAGGCCCTGGAACGCGGCAGCGAACTGCACGTCCCCGCGGCCCGCTGCCTCTCCGCCGTCGCCGGACCCGACGACCTTCCCCAGATCGTCGAGGCCGCCCGCAGCGGCCCCGAAGGCGCCCGCTGCGCCGCCCTGCACTACCTCGCGGAGGCGGGCGACCCCGCCGTCCTCGACCTCATCGAGGCCGCCGCCGTCAGCACCGCCCGCACCGTCGCCGACACGGCCATCGCCGCCTTCGAGCGCATGACCAGCGACGACGCCGTGGAACGGGCCCGGCGCTGGGCCCACCGCCCCGACGCCCTCGGGGCCTCGGCCGCCGGAGTGCTCGCCTGCCGAGGCACCGCCCAGGACGCTCCCCAAGTCCTCGGCGCGCTGCGGGAGGCCGTACGCGGCGACGGACCCGACGCCCCCCGGCTGTGGACCCTGGTCGACGGAGCGGGCCGCCTCGGCATCGCCTGCGCCGCGCCCGTGCTGCGCCACGTCTACCGCGAGACGTCCTCCTCGCACCTGCGGGGCAGGGCCGCCCGCGCGCTGGCCGCCACCGACCCGTCCTACCCGACCGGGTTCGCGGTGGAGTGCCTCTGGGACTGCGAGGAGACCACCCGTGAGGTGGCCGCCCTGCACGCCGAGACCGGAGACATCCGCGTCGCCGAACGCCTGCGCCGCCTCGCCGCCGACCCGGCCGAGGAGGCCGAGGTCCAGACCGCGGTACGGAGCCGGATCGGGCCGGACGCACCGGCCCTCTGACCACGGGGGCCCGCCGGGGACACACGGGGGCCCAGGAGGACGCGGGAGCCCGGGAGGAGGGGCGTTGTCAGACCCTCCTCCTAGGCTTCTCCCCATGGACATCAACGAGTGGTGGGGGCTCGTCGAACGGGCTCGCGACGCGGCCGGGGACCGGGCGGACGACCGGGACCCGCCCGACGACCCCCTGCCCGGAGCCCTGACCGACGTGCTCGCGGCCCTGGAGCCGGAGCGGATCGCCGCCTTCGCCGTCACCGCGGTGGACGTGACCCGGTCCGCCTGCCGGTGGCCCCTGTGGAACGCGGCCTACCTCATCGAGGGCGGCTGCGGCGACGACGGCTTCATGGACTTCCGCGACGGGCTCGCCCTGCTCGGCCGGGAGACCTTCACCCGGGCGGTGGCCGATCCGGACGCGCTGGCCGGACTGCCGGTGGTGATCCGGATGAGCCGGGGAGAGCGCGGCTGGATCGGATACGAGTCGCTGAACACCCCGATCGCCGAGGCCTACCGCCGCCTCCGGGGCGAGACCGCCTCCCTCGACGCCGCCGTGGAAGCGGCACTGCGCGACCGCATACGCCCGGCGGACCCGGCGGGCGAGAGCTGGGACGCCGAGGACGCCGCCGCGAACCGCCGCCATCTGCCCCGGCTGGCAGCGCTCTTCCAGGACTGAACCCCCTGCGGGTCCTCCGTGCCCGCGAGATCCCTGCGGACGCTCCGACCCTGCGAGCCCGCGGGCGCGGGCACAGAATGGCGCCATGACCGGACGCTGGGAGTTCTGGATCGACCGGGGCGGCACCTTCACCGATGTGGTCGGCCGCCACCCCGACGGCCGCCTGATCACCCGCAAGCTCCTCTCCCACGACCCCGACCGCTACGACGACGCTGCCGTCGCCGGAATCCGGCTGCTCCTCGGCCTGGACCCCGGCGAACCGGTGCCCGCCGACCGGGTCGCCGCCGTCCGGATGGGCACCACCGTCGCCACCAACGCCCTGCTGGAACGGCGGGGCGAGCCGACCGTGCTGCTGATCACCGAGGGCTTCCGGGACGCACTGCGGATCGCCTACCAGAACCGGCCCCGCCTCTTCGACCGGCACATCGTCCTGCCCGAGGCCGTCCACGACCGCGTGATCGAGGTCCCCGAACGCCTCGACGCCCACGGCCGCACCGTACGCCCCCTGGAAATCGCCCCCGTACGCGAACAGTTGCGCGCCGCCCACGCCGACGGCCTGCGCAGCGCCGCCGTCGTCCTGATGCACGGCTACCGCCACCCCGCCCACGAACGGGCCGTCGCCGAGGCGGCCCGTGAGGCGGGCTTCACCCAGGTCAGCAGCTCCCACGAGGTCAGTCCGCTGATCAGGCTCGTCCCCCGCGGCGACACCACCGTCGTCGACGCCTACCTCTCACCCGTCCTGCGCCGGTACGTCGACGAGGTCGCCGCCCGCCTCGACGGGATCCGGCTGATGTTCCTCCAGTCCAACGGCGGCCTCCGCGAAGCCGCCCGGTTCCGGGGCAAGGACGCCGTCCTCTCCGGCCCGGCCGGCGGCGTCGTCGGCATGGTCCGCACGTCGCGGCAGGCCGGATACGACCGCGTCATCGGGTTCGACATGGGCGGCACCTCCACCGACGTCTCCCACTACGCCGGCGCGTTCGAACGCGAACTGGGCACCGAGGTCGCCGGGGTCCGGATGAGCGCCCCGATGATGAGCATCCACACCGTCGCGGCCGGCGGCGGTTCCGTCCTGCACTTCGACGGCAGCCGCTACCGCGTCGGCCCCGACTCGGCGGGCGCCTCCCCCGGGCCCGCCTGCTACCGCCGGGGCGGCCCCCTCACCGTCACCGACGCCAACGTGATGCTCGGCCGCGTCCAGCCCGGCCACTTCCCGGCGGTCTTCGGCGAGGGAGGTGACCTCCCGCTCGACGCCGGCCTGGTGCGGACACGGTTCGCGGCGCTCGCCGACGAGGTGGGGCGCGCCACCGGGCGACGGCCGGACGAGGCGGAAGTGGCGGCGGGCTTCCTGGAGATCGCCGTGCTCAACATGGCCAACGCCGTCAAGAAGATCTCCCTGCAGCGCGGCCACGACGTCACCCGCTACGCCCTGACCGGCTTCGGCGGCGCGGGCGGCCAGCACGTCTGCGCGGTCGCCGACGCCCTGGGCATCGACACGGTCCTCGTCCCCCCGCTCGCCGGGGTGCTCTCCGCCTACGGCATCGGCCTGGCCGACGCCACCGCGATGCGCGAGCAGTCGGTGGAGGAAGAGCTCGACGAAGCCGCCCGGGAGCGCGTGGAGAGGCTCTGCGCGGAGCTGGCCGACCGTACCCGCGAAGCCCTGCGCGCCGACGGAACGCCGGACTCCGCGATCACCACACGGGCCCGCGTCCTGCTGCGGTACGCCGGGACGGACGCGGCGCTGCCGGTGGACCTGGACACGGAGACCGCCATGGCCGGGACGTTCGCCGCCGCCCACCGGGCCCGGTTCGGCTTCACGATGGACAAGCCCGTCGTCGTCGAGACGGTCACGGTGGAAGCGACCGGTGCGACCGGTGCGACCGGCGATGCCGCGCCCGCCGTCGGCTCCGGTCCGCGCGACGGCCACCGCGACCCCCCGCCGCGCCCGGCCGACACCGTGGACCTGTACGCCGAGGGGCGGTGGCGGCGGGCCCCGCTGTACCGCCGGACGGACCTGCGCCCCGCCGACACCGTCACCGGACCCGCCGTCGTCGCCGAGGACGACGCCACCACCGTCGTCGACCCAGGCTGGCGGGCCGAAGCAGCCCCCACCGGACATCTCGTCCTCACCCGCAACCGCCCCCGCCCCGAACGCACCGCCGTCGGCACCCGGGTGGACCCGGTGATGCTGGAGGTCTTCAACAACCTCTTCATGTCGATCGCCGAGCAGATGGGCGTCCGCCTGGAGAACACCGCCCACTCGGTCAACATCAAGGAGCGCCTCGACTTCTCCTGCGCCCTCTTCGACGCCGAGGGCAACCTGATTGCCAACGCCCCGCACATCCCGGTGCACCTCGGCTCGATGGGAGAGTCGATCAAGGAGGTCCTGCGGCGCAACGAGGGCGCCCTGCGCCCCGGCGACGTGTACGCCGTCAACGACCCCTACCACGGCGGCACCCACCTGCCCGATGTCACCGTGGTGACCCCCGTCTTCGACGAGGGCGGAGCAGGAGAGCCGGACCGCCTGCGCTTCCTGGTGGCCTCACGCGGGCACCACGCCGAGATCGGCGGCATCACCCCCGGCTCCATGCCCGCCTTCAGCCGGACCATCCACGAGGAGGGCGTCCTCTTCGACAACTGGCCGCTCGTCCGCGACGGCCGGCTGCGCGAGGAGGAGACCCGCGACCTGCTCACCTCCGCCCCGTACCCCTCCCGCGACCCGGACACCAACCTCGCCGACCTGCGCGCCCAGATCGCCGCCAACGAGAAGGGCATCGCCGAACTGCGGCGCATGACCGACCAGTTCGGGACCGACGTCGTGGACGCCTACATGGGCCACGTCCAGGACAACGCCGAGGAGTCCGTACGCCGCATCGTCGCCGGACTGCACGACGGCCACTGCCGCTACGAGACCGACAGCGGGGCCGTGATCCAGGTCCGGCTGACCGTGGACCGGGACGCCCGCCGCGCCCACCTCGACTTCACCGGGACCTCGCCCCAGCAGCCCGGCAACGCCAACGCGCCCCGGTCCGTCGTCATGGCCGCCGTCCTCTACGTCTTCCGCACCCTCGTCGGGGAGGACATCCCCCTCAACAGCGGCTGCCTCACACCCCTGGAGGTGACGATCCCACCCGGGTCCATGCTCGACCCCGCCTACCCGGCGGCGACCGTCGCGGGCAACGTGGAGACCTCCCAGGCGGTCACCGGAGCCCTGTACGGAGCGATCGGCGGCCAGGCCGAGGGCTCCGGCACCATGAACAACCTCACCTTCGGCAACGACCGCGTCCAGTACTACGAGACGATCGCCAGCGGATCCGGAGCGGGGGACGGCTTCGACGGAGCCGACGCCGTACAGACCCATATGACCAACTCCCGGCTCACCGACCCCGAGATCCTGGAGTGGCGGCTGCCCGCCCTGCTGGAGGGCTTCGCCGTCCGGGACGGCAGTGGGGGAGCGGGGCGGTGGCACGGCGGCGACGGCGTAGAGCGCCGCATCCGCTTCCTGGAACCGGTCACGGTCGCGCTGCTCTCCGGACACCGACGCGTCCCGCCGTACGGAGCGGACGGCGGCGAGCCGGGGGCGCTCGGGGAGCAGCACATCGAGCGGGCCGGGGGCGAAGTGGTACCGCTGGAGGGCCGCGACACCGCCGAACTGGACGCCGGAGACGTGCTCGTGGTGCGCACACCGGGCGGCGGCGGCTACGGACCCTCTCGCGCTGAGACGCTCGGACGGGACCGGTCGCATAAACGCCGTTTCGACCGTGGTCGGTGCGAGGACCTAATCTGTCCCACGTGACTTCGCCTGCCTACCCGGACACCGCCTCGCCGCAGCTCAGCGCGGGGCCGCGGCCTGCCCCGGGCCCCGCCGCCGACGAGGGGCTCTCGCGGCGGCTGCGCGCGCTCGCCTGCACGGCGCCGCTGCACGACCTCGACGTCCGCAAGGCGAATCTGGCCGGCGAGTACACGGTGTACGCCATGGCGGAGGTCGCCCTCGCCGCGATCGACCACGTCACGCTCAACATGGACTTCGACACCGGGGCCGACCACGACCAGATAGTGGCCAGACTGCTTCCCCGGGTCGGCGCCCAGGCCCCCGACCGCCCCGTCGCCGAGCACGAACGGGTCGCCCGCTGGGTCCTGGAGAACCTGATCAACGTCGGCAGCGTCGACCGCGGCTTCCGCGCGGTCTACGGCACCTTCGGCCCCGACGGGGTCTACGTCCGCCGGGACTACGACTTCAAACTCATCGAAGAGGTCCCGGGCTACGGCGGCACGGTCTACCTCCGCGCCACCGACGAAGCGGTCAACGTCCTGGTCGGCGCGCTGGACACCGATGTCACCAGCGCCCAGATCGCCGCCGAGGTCAAGTTGGAGGTCCTCATCAGCAGGGGCCGCCTCGCCGACGCACAGCTCGCCGCCGAACAGGCCCGCTACCGCACCGTGCAGTACGCCGAGACCCTGCGCCGGACTCTGGAGGCCACCCGGCGCAACGTCCGCGCCGTCGACTGGCTCCACACCGTCCCGGACATGATCGCCGAGGCCCTTGACCACGTGGCCGACCGCTACCGCCACGAGAACGCCATCCTCACCAACATCCGCAAGGCACGCGACGAGGCCGAGGACCCCGAGCACAAGCGCCGGGCCGCCGAGCTGGTCGACATCGTCAAGGACTGCATCCGCCGCCACACCCAGCTCCAGTCCCGGCTCCTGGAGGCGGGCCCCCTCTTCCGCGCGGAACAGGACCGGCAGGCGTTCGCCCCGCCCGCCGCCCACGCGGGCCTCGACCTGTACGGGCA
>NZ_JAAXYC010000192.1 GCF_018619185.1 Streptomyces sp. McG3 | reverse complement strand
GCCCCCGGCCGTCTCCCCCGTACGGTCCCCCGCCGGTCCAGCTCCTCCCGCCAGTCCCGCTCCTTCGGCTCGTCCGGCCGTACGGTCTCCGCCAGCGACGCCAGGATCGGCTCGGCGGTGGCCCAGAGCAGCGCGCCACCGACCCCCGGCACGACCGTGCGCCGCGCCCCGGGGATACGGGAGACGAGCCGGAGGCCGAGGTCGGGCGAGTGGGAGACGTCCTCCTCGCCGTACCAGACCTCGACCGGGACGGTGATCGCGCCGAGGTCGATCGGCCAGCGCCCCATCGCGAGCACGGTGTCGCGGGCGTACCCGGCCGCCGCGCCCTGGGAGAACGCCTCGTCGAGTGCGCGGCCGTAGGCGGCGGCGAATCCGGGGTCCTCGTACACGACGAGGTCGCACGCCGGGCTTCCGGCCAGAACCATCCGCCGCATCGCGTCCGCGTCGAACCCGGCGAACACCTTCTCCGCCCCGACCGGGTCCTCCGCCACCCGCGCCACCAGGCCCCGCAGGTCGTCCGGCAGCGCGGCGGCGACCTCCGGGGCGGCGACCTCGTCGGCGGGCGAGACGAGCGCGAGCGCGGAGACGGCGCCCGCCGCCGCGCAGGCGAGGGCGAAGGGCGCACCCTGGGAGTTCCCGAGCATCGCCGGACGCGGGCCCAGTCCGCGCAGCGCGGTCAACTCCCCTACGTCGTGCACGAAGTCGGCGAAGGTCCGGTCGGGCGCGGGCGTGGAGACCCCGAGCCCGGGACGGTCCACCGAGACCAGCCGGACGCCCTCCGTCTCGACGGCCCCGGCCCCGATCCCCAGCCACCGGCTGGTCGCGGCACCGGGCGAGAGCAGGACGGGCAGCCCGTCCTGGGGCCCCCACTCGGCCCAGCCGAGCATCCTCCCGTCGGAGAGGCGGGTGGTTCCGAGACGCGCGGGATCATCGACGAACAAACTCATGCCCGACATCATTATCCAGCCACCCCCGCCCTGCACCGGCTTTCGGACCCCGGGCCCGTCGCGACGGTCAAGAGGTCGGCTGATTGCCGCCGTTCGCGGGTACGGCGAGCACCCGGGCGGGTACGTCGATGACGGGCTCGGCGTGGTCGGACAGGTGGAGGCGGACCCAGCCGACGGCCAGGGCGAGGAAACCGGTGAGGTCCCGTCCGACCCCGTCCAGCAGCCGCACCGGCACTATCCGCACCGGCAAGAGGGGCTCTGCCGGGCACGTTGTCAGTGCCGCGGCCTAGGCTCCCCACCATGGCGACGCTCCCCAATCCACTCCCTTCCCTGGCCACTTCCGGCCTGGACCTCCCGCCCGGCTCCCTGGTGGACGCCACGCTGGACGGCCCCTGGCACGAGCCGCTCCTCTGGTACGCGGACGGCCCGGCCGACCTGCGCGACTGGTCGAGGCTGCGAGCGGGCGGGCGACGGCTCGGGCTGCTCCCGGTGCTGGTCACGGGCGGCCGGCGCGACCAGTGGCCCGAGGAGTGGGACCTCTGCCCGGACGGCACGTCGTATCCCGGCGACCACGACGCCGACGAGGTCCTCGCGGGCTACTGGACGGACTACGCGGCCGACGAAGTGGCCCCGGAGAACACCGGATCGGGCACGGAAGGCTCCCAGGGCCCCGGCCCCTGGCCCGGCCTCGCGCCCGTCCCCGCCCGGGAGGCGGCCGAGGACGCGGACACGGTGGCCGCGGGACTCGCGGGCGTGATCGCCGCCGACGCGGACGCGTGGCTCGGCGGGGCCCGCATGGCCCTCGTCCCGGCCCGCCGCAGCGCCGACATACCGGCGGCGATCGGCTGGTCGGGCCCGATGAACCACGAGAACGACGTGGCCCGGCTCTGCGCGGTGCTCCGCTCCTGGGAGGACCGCTACGACGCCCGGGTCGTGGTGCTCGGCTTCGACACGATGACCGTCTCCGTGGGCCGCCCGCCCGCCACGATCGAGGAGGCCCGCGCCCTGGCCGCCGAGCACTACGCGTTCTGCCCGGACAACATCGACCAGTCCCCGCCGTACGACCTCGACGCGTACGCCGAGAAGGCCGTGCTCAACCAGGAAGCGTGGTCGTTCTGGTGGGACTAGACACGACGGTAGCGGGCAAGAGCCGACCGGCCGGTCAGCGGTCGGACCTCAGCAGCATCAGGAGATGGTGGCGCACGCTCGGCGGTGGCGGCTTCGCCGTCCTCCCGCCACCGACCCGGAGCCGCTACACCCAGTCAGACGGCCACGAGGACGCGGCCGAGCTGTTCGCGACCCGCTCCCTCCCCACCGGCACCTCCTTCGCCTACTGGCACTGGCAGTCCCACTCCGCCTTCGACCGCTCCGGCGGCCTGAAGGGCGAGCTGTACGTCCACTGGGGCGGCGACCACGCCACGGTCGCCGCCGGCCTCGGCGACGGCCCGGCCGGCTACCGGGTCATCGACGGCGGCCCGCAGGGCGCGTTCCGAATCGACAAGGTCACGGAGAGGGACGACGACGGCCTCCCCGACCCCGAGGACACGGCCGGAGTACGCCAGTTGCTGGACCGGCTCCGCAGCCCCCTCGTGAACCGGCCCGGCCGGCCCCGCCACCACGACGCCCCGCTGACCGCCGCCGAGGAACGCTGGCTGCACGACCGGCTGCACGATCCGGTGGAGCTGTCCGGGGCGGCGGGATTCGTCACCGCACTGGAGTCACGACGGGCACTGAGCCCCGAGGAGACGTCACGGCTCCTGCCGGCCTGGCGGCAGGAGTACGCCGGCCGGCTCACCGAGTGGCCCGCCTGGGCGGCCCTGCTGGACGCCCTGCTGCGCCACGGCCACGAGGAGGCCTGGGCCACGGCGGCGAGCCTCGGCCCCCAGGCGTCCGACGCCCTCGGCGCGGCCCCCTCCCCCCGGGCCCTGGAGATCCTGCGCGGGTGGTCGCTCACCGGTCATCCCCACGCGATCCACGCCTGGCTCGACGTGCACCGGGCGGTCCACGGGACCGACCCGGTACGGACCGCCGACGCGCTCGCCGCGGAGCTGACCGCGCACCACGCCCCCGAGACCTCCCTGAGCAGCCTGTTCGGTGCGCTCAGTGCCACCATCACCGCGGACTGGCGGGCCGCCCGGCCGACCGCGGACCACACGGCCGCCCAGGCGTTCGCGGCCCTCACCGCCGTCCGCCTCGCCACCGACGACGACCTGCCGCGCCCCCTGCGCAGGGCCGCCGCGCGCAGGGCGGACGACCAGGTCGCCCACGTACGGGAGCAGGCGGCCCGGCACCCCGGCGGCACCGAGGCCGACGTGCTCGCCGCCGCCGACCGCTACGACGCCGCCCGCGACGACCTGCTCGCGGGCACCGGCCCCGATCTCACCGGTTACGAGGGCGGGCTCGGCGACCTCTACCACCGCTACCGCACCCCGGCCCCCGCCGATGTCCAGTGGCTGCGCGACCGGGTGGCCGACCCGTCCACCGGTGTCCAGGGCATCGCGTTCTGCCTCGAACTGCTCCACGCCCACGGCGAGGCGGGCGAGGCCGAGCTCGACGCGCTCCTGCCGCGCTGGAAGAAGGAGCTGACCAAGCAGTACCGCACCACGTACACCGAGTGGCGTCACCCCCTGGTCACCCTGACCTGCCTCGCCCTCGACCTGGACCACCCGGCCGCCCCCGCCCTCACCGCCTGGTGGGCGAAGCCCAAGCCGCTCTGGAAGACCCCGGTCCGGCTGCTGACCCACCTCGGCGCACCGGACGAGGCGAAGGCGGCCGAGCTGTGGGACTTCGTGGCCTCCGGCGCGGACGACAACGGGCAGTTGATGACCTGGGTGCTGCTCCGCGCCCGGCTCGACGGCACCCACCCCCTGCTCGTCGCCGAGCGGCTGATCGGGCAGCGCGGTATCCGCGCGTACGTGCTGCACCGGGTCCTGATCGGGGTGGCCGATCCGTCCCAGCCGCTCTGGCACTACGCCGTCGACCCGCGCAGCCACAGCTGGCTGCGGCGCGCCCAGGAGGTCGCCGACGACCCCCGGCTCACCGACGCGGCCCGCGCGATCGGGCTCAGGACCGCCCGCGAGCACTACGTGTTCCGCTACCCGGACCAGGTCCGCCCGGCCCTCACGGACGGCCAACTGGCAGCGGCACACGCCTGGGCGGAGGCCCGCGCCGACCGGACCACCGTGGACTGAGCCCTCGTACTCATGCGGGCGGCAGACCCCGGAGGTTGACTCGGACGCATGAGCGAGAACAGCCACGACGGCGACAGCACTCCGGCGACCGGCCCCACGCACGCCCCCGACCGCCGCGCGTGGGTCGCCCCGCTGATCTCCACGCTCGCGACGCTGCCGATGGGGCTCGTCGCGCTGTTCATCGGAGGCCTCACCCCGATGGCGTGCGACTCCTGCAACGGGGCGGCCGCCGACCGCTTCGACGCGAGCTTCACCACCGCGTGGACCGTCCTGTGGATCGGCCTGATCCTCGCCCTGATCGTGCTGATCGCCACCTGGGCCGTCCCCCACCAGCTCCGCTACGCCGCCCGGCGCGTGGGCCTGGCGCTCACCGCCCCCACCGTCGTCGGGGTCACTTTCGTAGCATTCATGGCACTGGTCGACTGGCCCTGACAGAAAGTGTCCACCCCCATGAACGACACGAACCTCACGACCACGACGGAAGCCGCTTCCGCGACCGAAGCCACGGAAGCGGCCGAAGCCGCGGAACGCCTGATCGCCGAGTTCCGCGCGCTGCCCGCCGACAGCGACCGCAAGCGCGAGATCATCACCGAACTGGACGCCAACGCCCAGGCGCTGCCGTTCCTCGTCTCGGTCGTCGCCGACCCCGGCGAATACGACCTCGCCCGCGTCGAGAGCGCCACCGTCCTGCGCCTGTGGCCCCCGGCCGATCCCGCTCTGCGCCACGAGGCGGGCCGCGCCCTGCTCAGGGCCCTGCGGGACCCGGAGGAGGACCTGGTCCGGCAGTACGCGGCGATGTCGCTGGCCCCCTACACGGCCGACCCGGTCGTCGCCACGGTCCTGAACACCACCGCACGGGCCGACGAGGACCCGCTCGTACGGGACAGCGCCCGCTTCTCCATCGAGGAGGCCCACCGGCTCCAGGAGACCGGAGCGGGTGGGCCGTGAACCACGACGGGCCGGGCGGACCGGCTCAGCGCCGGGCGCCCCGCCCGAGCCACTGGGCGGCCTCGGTCGCCCAGTAGGTGAGGATCATCTGCGCCCCGGCCCGCCGGATCCCGGTCAGGCTCTCCAGGATCGCCTTGTCCCGGTCGATCCAGCCCCGCTCGGCGGCGGCCTCGATCATCGCGTACTCGCCGCTGATCTGGTACGCCGCGACCGGCACGTCCACGGACTCCGCGACCTTGGCGAGGATGTCCAGATACGGTCCGGCGGGCTTCACCATGACCATGTCCGCGCCCTCCTCCAGGTCAAGCGCCAGCTCCCGCAGCGACTCGCGGGCGTTGGCCGGGTCCTGCTGGTAGGTCTTGCGGTCGCCGGTCAGCGAGGAGCCGACGGCCTCGCGGAAGGGGCCGTAGAAGGCCGAGCTGTACTTCGCGGTGTAGGCGAGGATCGACACGTCCTCGTACCCGGTCTGGTCCAGGGCGTCGCGGACGACGCCGACCTGGCCGTCCATCATCCCGCTGGGGCCCACCACATGGGCCCCGGCGTCCGCCTGGACCTGGGCCATCTCCGCGTACCGCTCCAGGGTCGCGTCGTTGTCCACCCGGCCGTCGCCGTCGAGGACCCCGCAGTGGCCGTGGTCGGTGTACTCGTCCAGGCACAGGTCCGACATCACGACCAGGTCGTCGCCGACCTCCTCGCGGACCGCCCGCAGTCCGAGCTGGAGGATGCCGTCCGGGTCCGTGCCCGCCGTGCCCCGGGCGTCCTTCTTCGCGTCCTCCGGCACACCGAAGAGCATGATCCCCGAGACCCCGGCCGAGACCGCCTCGACGGCAGCCTTCCGCAGGGTGTCCAGGGTGTGCTGGTGCACGCCGGGCATGGCCGAGATGGCGACCGGGGCGTCGATGCCCTCCCGCACGAACGCGGGCAGGATCAGGTTCGCGGGGTCGAGCCGTGTCTCGGCGACCATCCGCCGCATCGCCGGGGTCGTCCGCAGCCGCCGGGGGCGGGAGCCGGGGAAGTTTCCGTACGCAGTCATCCTTCGACGATAGACCTGTACGCAGTCAGGTCTTACCGACACCCGCGCCGGGAAAGGCCCGCGAACAAGCGGCCACCGGCCCCGCCGGCCGGCCCCGGAAACGGCGGCGGGCCCGGCCGCCGAAGCGACCGGGCCCACTCGTCCACGTACTGCTCCTACGTCGTCGTCCGACGCCTGCGCGCACCCGGGCGCCGCTCGCTCGGCCGGGTCACCGGGTCACCGGCTTCCTTCGCCGCGTCCCGGCGCTGCGCGCCGAAGGCGGCGAGCGCCTCGGCGAGCTTGTGCACCGACGGCTCCGGGGACAGCACGTCGACCCGCAGGCCGTGCTCCTCGGCGGTCTTCGCGGTGGCCGGGCCGATACACGCGATCACGGTCACGTTGTGCGGCTTGCCCGCGATGCCGACCAGGTTGCGCACCGTCGAGGACGAGGTGAACAGGACCGCGTCGAAGCCGCCGCCCTTGATCGCCTCACGGGTGTCGGCCGGCGGCGGCGAGGCGCGGACCGTGCGGTACGCGGTGACGTCGTCGACCTCCCAGCCCAGCTCGATGAGCCCGGCCACCAGGGTCTCGGTGGCGATGTCCGCACGCGGCAGGAACACCCGGTCGATCGGGTCGAAGACCGGGTCGTAGGGCGGCCAGTCCTCCAGCAGCCCGGCGGCGGACTGCTCGCCGGACGGCACCAGGTCCGGCTTCACGCCGAAGTCGACCAGGGCGGCGGCGGTCTGCTCGCCGACGGCGGCGACCTTGATCCCGGCGAAGGCCCGGGCGTCGAGCCCGTACTCCTCGAACTTCTCCCGGACCGCCTTGACGGCGTTCACGCTGGTGAAGGCGATCCACTCGTAGCGCCCGGTGACCAGGCCCTTGACCGCGCGCTCCATCTGCTGGGGCGTACGCGGCGGCTCGACGGCGATCGTCGGCACCTCGTGCGGCACCGCACCGTAGGAACGCAGCTGGTCGGAGAGCGACGCGGCCTGCTCCTTCGTACGCGGGACGAGCACCTTCCAGCCGAACATCGGCTTGGACTCGAACCACGCGAGCTGGTCGCGCTGGGCGGCGGAGCTGCGCTCTCCGACCACGGCTATGACCGGCCGGTGACCCTCGGGCGAGGGCAGCACCTTGGCCTGCTTGAAGACCTGGGCGATCGTCCCGAGGGTCGCCGTCCAGGTGCGCTGGCGGGTGGTGGTGCCCGCGATCGTCACCGTGAGCGGGGTGTCGGGCTTGCGGCCCGCGGAGACCAGCTCGCCGGCGGCGGAGGCCACCGAGTCCAGCGTGGTGGAGACGACGGCGGTCGCGTCGCTCGCGCCGACCTCGCTCCAGCAGCGGTCGGAGGCGGTACGGGCGTCGACGAAGCGGACGTCCGCACCCTGCGCGTCACGCAGCGGCACCCCCGCGTACGCGGAGACGCCGACGGCGTTCGCGACGCCCGGAACGACCTCGAAGGGCACCCCGGCGGCGGCGCAGGCCAGCATTTCCGCCCCCGCGTTCCCGTCCAGGCCCGGGTCGCCCGCGACAGCACGGACCACCCGCCTGCCGCCCTTGGCGGCCTCCATGACAAGATTGGCCGCATCCCTGAGAACGGGTACACCGACGGTTGTTGACGAGGTGTCAACGACGGTCAGCTCAGGGGTGCTCACGCCTGCCCGCGCATGGCTGCGAACGACGTCGAGCACATCGGGCTCGGCGACAAGGACGTCCGCGCTCGCGAGCGCCTCGACGGCGCGCAGGGTCAGCAGTCCCGGGTCGCCGGGACCGGCGCCGAGGAAGGTGACCTGCCCTTGGGCGGACAGGGCCGGAAAGTCGGATGCGGCGGGGCCGGTGGGGCTCAAAGTGCTCGCTCCCCCATAAGACCGGCCGCACCCTTGGCAAGCATCTCGGCGGCGAGTTCGCGACCGAGGGCCGCCGCGTCGTCGTGCGACGTGGGGACGGGACCGGTGGTGGACAGCTGTACCAGCGAGGAACCGTCGGTGGTACCGACGACTCCGCGCAGGCGCAGTTCGTTGACAACCTGTCCGTCGACCAGGAGGTCGGCCAGCGCACCCACAGGTGCGGAGCAGCCGGCCTCCAGGGCGGCGAGCAGGGCACGCTCGGCGGTCACGGCGGCCCGGGTGTACGGGTCGTCGAGCTCGGCGAGCGCGGCGGCGAGGTCGGCGCTGGACGCGGCGCACTCGATCGCCAGTGCTCCCTGGCCGGGAGCGGGCAGGACGGTGTCGACCGGCAGGAACTCGGTCACCTCACCGCTCCGGCCGAGACGGCTGAGCCCGGCGGCGGCGAGAACCACCGCGTCGAGCTCCCCGTCGCGCACGAACCCGATCCGCGTGTCGACGTTGCCCCGGATGGGGACGGTCTCGATCCGCAGTCCGTGGGAACGGGCGTACGCGTTGAGCTGCGCCATGCGGCGCGGCGAACCGGTGCCGACGCGGGCGCCGTCGGGCAGTTGCCCGAAGGTCAGCCCGTCCCGGGCGATCAGCGCGTCGCGCGGGTCCTCGCGCTGCGGCACGGCCGCCAGCACGAGGTCGTCGGGCTGGCCGGTCGGCAGGTCCTTGAGCGAGTGGACGGCGAAGTCCACCTCGCCCCGCAGCAGCGCCTCGCGCAGGGCCGCGACGAACACGCCGGTGCCGCCGATCTGCGCCAGGTGCTCGCGGGAGGTGTCCCCGTACGTGGTGATCTCGACGAGCTCGACGGCGCGCCCGGTCACCTCGCGAACCGCCTCGGCGACGAGTCCGGACTGGGCCATGGCGAGCTTGCTGCGCCGGGTTCCCAGCCGGAGCGGCGCGGGGTTCCGCGCGCCCGGGGATGAGTTGTCGGTCATGACCGCCCTCTATTCGGGTCGTTCAGGTCTGCCCGGGAGACGGCGGCCACCGTCTGCGGGTCGAGGTCGAAGAGTTCTCGCAGCGCGTCCGCGTACCCGGCGCCGCCGGGCTCGCTGGCGAGCTGCTTGACCCGCACGGTGGGCGCGTGCAGGAGTTTGTCGACGACGCGGCGCACGGTCTGGGTGATCTCGGCGCGCTGCTTCTCGTCCAGGTCGGGAAGGCGGCCGTCCAGCCGGGCGATCTCGCCGGCGACCACACCGGCGGCCATGGTGCGCAGGGCGACCACGGTCGGGGCGACGTGCGCGGCGCGCTGGGCGGCGCCGAAGGCGGCCACCTCGTCGGAGACGATGGTGCGGACCCGGTCCACATCGGCGGCCATCGGGGCGTCGGCGGACGCCTCGGCGAGCGACTCGATGTCGACGAGGCGCACACCGTCGATGCGGTGGGCGGCGCCATCGATGTCCCGCGGCATGGCAAGGTCGAGCAGGGCAAGCCGGACCGGGCCGGTCGACTGTGCGGGCACGGTGACGCGGCGCAGCGCGGTCGCCGGACCGGCCCCCGCGGTGGAGGCGGCGGAACCGTTCTCCACCCAGGCGGCGTGCTGGTCGACGTCGGCCGGGGCCGGGGTGACGGTGACCGTCGGCCGCTCGGGCGCGGCGTCCAGGGCCACGCCCAGCGCGTCGGCGAGGGCGTCGGCGGTGAGTACGAGGCCCGTGGAACCGGTGCAGGAGACGACGATGTCGGCACGTGTCAGTTCGTCACCGACCGCGGACATCTCGACGGCCCGGGCGCGCACCGCCGTGTCGTCGCCGTGCTGGAGGATCTCCACCAGACGGTCCGCGCGGGAGCGGGTCCGGTTGGCGACGACGATGTCGGCGACACCGGTGCGGGCGAGGGTCGCGGCGGCCAGCGAGGACATGGATCCGGCGCCGATGACCAGGGCGCGCTTGCCGTCGGCCCAGCGCTCGGGGTCGGCGCCGGCGGCGAGCTGCTGGAGTCCGAAGGTGACGAGCGACTGCCCGGCCCGGTCGATCCCGGTCTCGCTGTGCGCGCGCTTGCCGACCCGCAGGGCCTGCTGGAAGAGGTCGTTCAGCAGCCGTCCGGCGGTGTGCAGCTCCTGGCCGCGCGCGAGCGCGTCCTTGATCTGACCGAGGATCTGCCCCTCGCCGACGACCATCGAGTCGAGGCCGCAGGCCACCGAGAAGAGGTGGTGGACGGCCCGGTCCTCGTAGTGCACATAGAGATACGGAGTGAGCTCCTCGAGACCGACGCCGCTGTGCTGGGCGAGCAGGGTGGACAGCTCGGCGACGCCCGCGTGGAACTTGTCCACGTCGGCGTACAGCTCGATGCGGTTGCAGGTGGCCAGCACGGCCGCCTCGGTCGCGGGTTCCGCGGCGAGGGTGTCCTGGAGCAGCTTGGCCTGGGTCTCGACAGCGAGGGAGGCCCGCTCCAGTACGGAGACGGGGGCGCTGCGGTGGCTCAGTCCGACGACGAGGAGGCTCATGCCGGCATCACGGCGGGCATGTCCCCGTCAGGTCCCTTCCGGCTCGCGGGCGTGGCGCGCATCGGGGGCGCGCCCTCGTCCTCGGCGGCGGAGTCCTCGCCGGCCTTGCGCTGCTCGTGGAACGCGAGGATCTGGAGCTCGATGGAGAGGTCGACCTTGCGCACGTCGACGCCCTCGGGCACCGACAGCACGGTCGGCGCGAAGTTCAGGATGGAGGTCACCCCGGCGGCGACGAGCCGGTCGCAGACCTGCTGGGCCGCGCCGGGCGGGGTGGTGATCACACCGATGGACACACCGTTGTCGCTGATGATCCGGTCCAGGTCGTCCGTGTGCTGGACGGCGATCCCGGCCACCGGCGTACCGGCCATGGCGGGGTCCGCGTCGATCAGCGCCGCGACCCGGAAGCCGCGGGAGGCGAAGCCGCCGTAGTTGGCGAGGGCCGCGCCGAGGTTACCGATGCCGACGATGGCGACCGGCCAGTCCTGGGTGAGCCCGAGCTCGCGCGAGATCTGGTAGACGAGATACTCGACGTCGTACCCGACACCCCGGGTGCCGTAGGACCCCAGGTAGCTGAAGTCCTTGCGCAGCTTCGCCGAGTTGACCCCGGCCGCCGTGGCCAGCTCCTCGGAGGAGACCGTGGGGACCGATCGCTCGGAGAGCGCGGTCAGGGCGCGCAGATACAACGGAAGTCGGGCGACGGTGGCCTCGGGAATTCCTCGGCTACGGGTCGCCGGTCGGTGAGTTCGGCCAGTTGCCACGGTGCTCCTGCGGGATGAGCGGGGCTGCAGGCGGCCGTATGTCCCAGGACCGCCCCGTCGAATGCAGGCTATGTCTTTGTGAACGCGTGCACAAAGATTGTGTCCGTTTTGTCTGGTCAAAGTGACCGGGGTCACGCACATTCCCCGCGCGATCCCGGAACCGGGGACCGCATCGGCCCGTTGCAGCCTCGAAGGGGGCAAAGCAGTACACACTCCTCACAACTCAGCCCCCGAGGCCACTCAAAACGCCCGCAATGTTAACCGGGTTTCGCGTCCGCACCCAGCGCCTTGCGCAGCCTGGCCGGGTCCACGCGCCAGAACGTGTGCTGTTCGCCATCGATCAGCACCACCGGAATCTGCTCCCAGTACTCCTTGTACAGCTCCTCGTCCTCGGTGATGTCCTTCTCCACCCACGACGCACCGGTCTCCTCGCAGACCGCGCCCACCACCGCCCGCGCGTCCTCGCACAGATGGCACCCGGGCTTCCCCACCAGCGTGACCACCCGCTCGGCGGGCTTCTTCCTCTTGCGTCGCAGCAGAGCACTCATGCCTTCATTCTGCGCCCGCCACGCTCACTTCCCGAGCCCGCGGTGCTCACTTTCCGCGCCCGCGCGCCCCCACCCCGGACCGCCCGGAATCACCCGATTCACCGTTCCGACCCGCAGCGTTCACGCCCACGCATCGCGGCAGGTCGGGCACGTGCGGACGGACTGGCTATGCTCACGGCATGGCCGCTCTTGGATGGCTCACACCCCGTAGGCGTTCCGCTACCGCACGGAGCGTCCTGGCAGGCGAGGCCGCCGCCGAGGCCGCGCGCAAGACCTCGGCCGCCGACGACGAATCCGCCCTCCTGACCAAGGCCCCGGAAGAAGCGGACGCGGCACCTCCCGAGGAGCCCGCGTTCCCCGTCGCCGGGGACGACCGCGCCGCCGCCTTCTTCGACCTCGACAACACCGTCATGCAGGGCGCGGCGATCTTCCACTTCGGCCGCGGCCTCTACAAGAGGAAGTTCTTCGAACGCCGCGAGCTCACCCGGTTCGCCTGGCAGCAGGCCTGGTTCCGGCTGGCCGGCGTCGAGGACCCCGAACACATGCAGGACGCCCGCGACAGCGCCCTGTCCATCGTCAAGGGCCACCGCGTCTCCGAGCTGATGTCGATCGGCGAGGAGATCTACGACGAGTACATGGCCGACCGCATCTGGCCCGGCACCCGGGCCCTGGCCCAGGCCCACCTGGACGCCGGACAGAAGGTCTGGCTGGTCACCGCCGCCCCCGTGGAGACCGCCACCATCATCGCCCGCCGCCTCGGCCTGACCGGCGCGCTCGGCACCGTCGCCGAATCGGTCGACGGCGTCTACACCGGGCGCCTGGTCGGCGAACCCCTGCACGGCCCCGCCAAGGCCGAGGCCGTCCGCGCCCTCGCCGCCGCGGAGGGCCTGGACCTGGAGCGCTGCGCCGCCTACAGCGACTCGCACAACGACATCCCGATGCTCTCGCTGGTCGGCCACCCCTACGCGATCAACCCGGACGCCAAGCTCCGCAAGTACGCCCGCGCCCGGGACTGGCGACTGCGCGACTACCGCACCGGCCGCAAGGCGGCCAAGGTCGGCATCCCTGCCGCCGCCGGGGTCGGCGCGCTCGCGGGCGGCACCGCCGCCGCCGTCGCCCTGCACCGCCGCCGCCGCTGACCCGCGGCCCTTCCGCACCCTCCGCGCCCCGTGCCCGTCCACCACGAACGGTCACGGGGCGCAGCCACGCCCGGAGCCGGACGTCCGATCGCGATCCGGTCCACCGGCACGGGCGACGCCCCCTCCGGCCAGCCGGATCGCCGGCGCCCGGCCACAACCCGTCGCCCCCGTAGACAGATCACGAAGTAATCCGATCAATAAACGGTCACCATGTGCTACTTGATACGTCACTTAGTGATAACAGAAGCGACGGAACCGGTGATTTAGACAACTGGGTGTAGCGCTGCCTGCACGAAGCGTTATTCTCCTCAGACGCATCACGGAACCCGCCACTCGCTACCACGAGTGACGTTTTTCGAACTGCTCGTGATGGAAGCTCTGCCTCTGGGAGTCCCGTGTACCCACACGTCGGGGTTGACGCCTCGGGCCTGGCTACGCTGCGTGCATCGGTCATTGACCGCTTGCGCGGCTTCGTCCCCACCGCGTACGCCGTCCCCGCATTTGCCACCCCTGCACCTGCCGGCCCTTGCTACGCCCTGGCCGAACGCAGTGCGGCGGTCGGAAGACGCGGCACCCGCGCCGCCTCGACCACGTCGACCGTCCGCCGTCCCACCGCCGACAGCGACAGCGCGCGCATGATGGATCTCGTCGAGCGCGCACAGGCCGGTGAGGCGGATGCCTTCGGCCGCCTGTACGACCAGTACAGCGACACCGTGTACCGGTACATCTACTACCGCGTGGGCGGCAAGGCGACCGCGGAGGACCTCACCAGCGAGACCTTCCTCCGCGCGCTGCGCCGCATCTCCACGTTCACCTGGCAGGGCCGCGACTTCGGCGCCTGGCTGGTCACGATCGCTCGCAACCTGGTCGCCGACCACTTCAAATCCAGTCGTTTCCGACTCGAAGTGACCACCGGCGAAATGCTCGACGCCAACGAGGTGGCGCGCAGCCCCGAGGACTCCGTCCTGGAGTCCCTCTCCAACGCCGCTCTGCTCCAGGCCGTGCGGCGACTCAACCCCCAACAGCAGGAGTGCGTGACCCTGCGGTTCCTCCAAGGCCTCTCGGTCGCGGAGACCGCCCGGGTGATGGGCAAGAACGAGGGCGCGATCAAGACCCTCCAGTACCGAGCCGTGCGGACGCTCGCCCGGCTCCTGCCGGACGACGCCCGCTGATCCGACCTCTGCGTGACCGTCCCGTCACGCACTGGTCCGATCATCTTTCGTGCGTAACCCAAGTGCCGAGCGCCTCGTTGTGCCGGTTGCAGGCCCCCTGTCGTCACCCCCTGTCCGTAGCCACTCACTCCATCGAGTGGAAACGCTCAAGGTGTGCAACCTTCCGGACCGCCAGGGGAGTCGACCGTCATGACGAGAGGAGGTGCCGCCAGTGATCGCAAACGTTTCGGCACACCGGCGGGCGAACGCCTTCGCCCAGGCCCTGGAAGACCAGACCCCCCAGGGTGCGGCGGCCGTACAGCCCGCGGAACCGGCCGACCAGGCCGACCGCGAACCGCTGTTGGCCCTGGCGAACGGCCTCGGTGAGCTACCGAAGCCGCAGTTGGACCCCGAGGTCAAAATGGTGCAGCGAGCCCAGCTCGTCGCGGCCATGGAGACCATGTTCGCCGAGGGCGGCGCGTCCACGGGCGCTACGGTGCCCGTGCAGCGGGGCAAGGGGGCCCACCGGGCCTCACCACTGCGGAAATTGCGACCCCGCTCACGCTGGGCGAAGGGGCTCACGGCCGGCGGGCTCACCGTCGGCGTGGCCGCGGGAGCGTTCGGCGGCGTGGCAGCCGCCAGCTCCGACGCCCTCCCCGGTGATTCGCTCTACGGACTGAAACGCGGGATGGAGGACATCAGCCTCGGCATGGCGAAGGGCGACGCCGACCGCGGCGAGGCCTACCTCGACCAGGCCTCCACCCGGCTCAGCGAAGCCCGCAGACTCATGGAGCGCGGCCGGTCCGGCGCACTCGACCACGAATCCCTCGGCGCCGTCAGACGCGCGCTCAACGGCATGTCCCACGACGCCTCCGAGGGCCACCGACTGCTCCACTCCGCCTACCAGCGCGACGGAGCGATCGGCCCCATCCAGACCCTGGACACCTTCTCCCGCTCGCACCGCGACGCCTGGAGCAGCCTCCGCGACCGGCTGCCCGTCCAGCTCACCGACGTCCGCGACGAGGTCAGCTCCGTCTTCGACGCCATGGAGGACGAAGTCGCACCGCTCCAGTCCCTCCTCCCCCGCCCCCCGGGCGCGGGCAAGGGCACCGGACGCTCCGACGCCACCACCCCGGACAC
>NZ_JAAXYC010000191.1 GCF_018619185.1 Streptomyces sp. McG3 | reverse complement strand
GGAGTCGACGGGGCTGCGCACCAGCAGGCCCGCGCGGGCCGCTCAGTACCTCGCGCTCCTGGCGTACCTGGTCTTCCTCGCGTTCCCGTTCGTGTGGCTGATCTCGACCGCGTTCAAGCCCGCCCGCGAACTGGGCTCGCTCCACCCCACCTGGATCCCCGAGCAGCCCACCCTGGACAACTTCCGGCAGGCCTTCGACGAGCAGCCGCTGCTCCAGGCCGCGGCCAACTCCCTGGTCGCCGCCGTCGGCGCGGCCGTGATCGCCGTAGTGATCGCCACCCCGATGGCCTATGTGATGGCCCGCCACCGGGGCCGACTCGCCACCGCCGCGACCGGCTGGGTGGTCGTCAGCCAGGCGTTCCCGTTCGTCCTGGTGATCATCCCGCTCTTCCTGATCCTGAAGAACCTGCACCTGATCAACACCCTGTGGGGGCTGATCATGGTCTACGTCGTCTGGTCGCTGCCCTTCGCGCTGTGGATGCTCGCCGGATACGTACGGGCCGTGCCGACCGAGCTGGAGGAGGCCGCCGCCGTCGACGGGGCGGGCCGGGTGCGGACGCTCGTCTCGGTCGTGGCCCCGCTGCTCGCCCCCGGGATCGTCGCCACCGCGCTGTTCGCGTTCATCACCGCATGGAACGAGTTCTTCTTCGCGCTCGTCCTGCTCAAGACCCCGGAGAAGCAGACCTTGCCGGTCGTCCTCACCCACTTCCTCGGCGCGGAGGGCGTGGCCGACCTCGGCCCGCTCGCCGCGGCCGCCTTCCTCGCCACGCTCCCCTCCCTCGTCCTCTTCGCCCTCATCCAGCGGCGGATCACCGGCGGGATGACGGCCGGGGCGGTGAAGAGCTGATGCGCGCCGCGGCCCGGCGGGCGGCGGCCGCCGTCGCCGTACTGGCCCTGCTGCTCACCGGCTGCTCGGGCGACGGCGACGACGGGCGGGACGCGGACGGGACGATACGCCTCCGGTTCCAGTCGCTGGCCTGGCAGAAGGAGTCCGTCGACGCCAACAAGCAGTTGGTGAAGGAGTGGAACGCGGCCCACCCCGACGTCCAGGTCGACTACGTCCAGGGCAGCTGGGACAGCGTCCACGACCAGCTGCTCACCTCCTTCGAGGGCGGCGAGGCCCCGGACGTCATCCACGACGCCTCCGACGACCTGGCCGACTTCGCGTACGGGGGCTACCTCGCCGACCTGCGCCCCTTCCTGCCCGACCGGCTCAAGGCCGACATCCCCGAACAGTCCTGGCGCACCACCACGTTCGGCGAGGGTGTCCACGGGGTGCCCTTCCTCCAGGAGCCCCGGGTCCTGATCGCCAACACGAAGCTGCTGACGGCCTCGGGCGCACGCCTCCCGACCCCGGAGCACCCCTGGAGCTGGGAGGAGTTCCGGAAGGTCACCGGCCAACTGACGGGCAAGGGGCGGTACGGGATCGCCTGGCCGCTGAAGGAGCCGGTCTCCGTCACCCTCAACCTGGGCCTGTCCGGCGGCGGACAGCTCTTCCACCGCGACGACGACGGCAAGGCGGTCCTGCGCTTCGAGCAGGGCGACGGCGTGGTGGCCGGCACCATTCGCGACCAGGTCAACACCGACGGCAGCGCGGCCCGCGGCGCGCTGGGGATGGGCGGGTCGGACGCGCTCCCCGGGTTCTTCGGCGGCAAGTACGCGATGCTCCCGCTCGGCTTCTCCTACCGCCAGCAGATCATCCAGCAGGCCCCGAAGGGGTTCGACTGGACGGTCCTGCCGATGCCCGCGGGCGCGGGCGGCACGGTCCAGGGTGTGAGCCCGCAGACGCTGTCGGTCGCCGAGGAGAGCCCGCACAAGAGGGAGGCCGTCGCGTTCATCGACTTCCTGCTGCGGCCCCCGAACATGGTGCGCCTCGCGCGGGGCGACTGGATGCTGCCCACCGGTACGGAGGCCCTGGCCGACCCGTCGCTGCGCGGGAGCGAGCACGGCTGGGCCGTCGGCACCGCGCTCGCGCGGGGGCTCCGCCCGGCGCCCGCCCAGTCGGTGCGCGGCTACCCCGAGTGGAAGGACAAGGTGGCGACCCCCGCCCTCCAGGAGTACTACAGCGGCGCGATCGACACCGACGAGCTGCGGAAACGGCTGGTGGACGACGGGAACCGGGTGCTGGCCCGCTACCAGCGCTGATCCCGACGGGGAAACAGGTTGCACGAGACGTCTCGTCTCGTCTACGGTGTGCGGCATGACGGAATCCCCGCGTGCCCACATCGCCATGTTCTCCATCGCCGCCCACGGACATGTGAACCCGAGCCTCGACGTCATCCGCGAGCTCGTCGACCGTGGACACCGCGTCAGCTACGCCATCCCGGCCTCCTTCGCCGAGAAGGTCGCCGCCACCGGCGCCCGGCCGGTGATCTACACCTCGACCCTGCCGACCGACGACGACCCCGACGCCTGGGGCACCGAGCTGATCGACAACATCGAACCCTTCCTCGACGACGCGCTCCAGGCGCTCCCGCAGCTCGCCGAGGCCTTCGCGGGCGACGAGCCCGACCTCGTCCTGCATGACATCACCTCCTATCCCGCCCGGGTCCTCGCCCACCGCTGGGGTGTCCCCGCCGTCTCCCTCTGGCCCAACCTGGTGCCCTGGGACGGGTACGAGCAGGAGGTCGGCGACCCGATGACCGCCGAGCTGAAGCAGACCGAGCGCGGCAGGGCGTACTACGCGCGCTTCGACGACTGGCTCGCCGAGAACGGCCTCGGCCATGTCCCCAGCGACGACTTCGTGGCCCGCCCGCGCTTCGGCATCGTGCTGATCCCCGAGGCGCTCCAGCCGAACGCGGACCGGGTCGACCGCGAGATGTACACCTTCGTCGGCGCCTGTCAGGGCGACCGCGCGGACCAGGGGGAGTGGGCCAGGCCGGCCGGGGCGGAGAAGGTGCTCCTGGTGTCGCTCGGCTCCTCCTTCACCAAGCAGCCCGCGTTCTACCGGGAGTGCGTCGAGGCCTCGCGCGGCCTGCCCGGCTGGCACGTGGTGCTCCAGATCGGCGCGCACGTCGACCCCGCCGAACTCGGAGACGTACCGGGCCATGTGGAGGTGCGCACCTGGGTGCCGCAGCTGGCCGTCCTCAAGCAGGCCGACGCCTTCATCACCCACGCCGGTGCGGGCGGCAGCCAGGAGGGGCTCGCCACCGGCACCCCGATGGTCGCCGTCCCCCAGGCCGTCGACCAGTTCGGCAACGCGGACATGCTCCAATCGCTGGGCGTGGCCCGGCACCTCCCGATGGAGGAGGCCGACGCCGCGAGCCTGCGCGAGGCCGTGCTCGCTCTGGTGGACGACCCCGAAGTGGCCGCCCGCTGCGGGCGGCTGAGCGAGCAGATGGCGCGGGAGGGCGGCACCCGGCGGGCCGCCGACCTCATCGAGGCCGAGCTGTCGCGCTGAGCGGAATCCCCTGAGCGCTATCCGGACGTTCTCCGTCCCGCCCCGTCCGCCGTGACCAGCGGTTCTCCGGGGCGGGACGTCCGTGTTTCGGCTCTGTGAAGCCTCTGTCGCGTCGGGTCCGGTCGACGCATCTGCACGCACGCCCTCGCGATTTCACACCAGGGGCCGGGTGTTCACCCCTGACGCGCACACCTTCACGGACCTTCACGTGTCTTCACGTCCGGTCACTCCCGCCCCACAGGCCCCGGCGGCGCCCCGGCGGCTGCCGGACGATCGGGGGCCGGCGCTTCAAGGACGGCTCTGAGCAGGCGATATGCGAGGCGGTGCGCTTCCGCTGGGCAGTCCCCGACCGGTCGATCCGGGCGGGCCGGACCTCGGTCGGCGCTCCACGGACGCTGTGACCAGCCATGGCCGATTTCTTATTACGAAACCTTGTTGAGCAAGTCACACCCTCATGGAGGCCTTGATCTGTGCTCGTCAATCGGTCAGGGTTTCGAGCCAGCCCCCGGAGATCTTCCGGCCGAGGGCCAATCCCCCCACAGAGTTTGACGAGGAGACCCCTCTTCATGGCCAAGCACCAGCGCACCCGTCGCACCAAGCTGACCGCCGCGATCACCGCCGTGGCGGCCGCCGCCGGAGTCACCCTTCTCGGCACCTCGTTCGCCGGAGCCGCACCGGCTCCCATGGGCACGGTCTACGGCGCGGACGCCGCGACCGCGGTCTCCGGCAGTTACATCGTGATGCTGGACGAGAAGAAGGCCGACAAGTCCGAGCTCGCGAAGGAGTACGGCGGCAAGCTCAAGCGCAACTACTCCTCCAGCATCAACGGCTTCTCCGCCAGCGGCCTTTCGGAGACGGAGGCCAAGCGCCTCGCCGCCGACCCGGCCGTCGCGAAGGTGGTGCAGAACAAGAAGTTCAGCATCGACGCCACCCAGGACAACCCGCCGTCGTGGGGTCTGGACCGGATCGACCAGACCGAGACCGCCGGCGACAACGCCTACACCTACCCGGACGCCGGCGGCGAGGGCGTCACCGCGTACGTCATCGACACCGGTGTCCGCGTCACCCACGAGGACTTCGAGGGCCGCGCCACCTCCGGCTTCGACGCCGTCGACAACGACGACGACGCCGACGACGGCAACGGGCACGGCACCCACGTGGCGGGCACCATAGCCGGGGCCGCGCACGGCGTCGCCAAGAAGGCGAACATCGTGGGCGTCCGCGTCCTGGACGACAACGGCTCGGGCACCACCGAGCAGGTCATCGCCGGGATCGACTGGGTCGCCGCCAACGCCAAGGGCCCGTCCGTCGCCAACATGAGCCTCGGCGGCGGCGCCGACCCCGCCCTCGACGAGGCCGTCCAGAAGGCCATCGCCGCGGGCATCACCTTCGGTGTGGCCGCCGGCAACGAGTCCAGCGACGCCGGGCAGGGCTCGCCCTCCCGCGTCCCCGAGGCGATCACCGTCGCCTCGTCCACGGAGGCCGACGAGCAGTCGGACTTCTCCAACTACGGCCCGGTCGTCGACATCTACGCCCCGGGCTCGGACATCACGTCCACCTGGAACGACAGCGACACCGGCACCAACACCATCTCCGGTACGTCCATGGCCACCCCGCACGTCGTCGGCGCGGCCGCCGTCTACCTGGCGGGCAACCAGGACGCGACCCCGGAGGCCGTCGCCACGGCGCTCACCGAGGGAGCCACCCCGGACGCCATCAGCAACGCCACCGAGGGCACGGCCAACAAGCTCCTCAAGGTCGTCGAGTAGTACCTCGGTTCCGACCGGACGCCGGGCGGCGGTGGTCACACCCCCGCCGCCCGGCCCCCGCGCACAGCAGCCGCCGCGCTCTCCCCCACGGGGCGCGGCGGCTGCGCCGTTTCCCGGGGAGACCCGTCGTGCCCGCCCCGAATCCGGCCCGATCCGCGCGTCAGGGCCTAGGGTGAGTGGCCATGACGACGACGTACGCGGCGCTGCTGCGGGGGATCAACGTGAGCGGCAGCAAGAGGGTCCCCATGCCCGAACTGCGCACCGTGCTCACCGAACTGGGGCACACCGGCATCGCCACCCATCTGCAGAGCGGCAACGCCGTCTTCCGGAGCGGGAGCGACGACGAGGACGCGCTGGCCGCCGCCCTGGAGCGGGCCCTGCACCAGCGGTTCGGGTTCGCCGTCGACTGCCTCGTCCGCGACGCCGGCTATCTCGCCGCCGTCGCCGAAGCCTGCCCGTTCCCCGCAGCCGAGCTGGAGGGCAGGCAACTCCACGTCACCTTCTTCGACCGGCCCGTCGACGCGGACCGCTTCGCGGGCCTCGAAGCCGGGGACTTCCTGCCGGAGGAGTTCCGGCTCGGCGACCGCTGCCTGTACCTGTACGCCCCCGACGGGCTCGGCCGCTCCAAGCTGGCGGTCGCGCTGGGACGCCCCCGCCACATCAAGGGCCTCACCGCCACCAGCCGCAACTGGAACACCGTGGCGAAACTCGTGGAGCTGACCCGTGGCTGAGCCGACGCCCGCCGTGGCCGCCGCCATCGAGGGCGAGCTGCGGCTGCTGGACCCGTTGGTGCGGGCCTCCGCCGAGCTCCTCGCCTCGCTGCTGCACCCGGAGTTCCGGGAGATCGGCACCAGCGGCCGGCTCTGGACCCGGGAGACGATCATCGCCTCGCTCACCGCGGACAGCGCCCCGCGCCCCGGCCCGCTCACCGCCTCCCGGATGCGGGGTTCGCAACTCTGCGCCGACCTGGTGCACCTCACCTTCGACACCGAGTCCAAGGGGGTCCGCTCGCACCGCAGCTCCCTGTGGCGGCTGACCCAGCGGGGCTGGCGGCTCTACTTCCACCAGGCGACCCCGTTCGACGACGACTCCCTCGTCGACCCCTTCGCCGGCCCCCTCGCCGAGACCTGAGCCGTACCGGGAGGACCGGCCACGCCGGGGCGCGGCGGCGTCACGTGCCCTCGCTCCGCCCGAGCAGCGAGGCGGCGGCACTCCCGTAGTGGCGGGCGGCGACGGCGTCCCTGCGGACGCGGGCCAGGGCCGCGTGCCACGCGGTGCCGCGCGCGAGGCCGCCGAGCGCGGTGAACGCCCGCCCCCTGGCCCGCTCGTCGCCCGGCCTCCGAAGCTGCCGACAGGAGGGTGTGGGCGGCCGCGACGACCCGGGAGAGGCCCCGGCGGCTCATCCCCGTCGCGTCCTCGTGGCCCGGGTCGGCCAACTGCTGACGGGCTCAGGACGGGAACAGGCCGTGGAAGACGTACCCGCGGTGGGGCCGGGCGGTCCGCGTGCCGCGCTGTGATCCCGCGGCGCGGGGGCCGGGGGTCCCGGCCCCGACGGGCGCAGGTTAGCCTTGCCTTCGTTTGGCTGGAGGCGGGTGGCCAGAAGTCGCCGCCGTCGCTGCCGCTGCCGTGACACGCTGAGGAGCAGATGAAGTGGGGGCTGATACCGCCGGGCGCGGCGTCATACGCCGAGCCGTCGCGGGGCAGCGGCGGGACGTCGCCGTCGGATCGCTCCTGGGCGCCTGCCACCAGACCGGCGAGGCGCTCGTCCCCGTACTCATCGGGCTGATCGTCGACCGTGCCGTGGTCCGACCCGACGGCGGTGCGCTGGCGCTCTGGCTGGTGGTCCTCGCCGTCGTCTACACCCTGCTCTCCTTCGGCTTCCGCTTCGGCGCCCGCGCCGGTGAACGCGCCGCCGAGCAGGCCGCCCACCACCTGCGCCTCGACGTCCTGCGCCGGGTCCTCGCCCCGCACGGCGGGGCGGAGGCGGGCCGTCCGCCCGGCGCGCTGGTGAACGTGGCCACCGAGGACGCCCGCCGGGTGGGAGCCGTCAACATGGCCCTGACCCTCGGCATCGCCGCCGTCGTCGGCGTCGTCGCGGGCGCGGTGCTCCTGCTCCGCGCCTCCCTGCCCCTCGGGCTCCTCGTCCTGATCGGCGCCCCCGTCCTGATGGCGCTCGGCCACTTCCTGGCCCGGCCCCTGGAGCACCGCAGCGAAGCCGAACAGGAACAGGCCGCGCACGCCTCCGGGGTGGCGGCCGACCTGGTCGCCGGGGTCCGGGTGCTCAAGGGGCTGCGGGCCGAGCGCGCCGCCGTCGACCGCTACCGGGCCACCAGCCAGGCATCCCGCGAGGCCAATGTGCGCGCCGCCCGCGCCGCCGCCCTCCAGACCGGCCTGATGCTCACGCTGACCGGCTCCTTCATCGCGCTCGTCGCCCTCGTCGGCGGCCGCCTGGTCCTCAGCGGCTCCATCGGCCTCGGGGCCCTCGTCTCCGCGGTCGGCCTCGCCCTCTTCCTCCCCGGCCCGATCGGCATGCTGGCCTGGGTCGGCGCCGAGCTGGCCAAGGGCCGCGCCTCCGCCGCCCGGATCGCCGACGTGCTGGCCGCGCCGGGCGAGACCACCGGCGGCACCGCCGAACCGGCCGCTCCCGCCCCGGGCGAACTGCGCCTGAACGGACTCGGCCACGCCGGACTCGACGCCCTCGACCTGACCGTCCGCCCCGGCGAACACCTCGGCATCGTCGTCACCGACCCGGCCGACGCCCAGACCCTGCTGCACTGCCTGGCCCGCCGCTGCGACCCGCACCGGGGGAGCGTCGAACTCGACGGCGTACCGCTCACCGAACTGGCCCCCGCCGCCCTCCGCTCCGCGCTGCTCGTCGCCGAGCACGACGCCCAGCTCTTCGACGGCACCCTCCTGGAGAACGTCGTCGCCGCCGCCCCCGCCGGGGCCGACCCGCGCCCCGCGATGGACGCCGCCGCCGTCGACGAGGTGGCCTCCGCCCTGTCCGGCGGCACCGACGGCCGGATCGGCGAGCGCGGCAGCTCGCTCTCCGGCGGCCAGCGCCAGCGCGTCGCCCTGGCCCGCGCACTCGCCGCCGGCCGGGGCGTCCTCGTCGTCCACGACCCGACCACCGCCGTCGACGCCGCGACCGAGGCCCGGATCGCCGCCGGCATCCGGCGCGCCCGGGCCGGCCGCACCACCGTCCTGGTCACCAGCAGCCCCGCCCTGCTCGCCGAGACCGACCGCGTCGTCCTCGTCGACGGCGGCACGATCACCGCCGAGGCCCCGCACGAGGACCTCGTACGCGACCATCCCGTCTACCGCACGGCGGTGCTCACATGACGACTCCCTCGCGCCCGGCCGACGACAGCGCCGAACTGCTCCCCATCGCCACCCCCGCCCGCACCCGGGCCGCCCTGCGCGCGCTGATCCGCCCCGACCGGGGCCTCGCCCTGACCGGCATCGGCGTCCTGGTCGCGGCCACCGCCGTCGGCCTCCTCGTCCAGCCGCTGCTGGGCCGGATCGTCGACATCGTCGCCGACGGCCGCCCCGCCGGGGACCTGACCCTCCCGGTCGTCCTCCTCGTCGCGGTCGCCGCCGTCCAGGGCGTCACCACGACGATCGGACTGACCCGCGTCGCCCGGCTCGGCGAGACCGTACTGGCCCGGCTGCGCGAGCAGTTCGTCGAACGGGCCCTGGACCTCCCCGCCGACCGGCTGGAACGCGCCGGGGCCGGAGACCTCACCGCCCGCGTCACCGGCGACGTCGCCCGGGTCGCCGAGGCCGTCCGCTCGGCGCTGCCCGAGATGGCCCGCTCCCTCCTCGCGATCCTGCTCACCCTCGGCGCGCTGGCCCTCCTCGACGTACGGTTCCTGCTCGCCGCGCTCCTCGCCGTCCCCGTCCAACTGCTCACCGCCCGCTGGTACGTGACCCGGGCCCTCACCCTCTACGCCGATCAGCGGGTCGCCAACGGGGCCCAGCAGCAACAGCTCCTGGAGACCATCGGCGGGGCCGTGACCGTACGCGGCCACCGGCTGGAGGACCAGCACACCGAGCGCGGCGCCGGACGCTCGCGCAAGGCGGTCGAGCTGACCATGCGCAGTGTCAACCTGGTGCTGGGCTTCTACGGGCGGCTGCACATCGCCGAGTACATCGGCCTGGCCGCCGTCCTCGTCGCAGGGTTCTTCCTGGTCGGCGACGGCGCGGTGTCGATCGGCACGGCGACGGCCGCCGCCCTCTACTTCCACAGCCTCTTCGGGCCCGTCAACGCCGCCCTGGTCCTGCTCGACGACGCCCAGTCGGCGGCGGCCGGACTGGCCCGGCTCGTCGGAGTAACCGACCTCGACGGGGGAGCGGAACCCCCAGGCGTACCGCACCAGAAGAGCGGATCGCACACGAGGACCCGACCGCACCAGGAGACCGGACCTCACCAGCAGCGGACCGCGTCCGGGGCGGCCGTCGCCGTGGACGCCGTCAGCCACGCCTACGGACCCGGCCGTCCCGTGCTGCACGAGGTCTCCCTCACCCTGCGGCCCGGCGAACACGTCGCGCTCGTCGGGACGAGCGGGGCCGGGAAGTCGACCCTCGCCCGGATCGTCGCGGGCGTCCAGCAGCCCACCTCGGGCACGGTCACCGCACCGGCGGGCGCCGGGGACCCCTCGGTCGTCCTGGTCACCCAGGAGGTCCATGTGTTCACCGGCACCCTCGCCGAGGACCTCCGACTCGCCCGCCCCGACGCCACCGACGCCGAACTGCGCAAGGCGCTGTCCACGGTGCACGCCCTGGACTGGGCCGAGGCGCTCCCGGACGGGCTCGACACCGTCGTCGGCGAGGGCGGCCACCGCCTCGACCCCGCCCGCGCCCAGCAACTGGCCCTCGCCCGGCTCGTCCTGGCCGACCCCGCCCTCGCCGTACTCGACGAGGCCACCGCCGAGGCGGGCAGCGCGGGCGCCCGGGTCCTGGAACGCTCGGCCGAGGCCGCCCTCGCCGGCCGCACCGCCCTGATCGTCGCCCACCGCCTCACCCAGGCCGTCGCCGCCGACCGGGTCGTCGTGCTGGAGGCCGGCCGCGTCGTCGAGAGCGGCCCCCACGAAGAACTGCGCGACGCGGACGGCCCGTACGCCGCCCTGTGGCGCGCCTGGTCCGGCAGCCGCACCGCACCGCACCCCTGACCCCACGGCACTTCCGTCCCCGCCCCCGGCGTACGCCCACACTCCCGAAGGAATCCGTCATGTCCCGCATGTTCCAGCGCACCCGGCTGATCGCCGTGGCCGCGTCCGCCCTGCTGCTGTTCGGAGCCTCCGCCTGCGGGTCCGGCGAGAGCGGCGACGACGCCGCCGCGCCCGCCGAGGGCGCGCGGAAGGGCGCCTACCCGGTCACCCTCGACCACAAGTACGGCGACACCACCCTCAAGGCGGAGCCGAAGCGCATCGTCACCGTCGGCCTCTCCGACCAGGACGCCGTGCTCGCCCTCGGCAAGGTTCCCGTCGGCACGACCGAGTGGCTCGGCGAGTTCAAGGGTGCGATCGGCCCCTGGGCGGAGAAGGCCCTCGGCGACAAGCCGCGGCCCACCGTCCTGCACGACGACGGCACCGGTCCCCAGGTCGAGAAGATCGCCTCCCTGCGCCCCGACCTGATCCTCGCCCTGTACTCGGGCCTCACCAAGGACCAGTACCGCACCCTCTCCAAGATCGCCCCGGTCGTCGCCCAGCCCGAGGACGGCCCGGACTGGTCCATCTCCTGGCAGGACCAGACCGAGCAGGTCGGCAAGGCCCTCGGCAAGAGCGAGGAGGCCACGACGCTGATCGCGAAGACCGAGAAGCACATCACCGACGCCGCCGCCGCGCACCCCGAGTTCCAGGGCAAGAGCGCCGTGATGGCCACCCCGTACGAGGGCATGTACGTCTACGGCCCGCAGGACAACCGCTCCCGGCTGCTCAACGGCCTCGGCTTCCAGCTCCCCACCGACCTGAACACGGTCGTCGGCGACGCGTTCGGCGCGAACATCAGCAAGGAGCGCACCGACCTCCTCGACACCGACGCCGTCGTATGGATCGTCACCGACCCGGCGAAGGACACGAAGAAGCTCCACGCCGACCCGCTCTACGGCAAGCTCGCCGTGGCCGAGGAGGGCCGCGAGGTCATGGTGAAGGAGAGCGGCCACTTCGGCAGCGCCATCTCCTTCGTGAGCCCGCTCAGCCTCCCGTACACCGTCGACCGGCTGGTCCCGATGCTGGCGGCGGCCGTCGACGGCACGACGGACACGAAGGTCGAACAGCCCGCGTCCTGACGCCGTTCCCGCTCCGTCCCGCCGCCGGCGGGACGGACCTCCTCCCTCCTGTCGACCGACCGCCCGTGAGGAACCGGACCGTGGAGCCAGCCCCGTGACCCGCCCCGCCCGATGGCGACCCGCCCTGCTCGTGGCCGTGCTCGGCGCCCTGCTGGTCCTGCTCAGCCTGTTCTCGATCGGCCTCGGCGCGCTTAACATCCCGCCCGGCGAGGTGATCGACGCGCTCCTGGGCCGCCCGACCGGGCCCCGGATCGAGGACGTCATCTGGTCGGTGCGCGTTCCGCGTACGGCGCTGGGGCTGGCCGCCGGGGCGGCGCTCGGCCTCTCCGGCTGCGTGATGCAGGCGCTGACCCGCAACCCGCTGGCCGACCCCGGCATCCTCGGCGTCAGCGCCGGGGCGGCCTTCGCCATCGTGCTGGCCGCCGGGGTCGCCGGGATCGGCTCGCTGCTCGGCTACATCTGGTTCGCGTTCGCTGGGGCGATGGCGGCGAGCGTCGTCGTCTATCTGCTCGGCCGGCTGGGGCGTTCGGGGTCGACCCCGGTGAAACTGGCCCTCGCCGGAGTCGCGGTCACCGCCGTGCTGTCCTCGCTGACCAGCGCCGTCGTCCTCACCGACCCGGCCGCCCTGGACCGCTTCCGCTTCTGGTCGGCCGGATCCCTCGCCGACCAGGACGCCTCCACCGTGCTGCGCGTCCTGCCCTTCCTCGGGCTCGGCGCCCTCCTCGCCCTGGCGAGCGCCCCCGCCCTCAACAGCCTCGCCCTCGGCGACGACGTCGCCGCCTCCCTCGGCCGCAGGCTCGGCCTCGTCCGCCTCCAGGGCGTCGTCGCCGTCACCCTCCTCACCGGCGCGGCGGTCGCGGTGATCGGCCCCGTCGTCTTCATCGGCCTCGTCGTCCCGCACGTCGCCCGGGTCCTCGCCCAGTACGCCGGACTCGGCCCGGACCACCGCCGGCTGCTGCCGCTCTCGGCCGCGCTCGCCGCCGCCCTGCTGCTCGGCGCGGACATCCTCGGCCGGGTGATCGCCCGGCCCGTCGAGGTGCAGGCCGGGATCATCGTCGCCTTCATCGGCGGACCGTTCTTCATCGCCCTGGTCCGCCGACGTCGCCTCGCGGAGATCTGACCATGACCACCGACACCCTGCCCGAGAAGACCGCCGGCGCCACCGGCACTCCCACCCCGCTCCCGAAGTCCGCCGCCCGGCCCTTCCGCCTCGTCTTCCCGCCGGTCTCCGGCACCCTGCGCCCCCGTCAGCTCGCCGTCTGCGCCGGGCTCGCCGCCGCCGTGTTCGCGGCACTGTGCTGGCACGTCTCCATCGGCGAGTACGGGATCCCGCTCGCCGACGTCGCCCGCGCGCTGACCGGATCCGGGGACGCGGGCACCCTGCTCGTCGTCCGGGAACTGCGGCTGCCCCGCGCCATGACGGGCCTCCTCGCGGGCATCGCGTTCGGCATGTCCGGCGCACTGTTCCAGACGATGACCCGCAACCCGCTGGCCAGCCCCGACATGATCGGCCTCACCCAGGGCGCCGGAACAGCCGTCGTCGCGGGCCTCGTGCTCGGCTGGGACTTCGGCCTCGGCACCCAGGCACTCGGCCTCCTCGGCGCCCTCACCAGCGCCCTGATCGTCTACGGGCTCGCCTGGCGGCGAGGCACCACCGGCTACCGGATCATCCTCGTCGGCATCGGCGTCTCCTGGGTCTGCCTCAGCGCCACCGACTTCCTGCTCGCCCGGGGCGGCCGCTTCCAGGCGCAGGCCGCCCTCGGCTGGCTCGTCGGCAACCTCAACGGCCGCGACTGGCAGCAGGCCGCGCCCCTCGCCTACGCCCTCGTCGCCCTGGTCCCCGCGGCCCTGCTCATCGGCCGGCTGATGCGTACGCTGCAACTCGGCGACGACGTGGCCAAGGGACTCGGCACCCGCGTCCAGACCGTCCGGCTCACCGTCCTGCTCACCGGCGTCGGCCTGGTCGCCTTCGCCACCGCGGCCGCCGGACCCGTGGCCTTCGTGGCGCTCGCCGCCCCGCAGATCGCCCAGCGACTGTGCCGCACCGCCTGGCCGCCGCCGCTCGCCGCCGGACTCACCGGCGCCCTCGTCGTCCTCGCGTCCGACGTCCTCGCACGCGAACTGATCCCCGGCACCGAACTGCCCGTGGGGATCGTCACCGGAGTGCTCGGCGCCCCGGTGCTGCTCTGGCTGCTCATCCGCGTCAACCGCGCGGGCTCAGGAGGCTGACCGATGTCCACCGCCGAACCCGACCTGCGGGCCGAGGGCCTGCACCTGGGCTACGACGACCGGGCCGTCGTCAGCGGCCTCGACCTGGCCGTGCCGCCGGGCCGGATCACCGCCGTCGTCGGCGCCAACGCCTGCGGCAAGTCGACCCTGCTGCGCGCCCTGGCCCGGCTGCTGGCCCCCCGCGACGGGGCGGTCAGCCTGGACGGCCGGGCCCTGCACACCATCCCCACCAGGGAGTTGGCCCAGCAGCTCGGCATCCTCCCGCAGTCGCCGGTCGCCCCCGAGGGCCTCACCGTCATCGACCTGGTCAACCGGGGCCGCTCCCCGCACCAGACGTGGTGGCGGCAGTGGACCAAGGCCGACGAGCAGGCGGTGCACGACGCGCTCGCCGCCACCGGCACCACCGACCTCGCCGACCGCGCCGTCGACGAACTCTCCGGCGGTCAGCGCCAGCGCGCCTGGATCGCCATGGCCGTCGCCCAGGGCACCCCGGTCCTCCTCCTCGACGAGCCGACCACCTACCTCGACCTCGCCCACCAGGTCGACGTCCTGGACCTCGTCGTCGACCTCAACCGGCGCGAGGGACGCACGATCGTCATGGTCCTGCACGACCTCAACCAGGCCTGCCGGTACGCCGACCACGTCATCGCGATGAAGAAGGGCGGCATCGTCGCCGAGGGCGCCCCCGCCGACGTGATCACCGCCGAAACGGTCGAGGACGTCTTCGGCCTCCGCTGCCAGGTGACGACGGACCCGGTGAGCCGGACCCCACTGGTGATCCCGGTCGGCCGCCACCACACCCCGGACCCCGAGGAGCCGGCCAAGACCCTCGGCTGACGGGCCGCCGCACCTTCCCGCCGTACGGCGGCCCCACCGATGCCGGCTCAGATGCCCGCCGAGGCCATCTCGATGACGGAGCGGTAGTTGGCGGCCGTCGTGACCACGCAGGCGCGGTAGGTGCGGTTGTCCTTCACCACCAGGAAGTAGTCCCGCAGGTTCTTCCAGTACTGGACGAGGTAGCCGAGGCCGGGGACGAAGCCCGGCGGCCGGGGCACCAGCGCGAACGCCTCGGAGCACCGCAGGATCTGGTCGGTGGCCTGCGAGAGTACGTCGGCGACCTCGGCGTTCATGTTCCAGCCGGCGGCGAGCTGGGGCGTCCAGATGGCCCCCGCGATCTCCCGCAGACGCTCCTGCTCCTCGGGCGTCGGATCGGCCTGGAGCCGGAACGCCTCGGCGGCCGCCGGTGTGCCGGTGTGCCCGCTGCCGAGAGCGAGGGCCGGTGCGGCCGCACCGGCGGTGAGCATCGCCCCGGACAGCGCCAGCGCCAGCGCCAGCGCCGCGATCGTCGTGGACCCGCGTCTTGTCATGATGGTTCCCCTCCCGGCCGCCCGCCCTGCCGGCGGGACCGCGCGCGGTCGCTCCGCGCGAACCGACGCTGACATGCGGCCCGTTGCCCGTCAACGGCGCCTGTTCGGCCGTTCCCGCACCCCGGAGGCGTACGGAAATGGCCCACCGCACCGGTCGCGGATTGGCCCAGGATTCCACGCCACTCGCTGCCTAGGCTGAGACGCATGAGCACCCAGCAGCCCACGCCGTCCCCGCACTCCACC
>NZ_JAAXYC010000190.1 GCF_018619185.1 Streptomyces sp. McG3 | reverse complement strand
GCGGGGGAGGCTGCGGGCAGGACGGGGCCCGAGTCCCACATCACGATGTCCAGCAGAACCCCATCGGTTTCGAGGTCCAGAAGGCAGGGGCCGGGCGCGTACTTGCAGACGTTCGTGGCCAGCTCGCTGACAACGAGCTGCGCGATCTCGACCGCCCGGGCGGAGACGTTCAAGCCGCGCTGTGACTGCGCGGTGTCCAGGAAGTCTCTGACGAAGGCGCGGGCGTGCGCGATCTCGCCGGATGTCATGTCGTATCCGGTGCTGCCCCGCACAGTGCCCGTGACAGCCGCCTCCTGTCGTTCCTGACTGGTCATCGTGAGCTGCTCCATGGAAGTTCCCCCGTCAACACGAACTTGCGGTCCATCCGCTCCGGTCGCCCATGCCGTTTACCCGGTCCCGTGTGTTTCAGACAGGCCGAAATTCTGTGGGTCTGGTCAGGGGGTCCGTGCCGCTTCGACGGTGGGGTGAATCCGGAGGAAGGTGTCGGCGCCGACGACGCCGAGGAGGCGGGTGGTGGTGGGTGAGGGGGCGGCGATGCGCAGGTCGGTGCGTTGGTGGGTGGCGACGATGAGTCGCAGGAACATGGAGTCGGCGAAGGTGATGCCGCTGGCGTCCAGGACCAGCCCGGAGTGCGCCGCGATCAGCGTCTCGATCTGTGCTTCCAGCGGGCCGAGGTTGTCGATGTCGAACTCGCCGCGGGGCGCGATCACTGGCAGCTGAGTGCTGGACGGTCTGGACTCGTGGGTCGTCATCGAACGATTATCACGCCTGGCCAGGGACTGGAACCGAGAGGCCCCTGCTTTACAGCCCAACCGGTGGTCCGCTGTGGCAGAGTCCGTCCTCCGTCGCTGCTCGCTGGAAAGAGTGCCCGGGGGACATCGAGGCTGCGGTGGCCTGGGCTGCCTGCAGCCGAAGCTGTGAACCTCGTTGTTCAGCTCCAGAACTGTCGACGTGCGAGCGGCGCCGGATAGTGATGCCCGCCCCGTGGTGAGACGTGGTGATTCACCGAAGAACGCGGGCCTGCGTCACTCTGATGGCCTATATGGTTCTGGGGAGACTACGTGGTCTCCGTGTGAAGAGGATGTGCTCTGTGCCTGGTGAGGACGTTTCAGATCGCTTGATCGCTTTGTTGTCCGTCCGGGGCGAGGACCTCGGTGCTGAGTGGGCGGACAAGGTCACCGGGTCGCTGGGCGGGCGGGTCAGCCGGGCGGAGGTTCAGCGTGAGCTGCAGGAGATCTACACCGCTCTGGTGTCGGCTCTCGGCGGCGGAAGCCTGGACGGCCATGACGAGGCGTTCGGCGAAGTGCGGGCGCTGCTCGGCGAGCTTTCGCGTAATCGTGCGCAGCAGGGCTTCAGTCCCGGCGAGACCGCGGTCAGCGTGTTCTCCCTGAAGGAGGTGCTGGAGCCGGCGTTGTCCGGTGAGGACAGCGATCTGCAGGCGTTTCTGAAGTTCTCCAGGCTGCTGGACACCCTGGGTCTGTTCACGGTCGAGACCTACACACGGGCCCGTGAGGAGCTGATCTCCGCGCAGGCCGAGCAGTTGCTGGAGCTGTCGACGCCCGTCGTGAAGCTGTGGGACGGCGTGATCGGGGTGCCGTTGGTGGGCACGCTGGATTCGGCGCGCACGATGGTGGTGATGGAGAAGATGCTGCCGGCGCTCATCGACACGGGTTCCGAGCAAGCGATCATCGACATCACGGGTGTTCCCGCCGTGGACACGGAGGTCGCTCAGCATCTGCTGAAGACGGTGGTGGCGGCGCGGCTGATGGGCGCCGAGTGCACGATCTCCGGGATCCGTCCGCAGATCGCGCAGACGATCGTGGCTCTGGGGATCGACTTCGGTGACATCGTCACCAAGGCCACACTGGCTGATGCGCTGCGGCACGCGCTGCGGCGCTCGGGTGTTGCACTGTCGCGGACGGCCCCGCAGGCCGGTGCGCTGTGACCGAGCGGGTTCCGGTCCTGCGGATCGGACACGTGCTGCTCGTGTCGATCCAGACCGACCTGGACGACCAGGCGGTGATGCTGCTGCAGGACGATCTGGCTGCGGCCGTGGTCGACGCGGGCGCGCACGGCGTGGTCATCGATATCACCGCCGTGGAAATCGTCGACTCCTTCGTCGGCCGGATGCTCTCCACGATCGCGTCGATCTCGCGTCTCCTGGACGCGCAGACCGTCGTGGTGGGGATGCGCCCGGCGGTGGCGATCACACTGGTCGAGCTCGGCCTCTCCCTGGGCGGAGTGAGGACCGCGCTGACTTTGGACAAGGGGCTGCGGGTGCTGGAGCAGGCCCGTTCCGCGACCGGTTTCGAGGGCGCGAGGCCGGATGCCGCGGCCGGCCAGTGAGCGGCGAAACCCGGGGTTCGGAGGTTCTCCGGATCACGGCGAACGCCGGGGTGGTGCAGGCCCGTCAGCTCGTGCGCACCCTTGCCCAGGAGTGTCGGTTCTCCCTCGTGGAACAGACGAAGCTGATCACTGCTGCCAGTGAGCTGGCCCGCAACACGCTTGTGCACGGCGGTGGCGGGACGATGACCGCATCCGTCGTGGAGGAGCGCGGCCGACGCGGTACGCGCCTGGTCTTCGCCGACGAGGGCCCTGGCATCGCCGACGTCGACCTGGCCCTGACCGATGGTTGGACGTCGGGCGGCGGCATGGGGCTGGGGCTGTCCGGGTCCAGGCGGCTGGTGGACGACTTCGTGCTGGAGACCCAGCCGGGGCGGGGCACCGTGGTCACCGTCACCAAGTGGGTCCGGTGACGGCCGCGGGAGCGTTGCCGCTGGTGGACTCCGAGGACGTGGCCTGGTTCCGTGACCGGCCGGACGGGGCCCGAGGGGCAGCTGCTGCTCTGGGCCGGCGTATCGGTCTGGGCGAGCAGCGCACCGCCGAACTGGTGCTTGCCGTGGCCGAGCTGGCGGCGAACGTCACCAAGCACGCGGTGGACGGCTCCGTCCTGCTGCGCGTCGTGCGCAACGAGGCGGTCGCCGGGGTGGAGCTCATTGTGGTGGATTCGGGCCCCGGGATGGCAGATGTGCCCGGGGCACTGCGGGACGGCGTGTCGACCGCCGGAACCCTGGGTATCGGACTGGGAGCCGTCGGCCGGCTGGCTGACACCTTCGACATCCACTCACAGCCGGGGCTCGGCACTGTCCAGCTCGCCCGCTTCTGGCCGCGCCCGCTGCCACCGTCCGTGACCGGGGAGCCACTGGTCGCAGGGATCACCCGGCCGATCGGCGGCGAGCAGGTCTGCGGCGACGCCTGGGCCGCACGCACGGACACGAACACAGCGCCGTCCTCGGCCCGGGCGGCCGACAACGGGGCAGACCCCGCTCCGGACGTCCGGCCGAACTGGTCGGCCCTGACCAGGACCCAGCCGTTCGGCGGAAAAGCAGCATCCCCTCAACGCCCCTCCACCCGCCCGAGCATCACGGGCCGCTCCTCCATACCCGTACGGGCCGCGGTCGCGGGCCCCGGCCAGGGCTACCTGGTGATGTCGTGCGACGGCCTCGGACACGGGCCCATGGCCTCAGTGGCCGCTCAGGCCGCCGTCCACGCCTTCCGCACGGGAGGCGCCCGCACCCCCGAGCAGGCCATCGAGCAAATGCACCGGGCACTGCGCGGAACCCGCGGTGCCGCGGTCGCCGTCGCACGAATCGAACCGGACGGGCGCCTGCTGTTCTGCGGCGTCGGGAACATCACCGCCGCGCTGGCCACGACCGGGACGCGCTCAACCCTGCTGTCGCATCCCGGGATCGTCGGCCACCAGATGCACCAACTCCGTACCTACGAGCACCACCTGCCCACCCACGGAATCCTGGTCATGCACTCCGACGGCCTGAGCGAACGATGGCGGGCGACCGATCTGGCCGGTCTGCTGCACCGCCCGCCCGCCCTGATCGCCACCGCCCTCCTGCGCCTCGCGGGAACCCGCCGCGACGACGCCAGCGCGGTGATCGCCAGGGCGGCCCGGTGAGAGCTCCCGTCCCCCGCCCCCGCGACCACACCGCGCTGCACGTCTCTCAGGTCGGCACCGAGCAGGACGTCTTCGCGCTGCGCCGCCACGCCAAAACGATCTCCCAAGCGGTCGGCCTGGACCACCGCGACCAAGTGCGGCTCGCCACCGCGCTGAGCGAACTGGGCCGCGACCTGCTGCGCCCCGGCATCATGACCGCCGCGTTCACCCTGCAACAGCAGCCTCCAGCCCTGCAAACGGTTCTGCAGTGGCGCGACCATCGCACCCCGAGCCCCGACTCACTGGGCGCCGTCACCAGGCTGCTGCCCCAGACACGCTTCGAGAACGCTTCCTCCCTCACCCCGGGCGACACGGGGCGTTCGAACCGCTCTCCCGGCGGCCGGATCGAGATCAGCTGCCCGATCCCGGAGGCCGCGGCCCGGAACCTGAAGGCAGAGCACGTCCTGGCCCTTCTGGAATCGGCCGGCCCCCCGAGCGCGATCGACGACCTCCAGGCACAGACCCGGGACCTGATCGCCGCACTGCAGGAAGCCCACGCCCAACGAGACGAGCTGGAACGCCTCAACGAAGAACTGACCGAGACCAACGCAGGAGTGATGGCCCTCTACGCGGAACTCACCGTCGAGCACAAGGACGTCGTGGAGCGCTACGGGCAGGAACACGAACTGGCCCTGACCCTGCAACGCACCTTCCTGCCGGCCACCCTCCCCGAGGTCGAGGGCGCCGACCTCGCCGTCCGCTACCTGCCGGCCACCGCCATGACCGAGATCGGCGGAGACTTCTACGAGGCCCTCTCCACCCCGAAAGGCCTGCTCCTGGCCGTCGGCGACGTCGTCGGCCACTCACTGCAGGCGGCCACCGTCATGGGCGCACTGCGCCACGCGCTGCGCGCCTACGCCGCGCAGGACCATCCCCCGCACATCCTGCTCCAGCACCTGGACCGCCTCCTGCGCCTGCACCAGCCCGGATGGACCGCGACCGTCTGCATCGTGCTCGTCGAACCGGGCAACGCCGGGATCCAGGTCGCCAACGCGGGCCACCTTCCTCCCCTGCTCCTCTCACCCGGCGAGGCACCCCGCTTCCTGAGCGAACACGGATCGCTGCTGGGCCTGGGCCTGCCCCAGCCCCCAGCGGTCGGCCACCGCGTCGACCCGGGAAGCCGACTCCTCATGATCACCGACGGGCTCATCGAAACACGCAGCAGCGACATACAGGACCGACTCGATCTCCTGGCAACCACCGCCTCCAACTCACCGGAAGCCCCGGAAGCTCTGTGCAGCACCTTGGTGGACACCTTCGGGAAGGATCCGGAGGACGACATCATCGTCTTCGCGGCCCACCTGCACCCCAGCCCCGCCCGCCCAACCATGTAGACCCGTATCTCAGCTTGGGATGCAACCTTCGTCCCGCCTGCGATTCGTGGCACAGCATGATGTTGCCGTGACCCCCTCGACGGACAACCAACCCAGGCCCCTGGCGACGTGCCGGCTGTACTGGATCGCGGTATGGTCGGAGCGTCGGTCTCCCGCGTCGCCTACTTCGTCACCTTGGTGCCCTCCCACTCGGTGGACTTCGGTGCCAGGCAGACGAACCAGTCGTAGGGCGAGTCCTTGAGGCTGTGGATAGCCGGAACGGCGGCGTTCGCCTCGGCGGCCAGGGACGCACGGCCGAGCTTGGTGGAGGTGCCGTCCTTCCAGGTGCAGGTGACCTCCCGGGCGGTCTTGGCGACCTGGCCGAACACCAGGCGTGGGTGGGCCGTGCCGTTGCCTGGGAGCAGCGGGAGCGAGACAGTCCCGTACTCGCCGCCGGACAGGACGTCGTCCTCAGGTAGCACCAAGTTCCCGATCTGAGTGGTCCTCGCCTCTTCACCAGTGACGCGGTGCACGAAGTGCGCGACCTTGCCCACCAGTTCGGAGGCCGTGGAGACGTCCTCCGGGTGCTCGCCGAACTTCGCCATCGCCGCCAGGGTGGCCCGGGCCTCCGCCGTGTCCGCCGGAGCCTTCCACACGTCGATGTACACCCTCCACGGCACTCCCGCGTCGGTGCCGCTCGCCAGGGTCGTCCGCATGTGCGGCTCGGATGCCTCCGCGCTGGCGACCGGCCGGCTCGCCGACGACGCCCCCCGGTCCCCGTCACCTGACAGTCCCGTCAGTGCCAGAGCTCCCGTGGAGGCGGCCGCGACCAGGGTGGTGGTCGCCACGACCGCCCAGCGACGGGCCTTGCGGCGGCGGCCGCCGCGAATCAGCGCCTGGGCGGGGGCTGAGCCGATCTTCACCTCGTCGGCCGCCTCGGCCAGCAGGAAGGCGATGTCGTGCTGTGTCATGTTGTGGCTCGTCTCCCGGTCCGCGCTTTTCACTTTCGTCCTCCCTGAGTCACTGTCTCCGCCACTCCCGATGCGGCGCGCAGCTTCGCGATCCCCTTGGCTGCGTTGCTCTTCACCGTGCCGACCGAACAGCCCATCGCCTCGGCCGTCTGTATCTCGCTGAGGTCCTCCCAGTAACGCAGGACCACTGCTTCCCGCTGCCGCGTCGGCAGTTCGGCCAGCGCCTTCAGCAGCGTGTGGCGGTCGTCGGCCTGGGCGATCCGGTCACTGGTGTCGGCCACCTCGTGTGTCGGGCCCGCGTCCTCGCTTCTGGGCGCCAGGAACTCCCGCAGCTTCCTGCGGTACCTGCGGGCATGCGCGTTGATCATCACCCGTCGCACATACGCCTCTGGGGCGTCGGCCAAGGCGACCTTGTGCCAGGCCGCATAAACCTGTTCCAGCGTCGACTGGACCAGATCCTCCGCAGCGTGCTGGTCCCCCGTGAGCAGGAAAGCCGTGCGCATCAGCCGCGGCCAGCGGCCGACGACGAAATCGTGGAACTCTCCGTCCCCGGCCTGCTTTCGAACCCTCATGAGCACCTCCTCTCCTAGATGTTCAAAAGAGGCCATGAGAAGCCAAGACCGTTGCCTCACCGCGGAATCTTTCTTCACCTTCGTCGCCGGAGCGGGGGTCCCTGTCGAGTCGGCACGGAGCGCAGTACCGGTGTTGCCACCTGGTCCGTTCTTCCGCGCCGCCCACCTGCGCCCGGCCGCTCGACTGGACCGCCGAGATCCACCACCCGAACCGATCGACGGCGCGTTACACCGAATCAGGTCGGGAGCAGTCGATGGCCCAACCAGTCCATCCTGCTCACCAGCCGGCGTGCGGGGTTCGGTTATCCGATCTGCGTCGCACCGGCGGAGCCGCATGGCGTGGACTGTGGGGCGGGCGTAGCGTTAACGGGGGTTAGGTGCGTGACGGGAGACTTTACGTACAGCATTCCGACTTGCCGGGAGGTAGCGGCATGGTACGGGGTATCCGCAACACGGCAGGAATCATCCTGGCGGTCGTCGGCGCCGCCGCGGCCCTCTGGGCGCCGTTTCGCAGTTGGTACAACGGTCGGGTCGGTCACGACTTCCGAGTCTGGGAACTCTTCACCGGAGCCGGGGTGACGGACTCGGGCGCGGGACTGTTCGCATCCATGTTCCTGCCCCTCCTGGTCGGCGCGGTCCTCACCCTTCTCGGAGTGGTTTTCCGATCGCGACTGCTGGTCCTCGCCGCCGGAATCATCACCCTCGGTTTCGCCATCCTGTGGATGGTGCGACAAGGGCAGGCCGAAGGCAGTCTGACGGTCACGGGCGACAGCAACGGGCTGGGCAGCGGAGTGGGGCTCGCCCTGCTCGGTGGTCTCCTCATGCTGATCGGTGCGGCCGTGATGGGCGGCCGTGAGAGCAGGGCCGTCCGTACAGCGCGTCATGAGCAGGACCAGCGGGAGCGGAACGCGCTGGACCACGAGGACCGGGACAGTCGTGGCGCCGAGGCCGAGCGCCCGTACGGCATGGCCGCCCGGGACCAGGAGACACGGGACGTGGCCGGCGCCGGTTCCGCCCGCCGGACCGCATCCGGAGAGGGCGGTCCGCCGCAGCGCATGGTCCGGCGGCCGGAGCAGCAGGCGTCGGCACCGCGCGGTCGGCCGGTCCCGGCCAGGGACGCGGACAGCGCTGATCGAGGGCGCGAGGGTTTTGACCGTACGCAGTACGAGCAGAACGACGGGGCCGGTGGTTCCCACGACTCGAAGAAGGGCCGCTCGGGCGGGTCGGACGGGGCGCAGTGGTGACAGGCTCCGGAGGCGTCCAGGAGAGCCGGCGAGTCCAGCTCGGCCACCGCCCCCTGGTCGGCACGGCGGTCATGTGAGACGGTGAAAGAAGTATCCGGACCGCGGACGGCAGTTCTCGCTGTTGTCCGTGGCCGGTTGAACAGACATCAGCGCGTGCGGGATCTCGGAATCTCGCACGCAGCGGCGCCGGCACCCCAGCCCCCGGTGCGTGCCGCCCGATCATTTTTGGGGGCCCCGCCCGTGCGACCGTTCATGAACTTCAGGGAAGACCACGAGCGGCACGCTGAGGTCTCCCGGGAGCCGCAAGGCGCCGAGCAGGAAGTAATCCATCTTCGCCGCGAGGTGGACGGGCTGAGGCGAGCACTCCAGACCCGTCCCATGATCGACGTGGCGCTCGGCATGGTGATGGCGACCGAAGGATGCTCGTTGGACGAGGCCTGGGAGATCATGGTGCATTCCTCCCAGCGGACCAACACCAAACTCCACACGCTCGCACTGCGCCTCACGGAGAGTTCCGCTAGCCCCGTATCGCTCGGGCTTCCGCACAGCGCGCCGCCCGCCCCGTCCCGTAGTGAGGAGGCGAGCGGGAACGCGGCGGCGCCGGATCACCTCAACCCGGTGGCGCCATGATTCCTGTGCATGCCCCGCACCCACGCTGGTGGGGGCGGAGTGGGAGAAGGCCATGCGAGCAGGCACCGCATCGCGCACGGACAGACAGCGTCGCTATGAGAGCGGACGAACCGAAGAGGATTCTCCACCCGGAGCGATCCAGCATGCTCCACCAACCACCGTTCGACCGACACCGGTCACGTTCTTGGCCCTTCCCTCGAACCGCGGTGACCGCCCCACGGCCGCACGCCCGGGTGTCGGCCAAGAGAGGTTCGCGCTCATGACCGCAGAAGTCGTCGTCCGCCCCGAGCGGACGACCGGGAGTGATTTCGCCCGGCTGTCGAAGAAGATCGCCGACCATGGTCTGATGGCCCGGCGCCCCGGCTATTACACGGCCCGCATCGCTGCTGTGACCGCACTCTACGCAGGAGGCTGGACGGCCTTCGTCCTCGTCGGCGCCAGTTGGTGGACCCTGGCCGTCGCCGCGTTCCTGGCCGCGGTCTTCGGTCAAGTGGCTCTGCTGGCGCATGACATCGCCCACCGTCAGGTGTTCCGGCTGCGCAAGGCCAGTGAGATGGGGGGAAGGATCGCCGCGAACATCGGCATCGGCATGGGATACGGCTGGTGGCAGGACAAACACACCCGCCACCACGCCAACCCCAATCACGACGAACTCGACCCCGACATCGAACCCGACCTGATCGTCTGGTCCCAGGACCAGGCCCGCGCGGCCAAGGGGCTGCCCCGCCTGATCGGCCGCTCGCAGGCCTATCTGTTCTTTCCCCTCCTCACTCTGGAGGCGTTCAACCTGCACGTGTCGGGTGTACGGGCGCTGGCAGACCGATCGCTCAGGCACAGGCCACTGGAGGGGGCTCTGCTCATCGGTCACTTCGCGGTCTATCTGACCGCACTGTTCCTGGTGCTGCCGCCCGGCATGGCGATCGCCTTCCTCGCCGTTCAGCAGGGCCTCTTCGGTCTGTACCTCGGCTCGGTCTTCGCCCCCAACCACAAGGGCATGCCGATCCTGACAGGCAGGGACCGCCCGGACTTCCTGCGCCGCCAGGTCCTCACCTCACGCAACGTCCGGGGCAACTGGTTCACCGACATCGCGCTGGGGGGACTGAACTACCAGATCGAACACCACCTTTTCCCCAGCATGCCCAGCCCCAACCTGCGCAGGGCACAGATCATCGTGCGGCGCTACTGCGAAGAGCTCAGCGTCTCCTATCTGGAGACCGGCTTGACCGCCTCGTACGGGCAGGCGCTCCGCAGCCTCCACGAGGCAGGCGCCCCGCTGCGCCGCACCCGGGCCGCCACCTCCTGAGCGCCGCTCCTCCCTACCCATCGGCCTACGGCGGTAGCCCTCCGCCGCGACAGGGCCTACCCTGAGCACCGCGCCCCTGCCCCCGGCCGGTTCTGACCTCACGGCCGAAAAAGGTGGAGTTCATGGCGCACCACAGCCCCGACCGATCACCCCGCAGCAGTCCCCCCGACGGGCTGCCAGAGGTCCGGCGGGTGCGCGCGCGAGAGGCGCTGGTCGACTACGACCGCCACGGTGACACCCTCTTCTCCCTGGCACTCCTCCTGTGCCGGGACGTCGACGTGGCCGCCGAGGCAGTCGTCGCCACACTGACCCGGGCGGACGGTACGCCATCCGAGCCGTGCCCCGACGCGCAGCGTCAGCACCTCGCGGCGGACCTGTGGAAGCGGTGCGCGCGTGTTCCCGACGGGTGGCTACCGGAACCCGCTCCGTACCCCCGGTCGCACCGGAACCGACCGTCCCGCGGGCGGGACCGGCCCGAACAGGGCCAAGCCCTGCTGGGGCTGGTGCTGTTCGGCGCTCACACCTATCCACAGGCTGCCGCGCTGATCGCTCTGCCGGCCTCTTCGGCCGCTGTGCAGTTGCGAGCACTCCTGCACCACGCCGCGAGCGTACCCAGCCACCGCCCGAGGTGAGAGGCACGGCCCCGATACCGAGTTGCCCACCGCGGCCTCGGGCAGAGGGCAACCGGAGTCGGCAGCGCCGTGGCCACGACAGGCCTCCTCGCCACGGCGCTGCCACGTATGCCCGACCGAGCGTTCCCCCCGGGGGCGTTCCACCGGGCCGACCCCGGCCGGCAGGCTCGAAGCGAGGATGCCCGATGCAGACTCCACCACTCCTCTACGTCGACCGACGCCAGGAGGAAACGCGTGACTTCGGACAGGAGCAGTTGGAGAAGACCCAGCTGCAGCGCGCCCTGTCCAGGCGCATCGTCATCGAGCAGGCCAAGGGGGTCCTCGCCGAACGCTGGAGCGTCACCCCCGACGCGGCGTACGAAGCTCTGCGCACCTATGCCCGAGCACGCCGGGTACGGATCTCCGACTGCGCCCGCCACATCATCGACCAGACCCTCGACACCGACGAGATCCCGCACGCCTAGCATCCTGCGGACAATTCCGAGAAGGCCGGATCATCCGGGTCGTGCCGGCCGATGAGCGGATGGTGGTTCCGGAAGGCCGGGACCACAAGGGGCCACCCGTCCCGTGGCCGGGCGATGGAGGGATCGCGCTGGAACCCGGGAGGCCGTCCGCGCCGTACCGCTACCGGTCTCGGGGAGAGGCCCGGTAGGAGTTCCAGTCGGCACGCCCTCCGGCGCCGAGGATCTCGCCGGGAGAGGAGAGCTCGTCCACGGGCCGGTCCCGTAGTTCGCGCCGGGCGATCCGCGCGACGAGAACCGGGAACAGCGGGCGCAGCGGCTGGCACCAGCGGAGCCAGGGCGGGGCGTAGATGTGCGGGGCGCGGCGGGCGACGCCCCGGGTGAGCCACTCGGCGACCTGTTCCGGGGAGTGCACACGACGAGCGGGGCGGGGCTGGTTGCGCCGCAGGGCTTCCAGGACGGGGTCGTCGTCGATGCCGGTGAGCATGTCGGTGCCGGTCCAGTGAAGGTAGGCGATGCCGACCTGGACCCTGTCCGGTTCCACTTCCCCGCGCAGCGCGAGGGCGAATGACTCCGCCCCTGCTTTGGAGGCGCAGTAGGCGCTCATCATGGGAGCTGCTCCGAACGCCGCGGTGGAGGCGATCTGGAGGAAGTAGCCGCGGGTCGCCGTGAGCTGGGGCAGGAACGCGCGGGCCGTGTTGGCGGATCCGATGAGGTTGACGTCGATGACCCGCTGCCAGAGTTCGGGGGCGGTGCTCCCGAACGGACCGCTCACCGCGATGCCGGCGTTGGCCACGACCACGTCGGCGGGACCGAGCTCCGCTTCCACGCGCCGTGCGGCGTCCGCGAGCGCCGTACGGTCGGTGATGTCGGACTCGACGCAGATGTTCCGGCCGGGCAGGGACCCGGCGACCACCTGAAGTGTCTCTCTTTCCCTCCCCAGCAGGGCCACGTGCATCCCGGCACCGGAGAGACTGCGCGCGAGGGCTTCACCGACGCCGCGAGCGGCGCCGGTGACGACCGCGACCCGCCCACGCAGGGGAGAGCCGGGACCACGGCGGGTCTGACGCCCGCCAGGGATGTTGAGCATCGTCTCTCCTAGCTCCGGGGCCTGGCGTCGCTGAAAGCCACGGGGTCCCCACGTACCACCGTCGGGCCGCGTGCCGACTGCCGCAACCGGGCTCCGGCCGAGGGGGCGCGTGCAGGGCCCGATGTCCGGGTGTTCCGGGCAGCACCCGGTCGGGTCCGGCGTGCACGGCCGAGCGACCGGACTCCTCACCCCTCCCACCGTGTACTGAGGGTTTCCGACGGCCTCACTCTGTGCCGCGTGACGGGTGAGCCGCGCCACGACCTGCTCGGCGAGACGGCCCCAGCGGAACAACTTCGAAGTCTCACCCCTGTCGGGCGGGTGCCGAAGCGGTTGCCGGGTAGTCGGGCCGTCGAGAAGGTTCCGTGGTGACGGCCCGCCTCGCGACCCGGCTTCGACTCCGCCGGGGCCGGAGGGGCCGCCCCGGGCAGACCACGGTCAGCGTCCAGGCCGATCCGGCCGAGATCAAGGGGAAGGCACACCGATGAACGAGGAATCCCGAACCGGTAGCGACACCCCCACCCCCGAGGAACCGCACGCGCGGGGCGAGCGCACCCGCGACGAACTCGGCCGGACCGTCGAGGCGTTGGCGGCCAAGGCCAAGGCCGATGTCGGGGCGCAGGCGAAGGAGAAGGCCGCCGCCACGAAGGAGCAGGTGGCCGCCACGAAGGAGCAGGTGGCCGAGAAGGCGGGTCAGGCATCCGACCGTATCCGCGCGGCGACGGAGCAGGCCGCACAGCTGGTCAAGGACAAGGCTCCCGACCCGGTCCGGGAGAAGGCGGCTCGGGGCGCGGCCCAGGTGCGCGGGAGCGCGGCCGTCATCGGGCAGTACGCGACGGACAGGGCCCCCGACCCGCTGCTGGAGAAGGCCGGCCAGGCCGCCGGCTTCGCCCGCGCCCATCGCGGGCCACTACTGGCGGGTGGTGGGCTGCTCCTCGTCCTCCTGCTCGTGCGCCGCAGCCGGGTTCGCGGCCGGTGAAGGCGTCCGCGATCGCCTACAGGCCGGTGGGTCTGGCCCTGGGCGCGCTCAGCGGCATGATCGCCAGTACCGCGTTCAAGCAGACGTGGAAGCTGATCGAAGGGGAGGGCGATGCCCCCGATGCCACGGACGAGGACCGTCCCTGGCGGCAGATCCTGATCGCCGCAGCCGTCCAGGGCGCCATCTTCGCCGTGGTCAAGGCCACGGTCGAGCGCTCGGGTGCGCAGGCCACCCGACGCCTGACGGGGACCTGGCCGGGCTGACGGGCCGCAGGGCGGTCCCGGCCGCGGGCCGGTCCGGGGCACCGCCGGCCGCCTCGGGCCCTGTCCACGTTGCCCTCCTCGACGCCGTCGGCCGGGACGGAGCTTCGGCGGTGCGGTAACCGCCCCGACCGCAAGGGTGTTTGGGCATGCCGATCCGGGACAGACGCTGGTTCGGCGTGCTTAGGCAGACAGGCACACACTCACGGGAGCGGCTTCTCCGGCCATCCTGAGGTGTCCCTAGTCATGGCCCTCCCGTGCTGTACACAACCAGTAGTCATCGGGAGACGTGCATGCTCAGCACATCGCAACACCCTCGGATTTCGGCCGACGCAACGGAACAAGGACCGCGGGCGCTGTCCGGCACCGCGGACGCACAGCTGTCTGCGCGCGGGGTCTCCATGCCGGAGTCCACGGCCGGGAATGCCTCCCTGCCGATATCCGCGGAGGTTCCGGCCGCGAACGCCGCCATGGCTCCGGCGACGCTTCCGCGGATCGAGGACCCCGGGAAGGTCGCCCCGAAGGACGCACGGGTGCTGGGACCCCTGTTCTTCGAGCAGTTGCAGGTGCTCGAAGAGGGCACACCGGAGCACCAGTACGCCCGGAACACGCTGATCGAGATGAATCTCTCCCTGGTGCATTTCGCGGCGAAGAGATTCCGTAACCGTGGCAGCGGTGAGATGGAGGACATCGTCCAGGTCGGCACGATCGGGCTGATCAAGGCGATCGACCGCTTCGAGCTCAGCCGTGAAGTGGAGTTCACCTCTTTCGCGATCCCCTACATCGTCGGGGAGATCAAGCGGTTCTTCCGTGACTCCACCTGGGCCGTCCACGTGCCGCGCCGTCTGCAGGAACTTCGCGTCACCCTGGCCAGGACCCGCGAGGAACTCGCCGGCCGGCTCGATCGCGATCCCACCGTCGCCGAACTCGCCCGGCACCTGGACCTCACCGCGGACGAGGTCATCGAGGGCCTCATCGCCGCCAACGGCTACACCGCCGGCTCCCTGGACCTGCCCATCGGCGCCGAACAGAACGGATCCGAGACCGTCACCTACGGAGACGTGAAGGGCGACGTCGATCCGGCCATGGAGCTGGTCGAGAACCTCCACGCGCTGGCACCGCTGCTGGAGGATCTCGACGACCGGGACCGCGAGATCGTGGCCATGCGCTTCGGCCAGGAGATGACCCAGGCCCAGATCGGTGAACGCCTCGGCCTCTCCCAGATGCACGTCTCCCGACTCCTGACCCGCCTGCTGGCCAGGCTCCGCAGGAGCATGCTCAGCCAGAACTGAGCATGGTCACCCCTCACCGGTACGCGAGTGGCCGCCCGCGACGCCCGACGGCGCCGCGGGCAGCCGCCGGGCTCATGGCGGACAGGAGACGGGGGGCGTGACAGCGGGACACGCCCGGCGCGCCGTCACCCGTCCCGCCAGGCGCTCACGATCCAGAAGACCGCGAACCCCGTCCACACGATCGCGAAGCCCCAGACCACGGGAGACCCGCCGAACAGGGCCAGGGAGCCAAGCCATCCGACCCCGAACGCCACGAACAGCCAGCCGAAGTTGGGGAAGGCGAAGAGGCCCGAGAGCCGCCCGCTCACCACGGCCCACGCGCCCACCGCCAGGATCAGGCAGCCCAGCGCGAGCCATGGCAGGACTCCGCTCTGCGAGGAGGGTGCGTAGGAGTGGGTGCGGCCGCGCACCTCCAGCCCCACCGCCTGGCCCCGCCACAGCCGCACTTCGGCGCGTTCGCCCTTTCGGACCTCGTCGTACGTCGGCGACCTCACCGCCAACCAGGCGGTACCACCGGGCCACTCGACCTCGACGTCGTAGTACGTGGTGCACGTGGTGCCGCCCCCGCCACCCCCGGAG
>NZ_JAAXYC010000018.1 GCF_018619185.1 Streptomyces sp. McG3 | reverse complement strand
CCCGTACCCGCGGCAGCATGAGGAGACCGCCACCCATGACCTCCCAGACGAACCTCCTCACCGACAACCCCGCGCTGTACGAGGCCCGCTTCCCCGACCCTCGACGAACAGCCGGGCGCTGGACCGAGGACTGCCTCCGCCGGTACGGGGCTCCAGGCCCCCGTGTCCTGGACATCGGCTGCGGCACCGGCCGGGACGCCGCCCACCTGCACCGATCCGGCCGGACCGTCACCGGCGCAGATGTTTCCGACGCGATGCTGGCGTACGCCGGTGCCCATCACCCCGGCCCCCACTACACACGCGCCGACCTGCACGGATTCGACCTGGGGGAGGGTGCCTTCGACGCGGTGGTGTGCCTGGACAGCGCCCTGCTGTACTGCCACACGAACGTCCAACTCGACGGCTTCCTGTCATCCTGCCGCCGGTCTCTGGCGCCTGGCGGCCTGCTCATCGCCGAGATGCGCAACGGCGCCTTCTTCCTGGGCCGTACGGACCTGCTCGACACCCCGACCGTCCACCGATTCACCTGGCAGGGCACCGCCTTCCGCTCCATCACCACCCTGTCCGTGGACAGAGGGGATCAGTTGCTGCGCCGTACACGGGTATGGACCGCCGACGACGGCTCACCTCCGACGGAGCAGCTCTCCGCGTGGCGCCTGCTCTTCCCCCAGGAGCTGCGCCACATCCTCGCGGCCCACGGCTTCGAGGTGCTCGCCCTGCACGACGGGCCGGGCCCCCGCACCGAACCTCGCTGGCAGGAGGGCGTCCAGCCCACCGGGACGTCCGACGGCGACCGGCTGCACATGGTCGCCCGCCTCGCCCCGTCAGTCGCCTCTGCCCACCCCACACGTCCACCGGATCGACCGCAGCAAGGAACACGGCAATGAACGAAGTCCCCTTCAACTTCAACGATTCACGCTTCCCCGGCCTACGCCGACGGGGCTTTCTCGCCGCTGCCAGTGCCGCTGCCGGCCTCGGCGCCCTCACTCTGACAGGCTGCGCGGGCACCGGGCCGACCGCCGACAAGGCCGCCGGGGGCAGTGGCAAGCCCCGGCGCGGCGGACGGCTGCGCGCCGCGTTCGCCGGCGGCGGCGCGAGCGAGACGCTCGACCCGCACCTCGCCAACCTCTTCGCCGACGTGGCCCGCGCCAAGGCCCTCTTCGACAAGCTCGCCGACTACGGCCCCGACCTGTCCGCCCGGCCGCGACTGGCCGCCGCGTGGGAGCCCAACGCCGGCCTGGACCGCTGGAAGGTCAGCCTGCGCGAAGCCCGCTTCCACGACGGCAGGCCGGTCACCGCGAAGGACGTCCTGTACAGCTACCGGCGTATCACCGAGCCGAAGAAGGCGTTCCGCGCCAAGGCGTCCCTGGAACCCATCGACCTCGAAGCCAGCCGCGCACCGGACGACCGGACCGTCGAGTTCGTCCTCAAGCGCCCGACCGCCGAATTCCCCAATGTGCTCGCCGCGTTCGGCGCGTACATCGTGCCGGAGGGCGAGCAGGACTTCGACCGGAGCCCCGTCGGCAGTGGTCCCTTCCGCTTCGTTTCCTTCGCTCCGGGGAAATCCGCCGTCTTCAAGCGCAACGACGACCACTGGGACGGCGCCCCCTACCTGGACGAGCTGGAGTTCGTCGTCGCCAACGAGGAGTCCGCCCGCGTCAACGCCCTCCTCGGCGGCCAGATCGAGTACGCGCACGAACTCAACCCGACGACGGCCCGCGCCCACGAGGGCAAGGGACAGGTCGAGATCATCCGGCTCCGCAACAGCGCCATGCAGTCGTTCGCGATGAAGACCGACCGTCCGCCCTTCGACGACCAGCGGGTACGGGAGGCGTTCTTCCTGATCGCCGACCGCGAAGAACTGGTCGACGGCGCTCTGTCCGGCGCCGGTGAGGTCGGCAACGACCTGTTCGGCAAGGGCTACGAGTACTACGCCGCGAGCCTCCCCCAGCGCGAACAGGACATCGACCGGGCCAAGGTGCTGCTCAAGGAGGCCGGGGCCGAGGGACTCGAAGTCACCCTCGACACCTCACCCGTCGCGGCCGGATTCACCGAGGCCGCGACCATCTTCCGCGACCAGGCCGCAAAGGCGGGCGTCACCATCACCGTCAAAACCGGCAGCAAGGACAGCTACTGGAAGGACGTCCTCGACTCCGGCACCATCTGCTCCTACCGCTCCGGAGCCATGCCCATCGAGGCCCACATCTCCCAGCGCCTGCTCACCGGCTCCACCACCAACGCCACCGCGTGGCACCACAAGGACTTCGACGCCCTGTACCAGCAGGCGCAGTCCACCAGGGACGAGACCGCCCGCGCCGCTGTGTACGCGCGCATGCAGCGCCGCCTGCACGCCGAAGGCGGCTTCCTGATCTGGGGCTTCGCCGACTGGATCCTCGGCACCGCCCCGGGCGTCCGGGGCGTCGAGACCAAGGCCCCGGCCAACTCCCTCGACTGGGCGCGCTTCGACAAGGTATGGCTCGCGTGAGCGGACCACGCACCTGGGTCGCCCGGCGGCTACTGCTCGGCGTGGCCCAGACGGCGGCCGTCGTGCTGCTCGTCTTCGCTCTCACCGAGGCGCTGCCGGGCGACGCGGCCGTCGCCCTCGCCGGCGACCAGCCGGACCCGGAGCGCATCGCCGCGATCCGCGAGGCGATGGAACTCGACCGGCCGGCCCACGAACGGCTGGCCGCGTGGGCCGCCGGGCTGCTGCACGGAGACTTCGGCACCTCCCTGGCTTCGGGGCGGCCCGTCAGCACGTACATCACTGACGGCTTCGGACCGACCTTGCTGCTCGCCGCCCTGACGGTCGTGCTCCTGGTCCCGATCGGCGTCGGCCTCGGGGTCCTCACCGCCCGCCACGAGGGCGGACCCGTGGACCGTCTGGTCAGCTCGGTGACGCTCGGCGTCTACGCCGTGCCCGAGTTCGCCCTCGGCGTGCTGCTGGTGACCGTCTTCGCGCTGCGCCTGGGCTGGCTCCCGCCGACCGCCGTCGGATACGGCACCGATCTCCTCGCGCACCCGGCCGCCCTGGTGCTGCCGGTGCTCGTGCTGCTCTCCCGCCCGGTGTGCTCCCTCGCCCGCCTCGTGCGGGCCGGCATGATCGACGCGCTGGACTCGCCGTACGCCGCACACGCCCGCCGCTACGGAGTCCCCGGCTTCCGGATCCGGTACGGGCACGCCCTGCCCAATGCCATGGCGCCCGCCACCCAGCAACTGGCGCGGACCATCGACTGGCTGTTGTGCGGTGTCATCGTCGTGGAGGCGCTGTACGTGATCCCGGGGCTCGGCACCGTCCTGATGAACGCCGTCGCGGAACGCGACGTGCCCGTGGTCCAGGGCCTCGCCGTCGTCTTCGGCGTGGCCACGGTCGTGCTCAACCTCGGCGCCGACCTGGTCGCCCGCCGCCTCGCCCCCCGCTCGGAGGTGGCCGCGTGAAGTCGCGTTACGTACTCGGCGCCGTCGTCGTCGGGATCCCCCTCGCCCTGGCCCTCCTGGGACCGGTGTTCGCCGGGGGGCCCGGGCCCCGGGCCGCCTCGTTCACCCTCGGCGACGGGCACTGGCTCGGCACCGACTTCGTCGGCCGGGACGTCTGGCGCCAGGTGCTGCTCGGAGGGCGATCGGTGGTGCTCGTGGCGCTGGCCGCGACCGCCCTGGCCTACCTCGTGGCGTTCCCCGTCGGGCTCCTCAGCGCCCTCACCCACCGCACCTGGCTCGAAGAACTGCTGATGCGCCCCCTCGACGTCCTGCTTGCCGTGCCGTCGCTGCTGATGATCCTGCTCGCCGCCGCCGTCTTCGCACCGGGCGCGGTCGGGCTCACCCTGCTGGTGGCCCTCGTCAACATCCCCGACGCCGCCCGCATCGTACGGGCCGGGGCCGTGGAAGTCGCGTCGCGCCCAGCGGTCGAAGCACTGCGCATGCAGGGGGAGACCTGGTGGCGCACGGCAGTCGGCTACGTCGGCAGGTCCCTCATCCGTACGCTCGCCGCCGATGCGGGCGTACGGATGACCGGTGTGCTGTACCTCGTCGCCACCGCGGCGTTCCTCGGCGTCGGCGTCGAGCCGGACGCGGCCGACTGGGCGGTGATGGTGGACCGCAACCGCACCGGACTGTACGTCCAGCCCTGGGCGGTCGTCGTGCCCGCTCTGCTCATCATCGCCCTCACCGTGGGGACCAACCTGCTCGTCGATGCCGGACTGAAGAAGAGGAAACGGACGTGAACCCCGTGAACGCGGTCGCCGAGATCGAGAACCTGCGGGTGAACATCGGCGACCGGGCGATCGTCGACGGAGTGAACCTCCGCGTGCTCCCCGGCCGGATCACCGCCCTCGTGGGCGCGTCCGGCAGCGGCAAGACGACCACGGGTCTCGCCCTCCTCGGGGAGTATCCGGCCGGTGCACGCGTGAGCGGAGACGTACGCGTGCCGGACGGCCTGGTCGGCTACGTCCCGCAGCACCCGGGCGCCGTACTCAACCCCGCGCGCCGCATCGGCGCCCTGCTGCGGGACATCGCCCGCACGCAGGTACGCCACCTGCCGCGGCGGGACCGCCGGGTCGCCGTTCGCGAGCGAGTCCTGCGGGCCTTGGCATCGGCGCAGCTCCCCGACGCGACGGCGATGCTGCGCCGCTTTCCGCACCAGCTGTCGGGCGGCCAGCAGCAACGCGTCGTCCTGGCACAGGCGCTGCTGCTCGGTGCCGAGGTGGTGGTGGCCGACGAGCCGACCACCGGTCAGGATCCTCTGACCAAGAGCAGCATCGTCGACCAGCTCGCCGCCGTCTCCCGGGCAGGCATCGCCGTCGTTCTGCTCAGCCATGATCTGGACGTTGTGCGCGCACTCGCCGACGAGGTCCTGGTCATGCGTGACGGGAAGGTGGTGGAGTCCGGACCGGCCGAGCGCCTGTGGCGTGCACCACGGCACCCCTGGACAGCCGAGCTCCTGGCGTCCGAGGCTTCTACTGCCCGTATCGAGCCGGCCTCCGCAGACACCGAGATTCTCCGCGTCGGCCCCCTGACGGCCCACCACGGTCGCGCGGCCGTGCTCCGCATACCAGAAATGTCCCTCTATGCTGGCCAATGCCTTGCTGTCGTCGGCCGTTCGGGCAGTGGGAAGACCACACTGGCTCGCTGCCTGGCCGGCCTGCACCGTGACCACGACGGCGCGGTCCTCCTGGAGGGCACTCCTCTGCCGCGAAGTCTGCGGGCCCGCACCCGACAACAACTCGCGGCGGTCCAGTACGTCTTCCAGGACGCCAGGGCCGCGTTCGACGAGCACCGCCCGATTCTGGATCAGGTCGCGCGGACGGCGGTGCGTTTGCGGGGGGCGAGCGAGGCGGACGCCCTGGCCGAGGCGCAGGCCACGCTCACCGGCCTCGGCCTGACGGACGGCCTTGTACACCGCCGTCCGGGCCGACTCTCCGGCGGCGAGCTCCAGCGTGCGGCGCTGGCTCGCGCCCTGCTGGCCCGCCCTCGGGTGCTGATCTGCGACGAGATCACCTCCGGTCTCGACATGGTCACCCGCCGGGCGATCCTCGACACGCTCGCCGCTCTGGTACGCGAGCGGCGCGAACTGTCCCTGGTGCTGATCACCCACGATCTCACCACTGCCGCACTGGCCACCCGTATCGCCGTACTCGAAGCCGGCACCCTGGTAGAAGAGGGGCCAGCGGGCCGACTGCTCACCACTCCCCGGCACCCCTTCAGCGTCCGGCTTATGGAGACCACCGTGTCCCTGCCGGGGCGGGGGGCCCGCGTGGCAGCGACACCAGAATAGAAGCCCGGTCGGAGGTCGCCGCGAACGGTGGCTGCGCGACGACAGTACGGCGGAGCCAGACAACCACCTGTGCCCTCGTCCGAGGGGCGGACGAGGGCACAGGAGAGTGTTGATCGAAGGCCCGCTCACGGGGTAGGGCCATCGGCGACGGGGAAGGCGGTCAGTTGGCGTTGAGCGTGAGTCCGTAGTAGGAAAGGGCGTCGTTGAGCGGCTGGAAGTAGGAGGATCCGCGAGAGTTGACTCCGCCGGTGCAGCGCTGGTTGCTGGGGCCACCGGAGGTCATGCCCTGGGCCTGGTTTCCGGAGGTGTACGCGCCGCCGCTGTCCCCGCGCTCGGTGCAGACGGTGGAGCTGGCGAGGCCGCTGACCACCGTGATGGGACCGCCGTTCGGGTCGCTGTAGGTGACGGTGTTGTTGTAGGAGCCGACCGTGCCGCAGGTCCAGCCGGTGGTGGCGCCGGACTTGCAGAGCGCGGCCCCGGAAGCAGCCTGGTTGCTGCCCCGGACGGCGACCGGGCTGGAGTTGCCCCAGGTGGTGACGTTGTTCGTGATGGAGTGACCGGCGTTGATGGCCGCGATGCCCATGTCGACGCTGCGGCTGCCCTGGGCGAAGCGGGTCTGGGTGCCCCGGGCGAAGGCCGTTCCGTTGGAGCGCAGGGTGGGCAGGCCTTCGACGCAGTGCCCCGCGGTGACGAGGTACTGCTTGCCGGCCCGGTCACGGGCCCCGTACCCGACGGAGCAGTAGCCGGACGAGTTGTTGATCGTCATCTTGCTGCCGGGGGCGACCGCCACCTGCGGCTCGAGCTTCTCCTGGCCTCGGACGATCTTGACGGCGGAGCCGTGCTTCGCGGCCTTGGCCAGGAACGCCTTGGCGGCAGCCCCCCGGTCACTGTTGACCTTGACGGTCACCTGGTCGGAGGCCAGGTCCACGGCCCACTCGACCACGCCATCGGGGGTGCTCTTGGCGGCGGCGGCGTCCAGCGTGGCCTTGATCTTGTTGAGGTCGGCCTGTCCGCGTGCGGGGACCCGGGCGTCGAGGCCGGCCTTCTCGATACGCGCCGCTTCGGCGGAGTCGTCGGCGTTGACGGTCAACTTGCCGGAGGCGCTGAAGAAGGCTCCGTCGCCGGATATCCCGCCCTTTCTCAGCTCGGCGAGCTTGGCCTGCTGGATGTCCTGCCGGTCCAGACGGTCGACCGCGGCCTCTTCACTCACACCGAGCGAAGTGGCCAACGCCCGGATCATCTCGGGCTGGTAGCGGGGCGCAGACGCCGTGTCCTGTGCCTGCGCCATGCCCTGGGTCCCCACTACTGCGGAGACCGAGAGCGCGGCGCTCACTGCAGCGACCCAGTACTTACGAGAATTGCGCATGCTGATTCCTTCCAGAGGACAGCCAGAAGCCAGAGGGGGGCAGCGCCGGATAGCATCAAGAGCACACCGGCGTAAGGTAGTTCCTGTCTGACGGAGAGTTCAGAACTCGCCGCGCCCCGAACTATCGGCTAGTGACTGAACGAACCTCAAGCCCCCCGGCGTCAGTCTTTTTCAACAGAGTTGCGCAGTTCTGTGGAATGAAGCCTCGCTGGCAGAGGGCCGATGGCGCCGGGCATGCTCGCTGTATGGCAGACAGACGGGGCAGAAAGGGAGTCGACTGGGGCGTTCGCAGACGCACTGAGGCACCCCTCCGCGGCGCACGGCGCGCACTACAGCGAAGTCACTTCTACGGCTGGGCCGCCTTCGAACTCGCCCATCTCCCCCACGCGGACCCCGCGGCCACCGGTGACGGACCTCTGCTGTACGCACCGTCCGTCGAGGTGAACCTCACCGGGGACCGGACCGCGATCCGCGCGGTGGACGAGGCGTGGCTCCACGTCCTCTCCGACCTGCTGGCCGAGCCGACTACACAACATCTCGCTCTGGACGGGACGACTCCGGAGGAGTCCGATCGGAGCATCGCGGTCGCCACGGACGCTTATGGCAGCGCGGTGTCCCGAATGTCCAGGACATCCGCGCCGGGCTCCTGGAGAAGGCTGTTGTCTCCCGGAAGGTTCCGTTGCCAGATCCATCCGTGGATTTCTGACGACCTACTCAACGGGTGGTAGAACCAGCACTCCGGCCCGCTCCTACCTGCTGGAACTCAAGGGTTACCGGGCGCCCGGGCATAGCGCAGACCGTCCTGGAGATCGGTGTGGACGGCCGCGTCAGCGCTCGGCCCCTCGCGGGCATCTACTGCTCACCGACCCCAAAGAGGTGCACCAGCGCGCCGTATCCGTACGCCTCGCCTGGGACGAGATGGCGGCGGTGTGCCGGCCCGGTTCCCTCACGGTCGAGGGGTTCATGGCGGTCCGGCCGCGCGGTTCGGTGCAGCACCTAGCCTCACGGGTGATAGGCCGACTGGGGTCCGATGCCGGACCGTGGGACGCTTTCGCCTCGATCTTCCCGGCGATCACCGCCACCGGAGTCTCCAATCGCTCCGCCCTCCAGGCGCTGGCCCGCCGCGAGAAGGGGCCACGCGGCCTGTATGGCGACGCGATCTTCTGGGCGAGCACCGACGGTGCCCTCGACGCGGCACTCGTCTCGCGCACCCTCATCGGTGAGGGCGGCGAGACGTGGCTGCGCGCGGGCGCGGGAGCCACCCCTGCATCCATCCTCGAACGGGAGATAGGAGAGACCTGCGAGAAACTCCGCACCGTTGCCCCGCACATGAGGTTCGCCATCCAGTAGATTCCACAGCCAACAGTGCACACCGAAGCCGGCTAAATGCATTCTCAAAATTAGCATCGACAATCGTTACCGATAGTACGCTGGGTGCTGGGCCTGCTTGCCGAGGCGTGTTGTCTGTGGCAGCGTCGGCCGCGAGGGTAGAAAACAGGAGGACGCTGAAAGCTGCCGCCGAGAAAAGGGCGGTGGTCTGAATTTATGGAGATGAGTGAAGTGGCGACATCCCTGCAACATCAGCCGCACCTCGGTCATGACCACGCGCACGCTGCGGGCTGCGGGCACGTAGCAGTCCCTCACGGCGATCATGTCGATTACGTGCACGACGGGCATCTGCACCGTGAGCACGACGGTCACGCGGACGAGTGCGAGGTCGGCGAGCACCGGGAGCACTCCGATCACGCCCACGCGCACGGCGAGGGTTGCGGGCATGTGTCGGTTCCGCACGGTGACCACATGGACTACGTGCACGACGGCCACCGGCACGCGGCTCACGAGGGCCACTGGGACGACCACTGACTGTTTCGCGTGCGCCATCGGCGAACGCAGAATGCACCCCTGATTTCCGGGGTCCATTCTGCGTTCTTCCATATTCCCGCAAAGAGATTCTGTGCAGGGGTGAGTGGTCGCTTCTCACCTGATCGCCTGCGGAACGAGTGCCGCCGCGTGCCCCTTGCTGGGGTGCGGCACGGAACGTCTTGGGCGCCGTCGGCTTCCTCGCTTTCCGTGCCATGAGCGGCTTCTCTCTCAAGCAGGTATGCACCGGGCCGGACGGTGCCGTGGCTGCGACCACCGCCCGGCCCGGAGTTTCAGTGCCCCGCCACGGTGGGGAGGGGGTTGTGCTCGTGCGCGCAGAGCTCGTCGAAGCCGTAGGCGTCCCAGGCCGGGAAGGGGTCAGTCGCTGGCTGGGCTTCGTCTTCCTGCATGAGGCACTCGGTCAGTGCTGCCCGCAGCCGCGCCGCATTGAGCTGGGTTCCGATGAAGACGAGTTCCTGGACGTGGGGGCTGTCGGTGTCGCGAGCGCAGTAGGGCTCGAAGCGCACCACTGAACCCGCTTGAGACCACAGCCCCGTTACGTGGGAGCGACTGGCGAGGGTGAAGAAGCCCTTGGACCTGAGGACCTGTCCGTAAGCGCCGCTGTCCAGTTCCTCCGTCACGAACGACCACAGTCGCCCGGGGTGGAAGGGCGTTGCGGAGCGGAAGACGGTCGAGGAGATGCCGTATTCCTCGGTTTCGGGAACGTGGTCACCGTTGAGTTCCCTCACCCAGCCCGGAGCCTGCTGCGCCCGCTCCAGATCGAACCTCGCGGTGCCCAGAACTTCACCGACCGGTACGCGACCCCGGTCGGCAGACACGACACGGGCCGCAGGGTTGAGTCGCGAGAGGGCGGCTCGGAGCAGGTCTGCGGAGGCTGTGTCGACGAGGTCGAGTTTGTTGACAACGATGACGTCGGCGAACTCGATCTGATCCATCAGCAGATGGCTCACGGTACGTTCGTCGTTCTCGTACTGGTCCAGGCCGCGTTGGGTTAGCTCGTCACCTCTGGCCAGTTCGGGCAGGAAGCTGGCGGCGTCCACGACCGTGACCATGGTGTCCAGACGGGCCAGGTCGCCGAGGGTGGCGCCGTCATCGCGGGCGAAGGCGAAGGTGGCCGCCACCGGCATGGGCTCGGAGATGCCGGAGGACTCGATGAGGAGGTAGTCGAACCGCGAAGCACATGGGTTCCTCAGACATCGCATCGCGAGAACGCTCACGACCCTGCTGCTGGTGACGGGCCTTGCCGCAGCCTTCGCCCCAGCAGCCTCGGCGGCCCCCGCCAGAGCCGCTGCCAGCCTGTGTGACACGGCACCCAACTGGCAGGCGGGCGCCTGGTACACGGCAGGCACCGTCGTCCGCTTCAACGGCGCTTACTACATCGCCGAGCACGACAACCCGGCCTATGACCCGACGATCAGCACCTGGTACTGGGACCCCTACAACTGCGGGGGCGGCGGCAATCCGCCCACCACCGGCTTCCCCGTCAGCGAAGCCCAGTTCAACCAGATGTTCCCGAACAGGAACTCCTTCTACAGCTACAGCGGCCTCGTCTCCGCACTGAGCGCCTACCCGGCATTCGCCAACACCGGCAGCACCGAGGTCAAGCGCCGCGAGGCTGCCGCCTTTCTGGCCAACGTCAGCCACGAGACCGGCGGCCTCGTCCACATCGTGGAGCAGAACACCGCCAACTACCCGCACTACTGCGACTGGAGCCAGCCCTACGGCTGCCCGGCCGGCCAGGCCGCGTACTACGGCAAGGGACCCATCCAGCTCTCCTGGAACTTCAACTACAAAGCCGCGGGCGACGCACTCGGTATCGACCTGCTCAACAACCCCTGGCTCGTCCAGAACAACGCGTCCGTCTCCTGGAAGACCGCCCTCTGGTACTGGAACACCCAGAACGGCCCCGGCTGGATGACCGCGCACAACGCCATCGTCAACAACCAGGGCTTTGGCCACACCATCCGCGCCATCAACGGCAGCATCGAATGCAACGGCGGCAACCCCGCCCAGGTACAGAGCCGCATCAACAAGTTCCAGCAGTTCACCCAGATCCTGGGCACCACACCCGGCCCCAACCTGAGCTGCTGACAACCCCTGAGCGACCGCGGGCCGGGGGACTGTAAAACGTTCGGTGTAACTCCCGATCATGGAAGATGCATCGATGACCAGCAACAACGTGACCAAGGCCGAGCCCGTCGAGCCGTCTGAGACGTTGCCGTCGAAGTCTGTGGACGACCGGCTGATCGACGAGTTGGTGGGCCGGGCTCAGGCGGAGGGCCTGCAGCTGACCGGCGAGGGCGGGCTGCTCCAGCAGCTGACCAAACGACTCCTGGAGTCGGCCCTCGAGGGCGAGATCACCGACCACCTCGGCTATGACAAGCACGATCCGGCGGGGAAGAACGGCGGCAACTCCCGCAACGGCACCCGCGCCAAGACCGTACTGACCGACGTGGGCCCGGTGGAGATAACCGTGCCCCGCGACCGCGAGGGCTCCTTCGAACCGAAGATCGTCAAGAAGCGCCAGAAGCGTTTGTCCGGCGTCGACGAGATGGTCATCTCACTCGCGGCGAAGGGCCTGACCACCGGCGAGGTCCAGGCCCACCTGGCCGAGGTCTATGGCGCCGACGTGTCGCGCCAGACGATCTCCACGATCACCGACAAGGTCCTCGAAGGCATGGCCGAATGGCAGAACCGGCCCCTGGACGCCGGGCGGATTCCATCAATGGTTGCGAATTACCTGGTCAATGGGCTTGCGAGGCATTCTCGCATGGCCTCGACTGGGGTCTTGTCTCCGAGCACGATGCGAGGTCGGCGGTTGAGCTGATGGGCGACGGCGCGAAGGTCTTGTGCGGTGTGGACGGAGAGGTCGGTGCCCTTGGGAAAGTACTGCCGCAGCAGGCCATTCATGTTTTCGTTGGTGCCGCGCTGCCAAGGCGAGTGAGGGTCGCAGAAGTAGATCCGGAAGCCGGTGAGGGCCTCGATGTCCTCGTGGAGTGTGAGTTCGCGCCCCTGGTCCCAGGTGAGGGTCCGCTTCATCTGGGGTGGGATGTGCGCGGTCTGTGTGATCAGCGCGTTGCGGACTTGCGGGGCCTTCCAACCGGCGGGCAAGTGGATCAGATGGACGTAGCGAGTGGTGCGTTCGACCAGGGTGCCGATCGCGGAGCCCTGTCCGCGGCCGATGATCAGGTCGCCTTCCCAGTGCCCGGGAGTTCTGCGGTCGTTGACCTCGACGGGGCGCTGGTGGATCAGCGTCATATTCTTGATCTTGTTCAGGGTCGGCACTCCGCGACGCTGCTTCCTACGTCGGGTTCGGCCGGTACGGAGCTTGGCGACGCGACGGCCGAGGAGGCCGGCGAACAGGGCCCGGTAGATCGTCTCCGGGCATGCCCGCATTGATGTGTCGGGGGCGTGTTCGCGGGTCAGGTGGCGTGAGATCTGCTGAGGTGACCACTTCTCAGTGAGCTTCTCGCGCACGAACGTTCGCAGCGGTTCGCCGGCCCGGATCTTCTCTTCCTTGGGGCGCCTGCGACGCAGGAGTGCCTGGTTGTGGGCCCACCAGGGGTTGTAGCGGCCATCAGGCTTGCTGTTGCGCTTGATCTCCCGGTAGACGCTCTGAAAGCTCTTCCCGATCGACGATGCGATCCGCTTCACGCTCTGGTCAGCGCGCAGGCCGTCGGCGATCGCGATGCGGTCGTCTTGGGTGAGGAAGCGCGGCGATATCGGGCCGCCGTCAGGAACGATCATGCTTCCAGCATCGATGAACCACAACGAGCCGCAGCTCGTGGACACCCCGACTTGGCGGGCGGCAGCCGCGCTTCGGTATCCCTCGTGCAGCAGCTCGAAGTACCTCTTCTTCACAGCAGTCGGCACTCTGTTGGGGGCGTACCTCGGCATGCGAACACTCTCCTTCCGGAGCATTCGCAACCACCGATAGAACTCAAGCCGTCTACCCGGTGGTCTTCATCGACGCCATCCACGTAAAGATCCGCGACGGCGCGGTCGCCAACCGGCCCATCTACGTCGCCCTGGCCGTCACCGTCGAGGGCCGGCGGGACATTCTCGGGCTGTGGGCCGGCGACGGCGGCGAGGGCGCCAAGCACTGGATGCACATCCTCACCGAGATCAAGAACCGCGGCGTGAACGACGTCCTCATGCTCGTATGCGACGGGCTCAAGGGCCTGCCCGACGCGGTCGAGACCGTCTGGCCCCGCACCGTCGTGCAGACCTGCGTGGTCCATCTGCTGCGGAACTCCTTCCGCTATGCCGCCCGCCAGGACTGGGACAAGATCGCCAAGGTCCTCAAGCCCGTCTACACCGCGGCGACCGAGGACGCGGCCCTCGATCGGTTCGCGGAGTTCGCCGACGCATGGGGCAAGAAGTATCCGGCGATCGTCAGGCTCTGGGAGAACGCGTGGGAGGAGTTCACCCCGTTCCTGCGCTTCGACATTGAGATCCGCCGCATCGTCTGCACCACCAACGCGATCGAGTCCGTCAACGCCAGGATCCGCCGGGCGGTGAAAGCCCGGGGGCACTTCCCGAACGAACAGGCCGCCCTGAAGTGCGTCTACATGGCGATCATGTCGCTCGACCCGACCGGCAAGGGCCAGGCCCGCTGGACCATGCGCTGGAAAACCGCTCTCAACGCCTTCGATATCACCTTCGACGGCCGACTCTCCGCAGCACGCCAGTAACCCTCAACAACCCGAGTTACACCGCTCGTTTGACAGTCCCACACGTCGAACACAGGTCCCGGACCTGCCGACATGCAACAAGTCGCGGTCGGAGACCGCCTACGAACCCGCGCGTACTCCAGTTCTCTCGCGCGCCAGCCGGTCCACTTCCTCCAGCAGATCGTCGCGCAGAGTGCAGCAAATGCACCCATTGGTCATCTCGACCAGGCGTTCCTCGGTGCGCGACAGGGCGGACTCACCGCCGCGGACGAGGGCGGCGTCGATGTTCACCTCGCTCATGTCGTTGACGATGACGGCGACGCGCATACCTTCGCGGTTTCCGAGGACATGGTTGAGCAGGGTGGTCTTTCCGGCACCGAGGAACCCCGACAGGACGGTGACGGGGAGGCGCGGCGAGGGTGCGTCGTGCATGTGGGGTCAGCTTTCGGGGCGGAGCAGGCCGCGCTCGTACGCTTTGGCGAGCCGTTGGGGGACAAGGTGGGGAGTGCCGTCCACCGTGACCGTCACCAGCTGAGGTGTTGTGGCCTTCCACTGTGCGCGGCGTAGCCGAGCGGATCGCCAACCAGGGGCTCAAGCACTCGCACCGGCCTTCCCAGAGGCTGCTCCAGGTGGTGGTGCCATCTGGGCGTCTGCCGATGAGGGATGTCTGACCGCGCTGACGCTCGCTCTGCTGAGGCGTCACGGCCGAAAGGGCGGCACCTTCGCTCAACGGGCGGTGCTGTCTTCTGCCTCGGAGGAACAGTAGCTTCTTCAGGTTGCTGAGAAGCTGCCTGGTATCGGATGGCTGCTGGTCCTTGGTAGCCCGCAGGCTTGGCGGCACGGGCGTAGAGAAAGTCACCTTGGTGCCCCGCCGTCCAGTCAGGCTTGAATGAAGAAGGCTGGCTCGTATACCTGTGCCGTGCTCACGTCTTCGTACACCACGGTCGGTCGCAGCCGGTTCCAACGGTGGCCGAGGAGGAGAGCGAGCCCCATGGGACAGGCGAGGAAAAGGTGGAGCCGGGGAGTGGCGCGGCTGGGCCGGCGCAGGGCATCGCGGATGCCGACAGCGAGCGCGTTGGCGGCGGGGCTGTCGAGGACCGAGCGGTCCTTTGGGCCGGCTGGTGGCGTGAAGATGAGGAGTCTGGATGCGGGGATGTTCTGTCCTTCGAGGTATTCGAGGACATCCTGGGTGAAGTCTTGTTCCTTGACCGTGACGTTGATGCCGACGGCGAGGTCGTCACCTTGGCCGATGTCGTACTCCTTGACTGCGGGGTCGCATTCGGTGTCATAGGTGTCACGAGTGGACCACAGGTCTCCACGCTGGAGAACGGCGAGATCGGCACCGGTGACCATACGGAAAGATGTGCCGGTCAGGAACGCGGGGGCGAGGCGGAAGCTTCCTGATACGGAGATGTTGGTGCGGCCGGGCAGGCGGGCGGGGGCTGCCTCGATGTCGTCCTGGAGCTGTTCCCAGGTGGCCGGTGCGAGCGGGCGCCGTTTGGTATATGCGGAGTCGGTTTCGAACCGGTCGATCCAGTTGATGACGTGATCAGCTTCGGCAGCGAGCGGGTCGGGTTTGAGGGTGGCGATCGACAAAATCGCGTGAGCGGGACCCGTCTTGAGGGCGAGGCTGTCGACGGCTGTCTTGACCATGTCGAGGGTAAGGGTGCGGTGGCCGTCGCGGACCTGCTGGGCGACCCAGTTGGCGCCCTCGTCGACCGCGTGGCTGTCGTTGCGGAGGCCGCAGACGGCCATCAGGAGTTGCAACTGCTCCTGCACGTGCCGTAGTTCTCGGGAGAAGTCGAAGCGCAGGCGGGAGAGGAGGTCGTGGAGTTCGCTCTCGTTCAGCTCGGCGTTCTGGGCCCAGCGAGTTCGTGCCTGCCCGGTTTTCGCGCGTGCGGTTCCATGAGCCGCCTTGGGCAGGAGTAGCTGAGTGCGTGAGTCCCGAACGGCGATGAGGGGGTCGTTGGGGTCCGGGGCCCGGTTGGTGATGATCGCAAGGTCGGCATCGATGCCGTCGGCGGTGAGAGTGCGCCATGTCGTGGCGATCTTCCTAAGGATCGATGGGCCGCCGGTGGGGCTCGGCTTGGTGAGGTAATCCTCGTTGACGGGCGTGGTACTGCTGACGGTGTATTTGACCTGGGCATATGTGTGGGGTGGGGTGCGGCGGCGCAGGACGACATCGTCGAGGTTGCCTGCGTCGTCGGCTTCGACGCCGACGGAAATGACGGGGTTGGCGGTGTGGATGGCGTTCTCGCGCAGGAGGGTGAGGCAGCCGGTCCAGGCGATGAGCCACTGGTAGTGGTCGCCGGTGATTCTGACACTGGTGGGGCTCGGCGCGGGCAGCGGTTCCATGGTCACTCTCCGGGGGCGGGGTGTGTGGGCTGCTGTGAAAGTCACGCTGCCGTTAGGCCTTTACCGATGCAGCGGCTGATGCGGCAGGCCGTGCAAGGCGACCTGGGTGATCGTGTTGTCGCGGCAGGACCATGCGGTGACGTCCCACTGCGGTCCCCGCTGGCCGAGGATGACGGCGATGAAGCTGTGGAAGGCGAGTTCGGGGTTGTTGAGGAGCTGGTGGTAGGTAGATGCATCGCGGGAGCTGGGGACGGGGCGGCTGGCGGGGTGGGTGTGCCATTCACCGATCCAGACGCTGTGGTCCTGGGCGTAGGCATCGTCGGCAAGGGCCTGGGCGTGGGCCAGGTCACGAAGGAAGTAAGTAGGAGTTTGAACCGCTTCGGGCCCGGGGGTTCCGGCGTGCTGGACGGTCACCATGTTGTGGACGTGATGTCCCAGCAGGATGCCGCCGGTTTCCCTGCTTCTGTCGGCGGTTCGAAGTTCGTCGGTGATGACGCGCAGGGCCCCCTGGGTGAGGTGTACAGCGGTGACGGGGCGCGGGGTCATGGTGTTTCGCAGGTGGCGCATCCGGGGCGTGGTGGTGTGGCGGGGAGCCACCGGATTTCGCCGGTTCGGCTGAGGTCGAAGGGCGGTGCGCAGTCGGGCTGTCGGCGAAGGCTGATGAGGCCGTGTTCGCCGGGCAATCGCTGGTCGGGGTGCCCGAAGCGTTCCAGCAGAGTGGCGATGGCGGTCTTGGCTGCGAGATGGGCGACGAGGTGGAGGTCGGGGCCGACAGCGGTCATCGGACGGTGTCGTGTGCCGGTGCCGTATCCGGCGTCGAGAGCAGGTTCGGGGTCGATGCCGCCGTGTTCGGCGAGTGTCTGGCGCCTGCAGGTGAGGCATCCGTGCTGGCGCCAGGGCCTCAGCCGCAGGATTTCGCCCAGGGCGCCGTCCTGCAGGACGCAGGCCATGACAGCGGGGATTCCTGCGCGGTGGGCGAGGTGACCGGTGACACGGCGGGCGGCAACGCCGTCGGCCGTGCAAAGGACAAGGTCGCTATGGGGAAGCAGCGTTCTGATCAGGTCGGCGTCATCGATGACGTCGAGGACCAAAGGGGTGACGGTGGTGTCCGGGCGGAGCTCGGTGAGTTCCTCGGCGAGAGCTGTGACTTTAGGGCGGCCGACGTGGCGGCGGCTGGTGGTGTGGCGTACGAGGTTGTGCCAGGAGAGACGGTCGGGGTCGACGAGGGTGAGGTGTCCGATGCCGTAGCCGGCGAGAGCATGTGCGGTGGCGGATCCGATGCTGCCGGCGCCGACGAGCATGACATGTGCTGTCTGGAGGTCCTTGACGGGCCAATGGTCATGGATTTGGCTGATGCCGGTGGTCGACGGCTCGACGAGACAGTTGAGGGGGTACGCGCCGTCGCGCCCGACACGCCAGGCGACGGTGTCGGGCACGTCGTGTTCGGGAAAGGCATCTGTGAGGTTGGGCGCGTAGGTCAGAGCCAGGTACGGGCTGGGACCGGGCTTCTTGTAGCCGCTGGTGAGGTGCTCCTGGAATGCGGGCAGAGGTAGCCCTGTACCGAGTCGGCCGTTCAGCTGGCGCCAGTAGACGTGCAGTACAGGGGCCACGCGGTACCAGTATCCGGAAGCGCGTACGTCGCCGGTGGCCGCGATCAGGTTCTGGCCTGGGGAGGTGTTGACGGGGAGGATCGCGCTGTCGCGGGTGGAAACTCCTCGGATGACGGCCAGGTTCTCGTGGTTGCCGCGCAACGTCATCCCGCCCCAGGGGCCGGCCTGACGGATGGTGGCTGCGGCGTGGTGGGGGACGAGGATCAGCACGACGGTTCGCCCCCGGCGTCTGAGTGGTCCGGTGCCCTGTTGGGCGGTGCCGTCAGGCTTGCGTGGGCGCTCCCGTGGGCGGGTGGCCGGGTGAGATGGTGGTCGAAGCGGTCGTCCTCGACGATGCCGCAGTCGGACATCTGCGTGATGGCCTCGTGCTTCATCAGCGCGTACTCCACTTTCCACCCTGCGGCCTTCAAAAGCAGGTCGACGACAGATTCGCGGCCGGTCCACAGTGCGTCGGCGCGCAGGAGACACAGGGTGCGGTCGCCGTTGACATGCCAGCGTGTCTGCGTCCACTCGGCCGGCTCGGGAAGCGGGTCGAGAGGCCAGATGTGAGGGGGCACCATGGGATAGGCCTGCCGGTAGGCCATCACTACCTGGAGCCCTGTGCTTCCTGTCCACTCGGTGAGGTGTGCGGGCTGGGGTCGGTTGAACGGCCACAGAGGCAGCGTGCCGTGCCAGCTCCCGGCACCATCGTCGTCGTAGATCAGGTCGGGGAAGGCACTGGTGATCTCGCGTTGGTCCCGTTCGAAACGGTGTGGTTCACAAGCCCACCATGTGATGGGGACTGGCTGAGGGCCGGGGGCAGTCGTCATCCCTGGGGGGCGTCTTTGATCGGCCGAGGGGTGATGAGCGCGGGCGTGCCAGTGATCAGGGCCGGGGCTCCGGTCACTGGGTTTGTGGGCTTGGTCGGCGCGGCGGGAGCCGGGAAGGAATCGCCCAGGATCTCCTTCCACAGTCGTAGGGCCTGATCGGTCTCACCAGCTGCGGCGGCCGCGCACGCCCGGTCGGCGAGCTCGGCGGCGTCGGCAAGGGCGGCCTGCAGACCGTCGTAGTCGAGGTCGGGCTGGATCTCACCGCACAGCTCGGCCGGGTCTTTCACGCCCTCGTTGACGCGTGCTGCCGCAGCGGTGAAGAAGGCGCGCAGTCCGCTGGGCCGGTTACCGGATGTTGGCATGCAGTCGAGAGCGAGGACTTCGATGACGAGCGACTTGATCCGTCCCGTGACGGCGACGTCGTGACGCCACTGCTTCAGGACGCGGACCAGTGGACGGAAGTGCTCCCAGTCTTGCTGGCGGTCGGCCACGAGGTCGATCAGGTGCTCGGGGTTGGCGGGCACCCAGTCCTGGGCGAGCTTCTCGGGGATGAGGAGTGTGCCGTCGGTCCGGCGGAGAGCCGGCATCACGTCGACGGTGAAGCCGGTGTCGTCGTCGGGGTCGTCGAGGAAGCACTTGACCGCGTGATTTCGCGGCCGTGCCAGCCGGACTTCGTTGCCGTGGCTGCCGTTGGTCTTGCCCAGCAGTCGGTTGATCTGGCCACGGGCGTGGTCCAGGGCGTCTTCGGCGCTGAGACCGGCAGTACCCCAGTCGGGGTGCTGGGCGGCGTCGTAGACGACGATGATGTCGACGTCGTTGATGGGCTTGAGCTGAGTGCTGCGTTGCAGTGAGCCTGAGCCGAACGCCTCGGTGACATCGGGCTCGCTGATCAGCGCACTCTTGAACAGATCACGCCGCTCCCGGGCGAGCCGGGTCTGGCCCACCTCCTCGTTGACACTTCTCTGGAAGTCGTCGAACGCTTCGTCGATCCGCATGATGCCTCCTCGAGCTTGTGTGTCCAGCCCTGGTTCCACACCGAGTTCGGCCGCCTGGTGGGGCAGGCTTCGTCCGTGTTCGGGAGGCACATCGGGCAGCTGTCTGTCAGGGTAAGCGGTGGCACTGACAACGCCCCCGAACTGGTCATTTCAGAATAAGTTCGACTGCACGGCCCGGCAGTTGGGGCTGGCGGCGGCAGAGGTGCACGGGTGTCGGATGAACTTGTGTCTGATGGCCTGTGGGAACGGGTGGCCCCTTGCTGCCTGCGCGCCTGCCGAGGCGATCGGTTGGAGCGGAGTGACGGCCTGGCGGCCCCTGCGGGACTGGGCCGAAGCTGGTGTGTGGCCTCGCCAGCACGAGATCCTCCTGGCGGAACTGCGAGCGGCGGGTCTGCTGGACATGGACGATGCGGCCGGCGACGGCTCGCACGTCAGAGCTCTCAAGGGGAGGCTCACACCGGACCTTCGCCGGTCGACCGCGCGTCCGGGTAGCAAGCACCTCCTAATGTCGTTGTCAAGCCGCTTCTGTGACGGGAAGTTCATGTTGAAAGCACCGTCCGTCACGAATCAAGGCCCACAGAACGTTCACCCGTCGCCGGGCCAGCGCGAGGACTGCCTGGGTGTGCCGTTTGCCTTCAGCGCGCTTGCGTTCGTAGAAGCGACGGGACGCATCGCAACTGCGGATACTGATCAGCGCGGAGGTATAAAAGACTCGTTGGAGGCCGCGGTGATAGCGCCGAGGCCGGTGCAGATTGCCGCTGACATTGTCGGAGTCCCGTGGTACCGGAGCGACACCCGCGAAGCTGGCAAGGCAGTCGGAGCTGCCGAAACGGCTCATGTCGCCGGCGGTGGCCGCCAGGAACTCGGCGCCCAGCAACGTACCGATCCCGGGCATGCTGGAGATCACCTCGGCGAGCTCGTGCTCGCGGAACCGAGCCGCAATCAGCTTGTCGATCTCCGCGATCTGCTCGTTGAGGCCGATCACCTCCTTCGCCAGGGTATGGATCACTTGCGCGGTGATCTTCTCCCCAGGGACAGCGGTGTGCTGACGCCCAGCTGCCTCCAGGGCTGTCTCGGCGAGGGCATCGGCGCCGCGGACCTTACGGTTCCTGAGCCACGTCTCCAGCCGGGTGCGGCCTGTGCGGCGCAGGGCAGCCGGGGTCTGGTAGCCGCTCAGCAGGATCAGCGGGCCGGCGTTGCCGAGATCGAGTACGCGTTCCAGCGCAGGGAAGATTCCGGTGAGTTGGCCGCGAAGGCGATTAATCCGACGGGTGCGGTCCGCGTTGAGGTCAGAGCGTCGGTCAGTGAGAACCCTGAGCTCGACGACATTCTCTTCGTCAGGCCGCAGGACCGTCAGGTCCCGGCGCATCCGGGCTTGATCGGCGATGACGGTCGCGTCCTTGGCGTCGGTCTTGCCCATGCCCCGATAGCCGGCCGATGCCCGATTGACCGCCAGGCCCGGTATATAGACGAGCCGCTGCCTGTGATTGAGAAGCACGTTGATCCACAGTGCTGCCATGCCGTCGGCGACGTCGACCGCCCAGACCACGTCTTCGGCGAGGGCCAACACATCGCCGAGCAGGGCCAGTAGTTCCGGCTCATCGTTCAGAACCCGCCTCGACATCAACCGCTTGCCCTCGGCGTCCAGAACCACACAATGATGGTGGGTCTTGCCGATGTCCGTACCTGCCCAGATCTGGACCACTAGTTCCTCCGGTCGTAGGCGCCGTGCTCCCGGACGACCTCGCCAGCGTGGTCCTACTCAGCGATCACCCGCAGGGGCCCCGCAGCTCCTAATCATCGGTCGGGTCGTCGTGAGACACCGGGCGGCGAGGTGTTTGGAACCATCGAGGGCAACCACCTGAAAGCCATACCCGGCGTCTCTGGGTCTCTGGACCTTACGACTGGCCCGTCCAACCCACGCAACAACGTAGGACCACCTGAGCACCGATCGGCACCGCGCCCCCTTGGCCGTCTCGCTGACCGGCGGAAACAGGCACGACGTCACCCAGCTGATGCCCCTGCTGGACGCGAATCCCGGCATCTCCGGTGCACGCGGGAGACCGCGTCACCGGCCGGCCCGCCTGTTCGCAGACCGCTGCCACGACTTCGACAAGTGCCGCCGCCTGCTTCGGGCCCGGGGAATCACACCGAGGATCGCTCGCCGCGGCGTCTCGCACGGATCCGGCCTGGGCAAGACCCCGCTGGATCGTCGAACGCACCTTCGCTTGGCTTCAGTAGCTCAGGCGGCTCCGGGCCCGCTACGAGGTACGCACCGACCTCCACAGCATCTGCTCAGCAAGGTCCGGGCGGCCCGGAGCCTGCAGGCACGCGCCACCCACTGGCCCCGGCGGCTGGATTCAGGCAGGGGTTATGGCATGTCAAGGTATGGTCACCCGCTTGAAAAACGCGACTGCACCCGTGATGGCCCGCCACGGCGTCTCCCGCGGCCTCGGACTGGTCAAGTTTCCGTTGGGCGGCGGTTGCGGGGCCTTTGTCACCTGCGAACTTCATTCTGAGGCGAGCAGCGGCCTGATCAGCCATTCCGGTGCAGGGTGTCAGAGCAAGTGCCGGTTGGGTGCCTGTGCGGCGTCCATGAACTCGAGCAGCGCAATGACCGTTACGTCGGCGTCTTCGAGGACCGCGGTGCCGGCGGCATTGGCGACGAAGGTGTCGGGCTCGCTCCAGGCGGTGACGACACGGCGGAGGCCGGAGTCCCGGATGAGCTGGGCACAGGGGAGAGCGCGGGATGCCCGCTGGGAGCAGGGCTCCAGGGAGCTGTAGATCGTGGCGGTGGCGAGTCGAGCATCGGCGGCGGGGAGCTTGGCGAGAGCGCCTTCCTCGGCGTGGTCGTGGGGGTCGCTCTCGCGGGAGTAGCCGCGGGCGAGTTCGGTTCCGTCGGCCGCGACGATGACCGCTCCCACGCTGAAGGCGGTCGTCGAGGGCGGGCAGAGTGCGGCCAGCTCGCAGGCCAGAGCGAGCCAGTCCCGGTCCGCGGTGTTAGGCGTGCGGCCGGTGCCGGGGGCGTCGGCCGCATGGGTGGGGCTCATCTGGGCTCCATCGTGGTGTCCTTGGGTGCGTACCTCAGAAGTACCACGTCACCGATCTGACGAGTCTCCAGGAGCCTGAGCCGAGCGGTGGGGCCGCCGGGGTAGCCCACCGGACCGAGCATGCGTACGGCGTCGGGCTGGCCGACCAGGAGCGGGGCGATGACGAGCTGGAGTTCGTCGGCGAGCGCTGCTTTGAGAAGTTGCGTGTGGATGGTGCCGCCGCCTTCGACCATGAGCCGCTTGACGGCGTACACGTCGCCGAGGGCGTCGAGTGCGGTCGGCCATGTGTCCTCGGCAGGGATGCTCCGAACGGCTGCCAGGTCCCCAAGGTTCGCACGTGCCTTGGCCGCGGACGCGTCGCCGACGGCCAGGACGAGTTTGTCCCCGCCGTGGTGCCAGAACTTCCAGTCGGGATCGAGGTCTCCCGTACCGGTGATGGTGACCTTCAGGGGGTACTCCGGTTGGCCGGCTGCGATTCGGGAGGCCCGGCGGTCTTCCGAGTTGACGAGGAGACGGGGGTTGTCGGCGCGGAGTGTTCCGGCGCCGACGAGGATGGCGTCGACGCTGGCTCGCACGGAGTCGACGCGGTCGAAGTCCTCTTTGTTGGACAGCATGAGCCGGGCCTCGCCCGGGCGGGTGTCGAGGTGGCCGTCGATCGAGACGGCTGCGGACAGCAGGACGTAGGGGCGGGGCACGTTATCTCCAGACGGTGCGAGCAGGTCTGTCAGGCGGGGTGCAGGACGATACGGTCGAGGGAGGCTCGGAACTCGGCCACGCCATCCTCGCCGGATGCGGGGGCCAGCGCCTGGTCGAGATGGTCGAGCTGATGGAAGATCCGCGCGGAGCCGGTCTCGGCGGCGATGCCGACGGCCTGCGCACCGATTCGGGCGGCCAGGGTCATGTTCCCCGTACCCGCGTGGGCACGAGCGGCACGAGCGAGGTAGACACCCCGGTCCCGGCGGTATGCGGGTGGCAGCATCGCTATCGCGTTGTCGAAGTCGGCCGCGGCCTGCTCGTAGGCGCCGAGTGCAGCAAGGGAACGCGCCCGGGCGGTGTTGACGTACGCGGTGTCGAGCCAGGAACCCCAGACGCCGTCGGAGTCCGCGCTACCGAGGAGGGCAAGCGCGGTTTCGTAGGCCCTATGGGCTTCACGGCCTTCTCCGAGCACGGCATGCGCGTGGGCCTCGTGCAGAACGGCGATGACCTCCAGACGGCTTCCGGGCCGGGCGGTGCGTCGGGCAGCGGTGGCGAGTCCGAAGGCGTCTGCGGGATGTCCGGTGTCGAGGGCGAGCTGGGCCTTGCGGGCGAGGATGTACGCCGTGAGATCGGAGTCGCCGGTGATGTGAGAGGCGTCGAGTGCTTTCGCGGTATGACCGTGGGCACTGCGTTCGTCGCCGATGTCTTGGGCGAACCAGCCTGCCAGCTCTTCGTACCGCGTCTCCAATGCGAGGAGCTGCATGGCGTCGATGCCACGGGCGGCTCGGCGTCTCGCGGAAAGAGAGGCCAGATGTTGCTGGAGCGCAGGCAGCACGTGTCGAGGGCCGATGAGGTTGTCAGTCTGGATTATCACTCGGCGGAGCTGCGCGAAATGCTCGAAAGGAGAGCCCATGGTGGCGAGTTCGGTATCGGCCATCGCCGTCGTGGTCGGGACGGTAGTCGCAGCCAGGCCGGCGAGCCCGGAGGCGAGAACGACACGGCGGGGCACGGGCACGAAGAGGATCCTTCCCTGAATTCGGGCGGGGACGACGACTGTGTCCGTGTCGTCTCCGAGCGAGACTGCCTGCCCGAGCCCTCTCGCTGCCAGTGGTCCCATGCTGTTGGCCCCATGGCCCCGCACGTTGGCCCCATGGGTTGCGGTCTCGGCTCTGGACGCGATGCCGGAGCCGTCCTGGGGGGCCTGAAGTGCAGCATCGTCCCAACCTCGAACCAGTGCATCAGCGGCATCGAGCGCCTGGTCAAGGACGACGGCGGCGTGCCGCGGCACGGGACGCTCGGCGCGCTCGAAGCGCCCGAGATGTGAGCGGTCGATCAACGCCTTGTGAGCGAGAGCTCGCTGCGACAGCCGCCGGGCCTCCCGGAACTGGCGCAGCTCGTACCCCCAGCGGTGCCATGGGCCAGCGCCCGGAGTCAGCTCGTTCGGCTGCTGCCCCACGCTTCCTCCTCCACCGCGGACTTCCGTTCGCGCCACTGATGATGCCGATGGCGTCGGCCAGCTCTCGATGGGGCCCGTGGAGCCTGCGTGCGGGGCTCCATCCTGGGACTCCCAACTGAGGCCCCCAGACGCTTTCATCGCTGATATGAGTTGGTCACACGGTAGCCGAACGACGCGTGTGGCAGCTCTGATTCACGTCATGAGCGCGAGAGCCAGCCAATGAAGGACCCCGCGCCTTTCTCTCAACTCGGGAGGCACACCGTGCCCCAGGCACCACACCGGTGTAACACGCTCGAATTGGCCGACACGCCCAACGCCGTGGGCTTGGCGCGGCTGCACACCGTCGATCTCCTCTCCCGGTGGGGCGTGCCCCCCGAAACCGTGGAAACGATACGGCTTCTGGTTTCGGAGCTGGTCACCAACGCTGTGCGGCACCCTAGGGAGCAGGGTCAGTCGACGCAGGTCTCGGCCCTCGCGTCACGGAACACGTCGCAGAGATTCGAGCTGACGCTGGAGAGGCTCTGGGACGCCGTGCGGCTGTCAGTCCGGGACCGTGACGCAAGGCCGCCCGTTCTCAAGCAGGTCGGAGTCGAGGCGGAGGGCGGGCGTGGGATCTTCATCGTCGCGATGATGAGCAGGAACTGGGGCTACCACCCGGCCGTGGGTAAACCCGGCAAGGTGGTCTGGGCCGAGGTCGGCCTCGTTCCCGTTGGCCGAGTCAGTGAGGACGAGAGAGATGCACGCCTTCCCGACCGGCCTCCGTCGGCCGAGCACGGAGTTCCGAGGGCCGCGCCGGCGGACCCGAACTTGCTCGGCCGCGTGCTCGTCGGTGTCAGAGAATTCTGAGCCGTGGCTGCGACAGACGGAGTCGGGCAGGTTCACGTAGGGACGAGGGAGCTGCCCAATGGAAGCGCCACTTGTTAGCCGGAGTGCGGATGGTGAGTCCCGACGAGCAGGCAGTGATAGCCGCGACACCTCGCCACCGGCCGAACCGAGCCGCTTGCCTCCAGGACTCCGCTGTGGCGAGGGAGACGGCTGTCACCTCGTCACCGAAGTGAGATTGCCACATACCCCCTCTCCGGTGTCGGGTGGTGTTCCCCCACGACATCCGGCATCGGAGAGGGTCCAACTACCCGTCGTTCGGAGAGGACGGCGCGTTCGATGTGCCCTCATACCCCGCTGTGTCCCACGGCTGACGCGGCCGACCGCCAGGCCGCCCGCGTCTACACCGCCTGCCACGAGCAGGGGTGGTGCCGACTCTGCAACGGCGTGGTGCAGTTCGAGGTTATGTCGATCTCTCAATCGCAGGGACTGGTCTGACGTGCTGCTTTGCGAGATGGACATGTCGTTTCGGCAGTTCTGGGCGAGAGGCAGTGCGAACTTAGGCGGCGGCGGTCGCCAGCAGTTCGGGCAGGTTGCGCATGTCGTCGAACACGACAGTGCCTGCTCCTTCCAGCCGCGAGGCGGGGGTGAGGCCGCCGCAGTAACCGAAGGCCCGCATGCCGGCGGCCCGAGCTGCCTGCACCCCGTATGCACTGTCCTCGATCACCGCGCACCGCTCGGGTTGCACCCCCATGGAACGTGCGGCGTGCTGGAAGAGGTCCGGTGCAGGCTTGCCTCGACGGACGTCGGTCGCGCTGAAGATGTGGTCCTCGAAGTGGCCCGTCAGATCAGCGATCTCCAGGCTTCGACGAATACCAGCGTGATCACCGTTCGAGGCGACGCAGACGGCAGTGGTGAGACGCCCCAGAACCTCTGCGATGCCGTCGACAGCGGTCAGTTCGGCCTCAAAGGCCGCATCGTAGAGATGCTCGTATTGCTGCTGCCAGCCCTTCTCCAGGCGCCGTCCGAGTCGTTCCTCGACAGCTGCGGTGTAGACCTCGGTGGACGAGCCCACGAACCGCTCGATGATTTCAGCTTCGGTGAACGTGCACCCCAGGTCAGCCATGATCATTGCGTCTACTTTGATGCATATCCTCTCGCTGTCCACCAGCACGCCGTCACAGTCGAAGATCACCAGTTCAACAGGGCTCTGCGTCATGATCGGCAGCGTAGAGGGCGGCCGGTGCAGGCCCTGCGGTGCGTCGGGCAGTCGTCGGTTTTGCCAGAGTTTCACCGTGAGCTCCTCGCACCACCCACCGGCGTGCTCGACAGCGCGCGGAGCCGGCGGATCTCGCCGTGGGCGGTCTCCAGTTTTCGGGTGAGATCGGCGACTTGGCCGCGGAGTTGCCGGTTGCGTTCGAGCGCGGTCTCCAGCCTGCGGTGCAGGGAGGCGTCGCTGGCCGCGTTCCGGGTGCTGCGGTGGAGGGCCGGGACGCGCTGCTGGAGCTGGTTGATCGCGGTGATGAGGTCGGTCTGCGTGTATAGCCAGGACCGGGAGACACCGGCCGCGTTCGCGATGCCGACGACGGTGGGCCGTTCGTTGCGGCGGGCGGCTGCCTTGATGGCTTCTTCGGCGTGCTCGCGTGCTTGTCTGCTGCGGGCCTTCGAGGCTTCGACGAGGAACCGGGCGTTGTCAGCCGGTGGCATCGAGATCGGTCACCTTTCCGCCGGCCACAATCTGTTGCGGTCCAGCCTGTTCGAGGGCGTCGATGATCGTGTCGAGCTTGCCGAGTGTGCGGGTGTTCTTCTCGACGATGCGCGACAGGCCGGCTTGCTCGGCGTCGCCGATGAGCTTGCGGGTCTCTTCCCGCTGACGTCGGTGTTGGTCGAGGAAGTCACCGGTGGTGATGAAGAAGCGGCAGTCCAGGCAGGGGTTCGCGTACTCGCAGTCCGTCTGGATGGGAGCCCCGCAGTAGCCATTGGGGAGGCTGACCTTGGCTCGGACCAGGGACAACCGCATCCAGGTCGCATCGGCGAGCGGATGGTCCACCGGCAGCGCGACGGCTTCGCCTTCGGCGTTGACCTTGAGGGACTTCTCCCAGTGCTCGCGCAGGGTCTTCTGGTGCAGCCGGGCGTAGATGGCCGTCATCTGCGGCGACATGTGGTCGAGCAGCTGCTGGACGATGTGCTGCGGGACGTTGGCGTTGATCAATCGGGTGCCCAGCGTGTGGCGGAACTGGTGGAAGGTTACGCGAGCTGGGCGGCCGTGCTCGTCGATGAGGCGGATGCGCTCCAGCCAGGTCTCCATCTGTTCGCGGCACCAGGTGTCCGAGACGGCCTTGCTGCCGTTGAGGTTGGCCGTCCAGCCGGGGAACAGGAAGCGGCTTCCGGCAGGGAAGCGGGCCTGGACGCGCTTCTGTTGTGCGGCGATCTCGTCGGCGAGGGCCTGGCTGATGGGGAAGAACGCGATGCGGCCGTGGATCTTGTGGTTGACCCAGGTCAGGTATGGGGCGCCAGTGTCGTCGTGGGTGATGCAGTCGAATTTCAGCCGCCGGGCGTCTTTCATGCGCAGGCCGCAGGAGATCAGCAGTGGGACCATGAGGCGGAGGTCGTCGGTGGAGATAAGTGCCAGGCTGGCCGGGTTCTCCATCTGTCGCATCAGGTGCTCGGAGATCCAGCGGGGCTTGGCAGGCGGCGGAGGCGGAGCGTCGTTGTAGATGATGGCGTCTCGCGGCAGGACCGGTTGCCAGTCGTGGGCGCGGGCATCTGCGAGGAATCGGCCGAGCGAGTTGATCGTGGCCCGGCGGGTGAACACATCCGGGTAGTCGACGGCCAGGGCGGCGAGCCACGTCTCGATCCTGGCGCGCGTCAGGTCGGCCGGCGCGGCGTTCGGCGGCAGATGCCCGGCGAGATGGGCCAGGGAGCGCAGGTTCTGCGCGACGGTGTTGACGCTGATGTTCGTGCTGAGGCGCCAACGGCACCATCGTTTGACCAGCTCGCGCAGCCAGGGCTGGGATATGCCACCGAAGCGCAGGTAGCGCGTCTCTCCTTCGGCCAAGGCGAAGTGCCGCAGGTCCCAGATGTCGCGCGGATACTGGTCGGCCCACGGATCATCGGCGATGAGCAGGTGCTCCAGGGCGAAGCGGGTGTCCGCGATGAAGCGGAAGGCCACCACGTTGTGGCCGTGGCGTTTCCCGCCCGGTCCGAGCGGGGCGACGTGGTCGCGCCAGGTGCTCTCGTCCCAGTCCAGGAGGCTGGTGACGGGTGCCTCGCAGGCCCAGGTGACCGCGCGGCGGACGTCGCGGGCGGGGGTGAAGCGCAGCCCCTCGTCGTGCCGGTGTTGCAGACCGAACTGGAACTCCAGGCGCAGGGCGGGGGCCAGCTGTTCCAGGCGGATCTTCGGATCTCCGCGGTGAGCGAGGTCGTCGTACCAGGTGTCGAGGGTCGGTCGGCCGTGCTTGCGCCACCGGTTGTGGTGGGTGTGACACAGCGGAGCGTCGGGGCTGTCGGTCCACCGCGGGCAGTCGGGGAACTCGCAGGTCCGCTCGGCGGACCAGGGCTTGCGCGGCGGTTGATAGAGGGTCCGTCCCAGCCAGGTTCCAAGGGGCGGGCGTTCGGCGTGGGTCCACCGCGAGGCGTGGCGGTGACACAGAGCGTGGGCGGCTCGGGCTCGGTTGCACCCGGCGACCAGGCAGGCCGACACCTGGCGTCGCTGGTGCAGTCGCGCGTCCTCCTGTGCGGACCAGCCATCCAGGTCGACCGGGCGCCCTGCCGCCGCCCAGCGGTGATGGTGGGTGCGACACAGCTTCAGCCTGCCCATCGTCAGCGTCGTCGGGCAGGACGGAATACGGCACTCGCCCGGGAAGAACACCGGGCTGTCCCGCGGCGGACAGAACACCTCGGCCCGGAACTCCGGGCGCACCGTCTCCATCAGCCTGGCCAGCAGGCCGGCGGCGCCTGCACTCGTGCGGGGCGTGTTCACCGGGCCGATGCCCCGTCCTTGATGATCCCGGCCGAGAGGAGTACCCGGCGATGATCCTCGACATCGAGGTGACTGTAAATCTCGGCGGTGGTCTGCGTACTGGCGTGACCGAGGAGCTCGGCCACGACCTCGATCGGCACCTCGGCCCGCAGCAGTCGGGTGGCGTAGGTGTGCCGACAGGCATGCGGCGAGAAGTGCGTGATGCCGGTCCACTTCTGAAGGCGTTTTACCAGTTCATTGACGTTCGCCCGGGTCATTGGCGAGCCGATCGGCGCGCGGAAGAGGTTGGCGAACACGAAGTCGCAGTCCAGCGTGCCGTACTCGCTCTCCATGTAGGCGGCGTAGCGGTCGAACAGCTCCGGCCGCACCGGGACGATCCGTCCCTTCATGCCCTTGACCCTGGCGCGGTTGGCGTTGTTCTCGCGTGGAACGACGTGCACCTCGCCCTTGCGGAGGTTCAGGTCAGCGTGCCGCAGGCCCAGGGCCTCGCTGATCCGCAGCCCCGAGTCGTCCAGGAGCGCGATCAGGAACCGGTCCCGGCGCCGGTTACAGGCGCTCATCAGCCGCTGGAGCTCGTCGTCGGTCAGCGTCCGGGGCGGCTTGCGGTGGGCGTGGATGCGGATCGGGCTGTACTCGACCTCACCTCCTCGCTGGGTGTGCGCCAGCATCGGCGTGTAGGAGCCTGTCGGCCGCCTGGCCAGCAGGTTTCCCAACAGCGCCGGCACGCTCTCATCCCGCCGGGCGTGGAACCGGTAGAAGGACGCGAGCGCGGCCCGCTTCCGCTGCAACGTGGTGTTCTCCAGCGCCTGGCCGACACCCGGCAACACGAACACCTCCGGCGCGCGGGCCGGCTTCGGACGGCGCAGCCAGTCGAAGAACTGCGCGACAACCTCCAACCGCAGACGCCGGAAGTCCAAGCCCATCTGCCCCAGCCAAACGAAGAAATCGCGCAGGTCGTAGGCGTAGCCCTGAACCGTGTTCGGCGATGCACCCCTCGCCGTCAGGTACGCGAGGAAATCCTCCACGTCATCGACGGGCAAGCCGTCGTCCCCCACCACGGTGTACGAGACCGGACCGTCTTCGGACAACCGCAGCCTCTGCACTGCGAACGACACACCACACCCCAGGCCGACATGGACAGGCGAACAGAACCCGTCCATGTAGCACCGAAAGGCCCCGCCATGGCAGCGAGTTGGACATCAAAGACACCCACAAGACTGATGGACATAGTCGAGGACACCGGTGTGCTGCTGCCGGACGGACGACTGATCCCTCCCTGCCGTGACGCTCTCGCCGGTCGGCCCTCGTGACCAACCCGCATCGCCTGGCCAGCAGCCCCGTGCTCCGCCTCCGGGCCCGCGCAATTCTGCGGTGGCTTCTCATCACTCAACACGTTCACGCCCTCAACCTACGAGCCCGTCGGCGACCTGGACCGACTTCTCCGCCCCACTACCCGCTGACCATCCACGAAGGACTTGCCGTGATTCCCGTACCTGATGTTCTCGACGCCGCTCACGTACTGCCGCTGCCGTTGGCCTTGAAGGTGAGCGGGGCGCCCCGGCCGCTGGTCCTGTCCCGTCCGCTGCCGGGCGAGCGCTTCGACGCCGGCCTTCAGGTCCGCGTTGACCGCGACGGAAGCCCGGTGATCCAGAGCGACCAGTGCCGAGCATCCAACACTGGGGTCAGTTTCACGCATCTGCGGCCCGGGGACTGGGTCGTCAGCGATGTGGACGGTGCGGCGTGAGCCCGGTCCGGACCGACGGCGACACCGTCCTGGTCATCACCGACCGGGATTCCGATACCGGGGACGCGGTCACGTTGGCCCTCCAAGACCTCGGTGTCCGCATCGTCCGCTTCGACCTCGCCGATCTGGGCCGCACGGTCAGCGTGAGCGCGCGGTGCGACGGCGGCCGGTGGCAGGGATCGCTCACCGTCAGGTCCCGGGTCACTAAACTGTGCGACGTACGGTCCGTGTTCTGGTGCCACCCGACGCCCCCACGGGTCTGGGTCGACGGTATGCCCCAGGCGCAGACGCAGTGGGCCTCCCAGGAGGCGCTTGCCGGACTGGCCGGAGTGCTCGGCACCTTGGAATGCCTGCACGTCAACCACCCGTCGGACATCCGCCGGGCACAGATCAAGGCCGGTGTGGTCGCTGCCGCTGAACGGGCCGGGCTGACCGTACCGGCCACCTGGATCGGGAGCCTCCCGTCCGGCGCTCGCCGGTTCAACCTCGGCGCCCCGGACGGCATCGTCACCAAGACGCTCACCATCCCGCAGATCACGGAGGACGACCATCACGTCCGCCCGCTCTACACCACGCTGGTGGTGGACAGTGACCTGGACGCCGTCGCGACCGGTATCACCCACCTCCAGCACCGCGTCCTCACCGACTACGCCGTGCGCGCCCACACCATCGGCACCCGGACTATCGCAGTCCGGATCGACGCGCACACCACGGTGGGCCGGACGGACTGGCGAGCCACTCCCGAGTCCCTGACCTATACGCCGATCACCCTCCCCGCCCCGGTCGAGGACGCCCTGAACGCGCTCGTGCAGGGCTACGGACTCTCCTATACGGCCAGCGACCTCCTCGTGGACAACCACGGCAGGTGGTACTTCGTCGACCTCAACCCGGCCGGCCAGTACCGGTGGCTGGAGAACGAACTGCCGGACCTCGGCATCACCCAGGCGCTGGCACAGCTTTTGGCCGGAGAGGCCGAACGTCCCAGGCGGAACGGCCTCACCGCAGCGGCGTAACAGCTCACCTTCAACCGGCCCCATTCCGCACACCGCCTGAAAGGCATTCGATGGCACAGCTGAGGTTCGTCTGCTGGAACCTGGAGAGAAACGGAGCAGGTGATCCGGAAGTTCGGCGGGCCGCCGCTGAGACACTGCGTCGCCTCCAGCCGGACATCGTTCTCCGACAGGAGATGTTCCGTGCCGACGAGCGCGGACACACGATCTTCAACGAGCAGTGCCGCGAGCTGGACATGCAGGGCGTCCTCGGCCCCGGGGCGTGCACCGCCATCCTCTTCAACCCCCGGCGTCTCAACCTCGTACGTGACTGGTCGGGCGACCGAGGCCCGCACTTCGTGCTTCCGCCCACCGCGATCACCCTGAGGTTCCCGGAGGCCGGACCCGACGCGTCGCCCTTTAACGTGGTCAGCTTTCACTTCGCCTACGCCAGCGCCGAGCAGCGCCAGCTGGAGGCCGAGTGGACGACGACTTGGGCCGACAAGGGGTGGCAGGCTCCTGACGACAGCCGCCACGTGCTGCCGGCCATCTACGGCGGCGACGGCAACAGTTACCCGGAGCCGGGCGCACCGGGCGACCTGCCCCTGCCCGACCTCTCCGCCATCCAGGACCGGCCTCACCGTCTCCACCGCTCGCGCCGAGGCCCCGATGGTGTCCGCGTTCCTGACACCGAACCGGACCACACGCTCCGTACCGCGGGCCTCGAAGACGTCGCCCGCCACTGGGCCACGGCCGAGGGCGGAGACCCGGCCGCGCTGGCCCGCACCGTCAACTCCAGTGCGAGTCATGGTCCCGACAGTCGAATCGACCGCGTCTATGTCACCGCCGGCCTCCTCCCCGCCGTGACCGGCGTCGAGGTGCACGAGGTTTCTCTGGGCGTGTCCGACCACCACATCCCTGTCGTGACCATGGACAGCAGCGTTCTCGCCGATGTGCTCACCGGCTACCCGCGCACCTCGGCCCGCACCTGACCTTCTGAACTCCGCCGTACGCGCTTGCCGATGCAGGCCGTACCGCGGTCCGAGCCGGGGTTCCCAGGGAGCTGAGTCCGCATGCTCCACGGTCACGCAGGACCGCGAACTGAGGAAACGGCGCCTCCTCCGCGCCCCGGTCGATACGGGCTTGAACAACCCGGCTCGACCGGCCCGACCGCTCGTCTCCGCCCCAGCTGAGGGTCTGAGGCGGAGACGAGCGGGCCCCGGCAGCGAAACCCGCCGCCCTTCCTCGATCGAGGCTCGGCGGCACCACCCCCCATCGCCCCTGTACTCCGCTCTGCCCGAGCGACCAACCGAGATCGAACGAAGGAGTGCACATGAAGGTCAGTACCGCCGTGCTCGCGGCAGGCGCATCCATCGCCGCCGTGGGCGTCGCTCAGCTCGTCCAGAGGAGCCGGCAGCACAAGCAGCGCAACGACCTGGCGCTCTCGCTCATCCAGATCGAGTGGCTGTCGCGAGCCTCCAGCGATGAGAAGGAGGCCGCGTACTGGGCACCCGAAGGTGTGGAGCCGGAGAAGTACCAGCCGATGTTGTCCGGCAACCGGATGTTCTGCCAGCTCAGTCTCCGTTTCAGGCTCGGCCTGGTCACCGACCGGCAACTGTGCCTGTACGCGGACAAGTTGATGGAGAGCGCTGCTGCCCGCGCCTACTGGGCGCGGTTCGGCGAGCACCGTGCGGCTGAGGCCCTGGGCAACGAGACCGACGAGCGGTTCACCCGGGTCATGAACGAGGCGTTCACCCGGGCCACGATGGTGGCGTAGTGGCCGGCATCATGATCGGCTTAATCGTCGTCGTGGCCTTCGGCTTCCTCGTGATCTTCGGAGCGAAGTGGGGGCGAGGCCGGTGACGACGCCCAGCCTGGGCTTCCTCCTACGTCACGCTGTCCGCCATCCCGTCCGAACGACTCGCCGCAACAACCACAAGACGATCGACGCCACGGGCTGCGGCCTGGGACTTCTGATCGTGGTTCTCGGCTTCAGCGGCCTGGTCGCGACGTGGGTGGCCAGCATGATCCTTCCCCTCCTCATTTGACCCGGTCGTATCTGCCCCGCCCCCCGCCCGGCAGATGCGACCTTCCGAAGGGGCCCCTCCGGCTCCGCAGATGATCCCTGCGGAGCACGAAAACCGGAGGGGCGTGGCACCGCTGCGGATTCAGGCCGCGCGGAGCCCCGGTCGGCCGTCGACTCGGAGTCGGCGGCCGACCGGCCCGACCATCGCGCTCCATCCCGAATCGTTCAGGAGGCATCGTGCAGAACCGCTCCGCCCTGCCCGAACTCAACGGCGCCACAGTCCTGGTGACCGGCGGCGCGGGGCTCATCGGCTCCCGGATCACGGCTCGGCTGCAGCAGCTCGGAGCCCGCCCGATCGCCCTGTGCAACATGAACGCCTACCCCGAGCACGTCTACTCCGACGTGTTCGGCGTCGACACCACCCACCCGGACACGGTGATCGGCGACGTACGGGAGACCGCCCTGGTGCGGAAGCTGGTCGCCGAATCGGACTACGTCATCCACGCCGCCGCCCTCGCGGACGTCGCCGCCTGCACTCGGGAGCCGGCGGACGCGATCGACGTCAACATCGCCGGCACCCAGTCCGTCCTGGACGCCGTCGCCGCGAGCCACCGCGTGCGCCGCATGGCCTTCGTCTCCTCGGCCAGCGTCTACGGAGACGGAGAACCGGAGGAGACGGAGAGCCGCGACCTAATCGCCATGCGGCAGCTCCTGGAGAGCGTCCACGGGCGGATCCCGCGTCAATTCCACGAGTTCGACTCCATGCGCCCGGTATCGGTGTACGGCGCCACGAAGGCGTGGGGCGAGCAGCAGACCGCCATCATGCTGGGCCAGGTCGGCATCTCGTACAGCATCGTGCGGTACTTCTCCGTGTACGGGGAGCCGCAGACGATCAAGCCGAACAGCCACTCCTGGGTCGTCGCCTGGTTCGCCGCCCGCGCCTCGCTCGGCCTGCCACTCCACCTCAACGGAGGCGGTGGCCAGGTCAGGGACCTGACCCACGTCGAGGACATCGCCGAGGGCACGCTGCGCGCGCTGGTCAGCCCCGGGGCCCACAACGAGACGATCAACATCGGCACCGGCATCGCCACCAGCATCCGGGACGTCGCGGAGCTGGTCCGGGCCCACTACCCGGACACCGAACTCCTGGAGACGCCCCTGCCAGCCGGTGACCCGCTCGGCGGCTACGCCTCGGTCCGCCGCATGGAGAACGTCCTGGGCTGGACGCCGAAGGTGCCGCTCGCGGACGGGGTGGAGCGCTACGTGCGGTGGCTGCAGACCACGCCACAGGCCGCCCCGGACTGGCTGTCACAGACAACACCCATCTAGAGGAATTGAGTTCGGCCCCGGCTATGCCGCTTGGGATCGAGCGTCGTCCCGTCTCACGAGGGCGGAACCCTCCAAGACTTCCCACCACGACCAACTCACGGAGAGTCGGACCACCATGAAGCCCCTTCTGCTCGGTAAATTCGTCACCGCGCCCGCCTACGGACAGCTCGCCTCCACCCCGTACGGGCGCCTGCACACCTACGACCTGGCCGACTTCCTCGCCCGGTGGCCGGAGCTGCACGAAGAGGCCCTCGCCCTGCTCGGCGACAAGCGCATCCACCCGACGGCGTACGTGCACCCGCAGGCCATCGTCGGGGACGACGTCATCATCGGCCCGGACGTGAAGGTGCACGAGTTCTCCACCGTACGCAAGGGCAGCGTGCTGTGCGCCGGGGCCTCGGTCGGCTTCAACTGCGAGGTCACCTCCGCGTTCGTCGGCGAGGGGGCGGTCCTGGGCCATCGCATCGGCATCAACCGCACCATCGTCGGCAACCGAGCGCACCTGTCGGCCGGGGTAACGGTGGCCGCCATCGCGGTGAGCGCCGACATGTCCGCGCCGGACCGCGAGATCCGCCTGCGCACCGAAGGCGGTGCATACCGGTGCCGGACCACGCAGTTCGGCGCGGTCATCGGCGACAAGGTGCAAACCGGGAACAACATCAGCCTCGGCCCCGGCATCCTCGTCGGCCGCAGCAGCCAGATCGACAGCGGCGTCACCCTCGCCATCCGCGCCGTCCCCGAGAACTCCGTCGTCACGGCTCCGCACACCGCGCAGACGCGCATCCGCAGCCGCAACGCGGGCGTCGAAGAAATGCTCCCGTGACCTCGCTCCACCGCCTTCCCGGTGCCGGGCCCGACGCTCTGCCGACCCTGCGCTTGGCCATCGGGGCCGATCGTGCGGGCCAGGAGTACAAGGACGCGCTCGCCGAGCACCTGCGGAAGCAGCCCCTCGTCGCGTCCGTACTCGACGTCGGCGTACACCTCCGCCCCGAAGGCGCCTACCCGCAGATCGCCGAGGAGGCTGCCCGGCGCGTCGCCGAGGTCACCGTCGACAGAGCCCTGCTCATCTGCCACACCGGCCTCGGAATGGCCGTCACGGCGAACAAAGTGTCCGGCGTCCGCGCCGTCACCGCCCACGACTCCCTGTCCGTGCGGGCCTCTGTGCTCTCCAACAACGCCCAGGTCCTCACCTTCGGCGCCGGGATCATCGGCCTGGCCCTGGCCAAACAGCTCGCCGAGGAGTGGCTGACCTGGCGCTTCGACCCGACCGCGTCCGCCGCCCGCAAGGTCCAGATGATCCACGACCTGGAGTGCACCGGCCGCGTCATCCCCCCGCCCGTTCCCTGACCCGCACGAGGAGAACGCCGATGCCAACCAATCGCAGCACCGTTCCCCGCACCACCGCAGCGTTGACGATCCCGTTCGAGCCGGCCCAGGGCGGCTGGTATACGGGAGCCGAGCACGACGCCATCCGCATGGTCGTCTCCGGTTCGGAGAGCTGGCGTACGGGCTGGCGCGGCGCCGAGTACGTCACCAGCTTCGAAAACGCCTTCGCCCAGCACACCGGGGCGAGTCACGCCCTGGCGTTCAACTCAGGCGGCACCGCGATGGAGATGGTGCTCCGAGCCCTGGAGCTGAAACCGGGGGACGAGGTGATCTCCTGCGCGATCAACTTCGTCGGACCGCACATCGCCGTCATCGGGCAGGGCGGGCGACTCGTCCTGGCCGAGCCGGACCCGATCACCCTCAACCTCGACCTCGCCGACACCGAGCAGCGGATCGGCCCGCAGACGAGGGCGATCCTGGTCACCCACTGGAACGGCGCGAGCGCCGACATCGGCCGCTTCGTCGAGCTGGCCGCCCGCCACCCGCACCCGGTGCACGGGCCGCCGGTCGTGATCGTGGACGCCGCCCGCGCCTGCGGCGGCCGGACCCCGTCCGGAGCCCGCGTCGGGTCCGAGGGCTGGGCGACGGTGTTCTCCTTCGAGTCGAAGAAGCTGATGACCACCTTCGGCCAGGGCGGCATGGTCACCACCGACGACCACGTCCTGGCCGAGCGGCTGCGCGGGCTGCGGACGTACGGCGGACGCGCGGGCTGGGGCACCAACCAGCTGCTGACCAAGGCCCAGGCCGCGGTCGGGCTGATCCAGCTCGCGCGCCTGGACGAGATGAACGCCGCCCGGATCATCCGGGCTCAGGAGCGTACGGCGGCCCTCGGGGACATTCCCGAGCTGACCCTGCCTCCGACGCTCGACGAGGGCCTGCACCTCTACTACCGGCACAACCTCCTGGTCCCCGAAGCGTGGGCGGGCCGGGGCCGCGACGAGCTGATGGACGTGCTCGCCGACCGGTACGGCGTGGGCAGCATCGTCTCCGACCCGGTCACCTACCTCGGCCACGACCTCATCCGCGCCCACACCGCCGGCCAGCGCTGCCCGCGCGCCGAGCAGTTCGCCGCCCGCCTGCTCTGCCCCTGCCTCCACCCGCAGATGACCGAGGACGAGGAGGCCCAGGTCCGCGACGCCGTCCGCCGGGCCACCTCCGACGTCGCCCAGCTCCAGTCCGCCACCGCCACCGCCAAGGAGAACGGCTGATGTCCCAGCTCCGAGCCGAAATCGACGGCATCCGCGACCGCGAGATCCACCTGGTCGACCCATACGAACCCAAGGACCCCGACGGGCTGCTGCGGATGGTCTTCATGATCCCGTACGGCCACGCCTTCAGCCTGATGGGCAACGGCCCCATGGGCTTGCACGACCTCATCAACCGTACGAAGGACGTCCCCGCCGTCGCCGAGCGTGCCCTGCACTACGAGTGCCTGGTCCGCGAGGGGAACCGCGTGACCACGCCGGACGGGGAGGTCTACCGCAGCATCGAGTCGCCGTTACCCGTCGGCACGGCGGACGTGATCGGTGTCTCGGTCATCAACTCCGGCAGCCTGCACTCCGTGTTCCAGCAGCTCGACCTCGCGGGAGTGCCCCGCCGCAGCGCCGACCGGATCCCCGGCGTGCACCCGCTCGTCGTCGGCGGCAACTCCGGCCTCGCCGACCCCGAGCCCATGGCCGACTACCTCGACGTCATCGCCCTCGGCGAAGCCGAAGAGTCCCTGCTCGAACTGCTGCGCGTCGCCCACGCCCACCGCGAGGAGCCCGGAAGCGGCGTCAGCCTGTACGAGAAGCTGGCCCGCATCACCGGCCTGTACGTACCGTCGCTGTACACCTGCGAGTACCTGCCCGGCGGCGGCGTGGCCGCGGTCACCCCGAAGAAGCTCACCGTCCCCGCGAAGGCCAGCCCTGCCTACCTTCCCGTACGTGAGCTGCACCCCGCCCACTTCGTCTACCCCAAGAGCGACGGCACTGCCGCCGGCATCCACCCCACCCTCGGCTGCCGGCACTCCTGCGACTTCTGCAACCTTGGCGTCCCCCCGTTCCGCCACGCGCCCATCGGCATGCTCAAGGACTACGTCGACCGCCTCGAAGCGCAGAAGGTCCGGCGGATCATCATCAGCTCGCCCACGTTCACCCAGTACCGCCACCGCCGCGAACTCCTGGACCACATCAGCGCTTACGCCCGCCGGGCGGCGGCCGAAGGGGAGACGGTGACCACCATCATCGGCTCCACCCGGGCGGACGAACTCACCGCGGACTACCTGGAGTCGGTCACCGAACTCGAAGAGTTCGGGCACCTGTTCACCGAACTGAACCTGGACCAGGCCCGGGGCATCATCACCATTGCCCCCGAGTGGGCCTCCCCGGACCTCGTCGCGATGTACGGCAAGACCCAGCGCCGCGAACGCGTCGACAACGCCATCGAACTGTGCCGCAAGAGCAGGGACGTCAACACCGTTATGCTCTATTTCATCATCGGCGCACCGGGCGAGCGCGACGCGGACCGCCTCGCCATCGCCGACTACGCCCAGGACGTCCTGGACCGGCTCGGGCACCCCGACGGCACGGTGATCGTCAAGCTCCACCAGTTCATGCCCAAGCCCGGCACCGCCAGCCAGCGCCTGCGGATGAGCGACCCCGACCTCGTCCACACCTACACCGCCCAGATCGAGGGCCGCCTGCGCGACCTCGTCGGCGACGAGAAGTTCGACCAGCACTTCCGGGTCCTCGACCTCGGCGCCAGCCACATGCACCTCGAAGTCATCTGCTCACGCGGCGACCGCCGGATCGGACTGGTCCTGGAAGACCTCTACGACGCGAACATCGACCTGAACACGGTGACCAAGGACCAACTCGTCGCGGCCCTCGCCCGACGCGGCCTGTCGTACGACCGCCACCTGCGGCACATGGACGAGCCCGTCCTGCCCTGGCACACCCTCAATCACGTCAACACCACCGCCGAGCAGCAACTGGCCACCGCCCTCTACGAGCGCGAGAGCACCCTCGGGTGAACGGCTTCCCTCTCCACCCGGGCAAGCACGCCCTGCCCGCCGTACCCGACCCGGCCGAGCACGCCGCGTACGTCCGGACCACCGACCCTGATGCGGACCTCTCCGCGTTCGACGGGGCGGTCCTCCTCTACCAGGGGCGGCTGCTGGAACACGCTCTCCGAACGTACCGCACCAGCCCCCGGCCGGGCTGGGTGCGCGGCGGCCTGCACCTGGTCGAGGGCCAGGGCCACAGATTCGCCCTGTGCGGTGGCTTCGGCCTCGGCGCCCCGGCCGCCGGCCTCGTCGTCGAACAGCTCGCCGCGCTCGGCGCCCGGCGGGTCATCACCGTCGGCACCGCCGCCTCCCTCCAGCACAACCTCGGCCCCGGCGCCCTCGTCGTAGGTGCGACCGCGCTGCGCGACGAAGGGCTCTCCCACCACTACCTCCCGCCCGGCCGTACGGCCTCACCCTCGCCCGCCCTCACCCAGCACCTGACCGAAGCGCTGGCCTCGTACGACCTACCGGTCACGCGCGGGCCGATCTGGACCACGGACGCCCCGTATCGCGAAACGGCGGCAGAAGTCACCCGGTACGGAGCCGAAGGCATCCTCGCCGCCGACATGGAAGCCGCCGCGGTCTTCGCCGTGGGCCACTGCCGTACGGTCGCCGTCGCCACCGTCCTCGCCATCGCGGACTCCCTCGTCGACCGCCGCCCGCGCCAGCACTCGCCGGACACCGAACACGCCCTCCACACGGCGCTGGCGGCAGCGGCGCAAGCGCTCCACGCCTCGACAGCGTCACGCCGACCCTCGGCGAACACTAGGGTTGAACTCCTCGTGAACAGAAGCAGAAGGGCACCCTTGTGAGCACCGGCGCCTCGCGTCCCACGGTCGGCGCGGTCGTCCTGACCATGAACGACCGGCCCGAAGAATTCCCCCGGGCCATGGCCTCGCTCCTCGCGCAGGAAGGCATCGACCTCGACGTCGTCGTGGTCGGCAACGGCTGCGAACCCGAACAGATCCCCGCAGGCGTCCGCACTGTCACGCTGCCCGAGAACGTCGGCATCCCCGAGGGCCGCAACGTAGGGGCCGACAACGTCAAGGGCGATTACCTCTTCTTCTTCGACAACGACGCCCACCTGCCCGACACCGACACCCTCGCCCGGCTCATCGCCGAACTCCACCGCGACCCCCAGCTCGCGTACGTACAGCCGCGCATCAGCGATCCGGTGACCGGTGAGACCCTCCGCCGCTGGGTACCCCGCCTCCGGGCCTCGGACCCCACCCGGCCCGGCATCGTCACCGTCATGGCCGAGGGCGTCGTCATGGTCCGCCGCGACGCCTACGACCGAGCCGGCGGCTGGCCCGGAGACTTCTTCCTCTTCCACGAAGGCGTCGAACTGGCCTGGCGGCTGTGGAACCTGGGCTGCACCGGCCGGTACCTGCCCGACATCGTCGTCCACCACCCCGCCACCAACCCGGCCCGGCACGAGACCTTCTACCGGCTCAACGCCCGCAACCGCGTCTGGGTCGCCCGCCGCAACCTGCCCCGCCTCCTCGTCCCCTTCAACCTCGCGACCTGGAGCCTGATCACCCTGTGGCGCATCCGTGACCGACAAGCCCTCCGCGTCACGCTCGCCGGCTTCCGCGAAGGGCTCGCCGGTGGGCAGGGACCGAGGCAGCCCATGTCCTGGCGAACCGTGCTCCGGCTCACGACGGCCGGGCGACCGCCGGTCTTCTGACGCTCTCGAATCGCCACGGTCGGGTAGTCGCGCTTGCCGCAAAAATCGAACAAATGGCCTAATGGATGTATGGCACCTCCCCCCTTCCCTCGTGACCTGGTACTCCTTCAAGCGGACTGGGAGCGGACGTATGCCGAGCTGATCGACGGGCAACGGGCTCCCCTGGGGTGGGCGGCCAGGTCGAGGCTGCGATACCTCTCGGCCCGCCTGGCGGCACACCCCTACTGGGTGGCGCGATCCGGGCGGATGACCGGCTGGGCTGACCTGCGTCGACAGGCGCGAAGGTTCATAGAGGCGGAAGAAGCGTGAGCCTCCGTGCATCTTCCGCAGTCGAGACCGTGGGACGGCCGCCGCGCACCTTCGCGCTCACGAGCCTCCACTCGGCGAAGTTTGCGACTGATAACGGGCGGGTCGGCGGTGTTCGGCGGAACATCGGGCGGTGGGTCGATCGTCTGACGCTTCCTTCCGGGCCGCCCATCGAGGTCAAGAGGCTGGCTGGATCACGTCCGTTCGAGCGTTTGGCCCGATTAAACCCTTATGTCTGATAGTGAAGCTATCTGCGTGTGATCGCTTGGGAGATTTGCGTTATTTGTAACCGACCGCATGTCGGGTTTTGGTGTGACGTATCTCGGATTGACGACGGGGTGGCCGATCGGCCTCTGGGGGCGCAGCCTTGGCAGCGACAGGGGAAAGTGCACGTCAGGGGGTTGATCAACATGCCCTCGTGGGCTTTTTATGCAGTTTGTCCAGAAGTGCGAGTGCGTTCGCTGAACCGACCGCTGCTGAGTTTTCGGTCAATCTCTGCTTAGCCTTTCGCGTACTGTCCAAGAAGTTCCCGAAGTTTCGGCGAGGCGAGTGGCGAATGCATTGCTCATTCGCTAGAGCGACATGATGCGTCGATGCGGTTTAGGCCCCTGCTGGGCTGCGGCGGTGTCGCGCTGGATGCAGCCGAAGGGCAACTCCGCTCGCCGGGCCAACGCGGAGGGAACTGAGAGTCAGCGGCGCGGTCGCGCCTAGCTCGGGGGGAGCTAAACGGTAGAAGGGATTTGTCATGTGGTCTGGGAAGATCCTTCGCACTGAGCCCACGGGGCCGACCCGGGGCGGAGAGCCCCGAAGAGGACCGGGCCGCCGTCGGGCGGTGGAAAAGGACCTGCATCGCTTCCTACGTCGGGAACTTCGAGACCTCGGTATTCATCCGCCGCTGGACGTGGAGGAGTTGTGCAAGGCGCTCAGCCGTCGGCGTGGTCGGCCCCTCTACCTGCGGGAGGCACCGCTGCCGAAGCCAGGACCGACGGGGATGTGGGTCGAGTACGACGACTACGACGTGATCTTGTACCAGCAGGAGACGACCCGCCTGCATCAAGATCACATCAAGCTCCACGAGATAGGGCACATCCTCGTGGCGGAGGCCGAGGACGCCGAGCAGGCGCCGGCCGAAGCGGCGGAGCAGCCCCCCGCGCTCGATCCCGAAGAAGAGTCGGCCGTCCTCGTGGAGGGCTGGGCCGCCATGCTCCCGGTATTCGACCCCAAGACGATCAAGCGCGTCGCGCTTCGTTGCTCGTACGACGACGGCGAGGAGTGCTCCGTCGAACTCGCGGCGACGATCGTCCTGGAATGGGCGTCAGTGCTGGACGACTCGACGCCCCTCTCGGAGGACCCGTCTCTGCGGCGTGTGCAGTCGGCCCTCGGAGACCGGCGAGGATGGCTGTAACCCGTGGAACTGCTACTCCTGGGGCTCGTGGGCGCCCTTGCCTGGAAGCTCTACAAGCTGTGGCGAACCCCCCACGACGCACCTTTGCGGTCGGTGACTCTCTGCCTCCTCTGCGCCACGCTTTCCTACCCCATCGCTATGCCGGGAGGCGCGACCGGCGTCGACACGGTTGCGGGGCACGGGGCGGCGAAGTTGGTCCAGAACGTGCTGCTGATCGTCTCGATGTACTTCCTGATGTGCTTCTACCTCTACTCTGCGGCTGACGAGGAGGCGAGCCGTCGCAGGGCGAACAAGGAGGCGGTCGCCGTCGTGGCCGTCGTGGTGGTCATCACCCTGGCTGCCGTATCGGTGCCGCACCAGGTCTTCGCCGGCAGTTTCAGCACCGCGGACATGACGGTTCCGCAGATCGCTGTCTTCTACGGCGGAGCCGGGTGTTACCTGACGTACGTCCTGGGCCTCGCCGCCAGGTGGACCCGCACCTACGCCCGAATGTCCCGTCGCCCCCACGCAACAGGACTGTGGATGGCGGCTGTTGGTCTGGGCGCGATGGCCGTGGCCTGCGCGATCAGGGCTGTCATCGTGGCCGTCCGCTGGACGGACATCGAGGTACCCCAGCGTCTGATGGCTGCGGTCGCGTTCCTGTTGGTCGCATCCATCCTTCTGTTCACGGCCGGGATCACCTACTCGGGGGTCCGCGCCCGGATATCTTCTTCGAAACTCTGGCTCCAGCACCGACGTGATTACCGCCGCCTCGCCGCCCTCTGGGAGTTGTTGGCCGAGGCGTTCCCCGACAACGTTCTGCCGCCGGCGTCCTCGTCCGCCCACGACCGACGACGCGCTCGGGGAGTCCACCGCCGCTACCACCGCCGCATCGTGGAGATCCGAGACGGCCTGGTCGCTATCAGCCCGTACCTCCTGGTAGACGGCACCGGCATCACAGCGCCCGATGTCGACTCGGATGAGCTGGCAGCTCGGCTACGGCGGGCTTCTGCCCGGGTCAAGGAAGGGGCCCCCGTGCCCCGCCGGGCGGTCCCCCTCGCCATGACGCTGGGGAGCGATCGAGCGGCAGATGTGAAACAACTGATTGCGGTGTCCGACGCGCTGGTGACAGACCGCGCGACCCCCCTCACGATCAAGGAGGCACCATGCTGATTAGCGGACGACGCGTGCTCGTCGACACGGGCACGTATCTGGACGACGGCGCCGTCCTGATCGAGGGCGACTCGATCGTGGCTGTGGGGCCGCGCAAGGAGATCGAGGAGCAGACCGCCGCCGACGTGCCGCGGTCGGTGTTCGACGGCACCCTTCTGCCCGGCTTGATCGACGCCCACGTACACCTCGTCTTCGACGGGGGCCCCGACCCGGTGTCCGCCCTCCAGGACTCGACTGATGAGGCCCTGCTCGCGGACATGCGCCGCCGCGCGGAGGAACTGCTGCTCAGCGGCGTCACTACGGCCCGTGACCTCGGAGACCGGAACGGACTGGCACTTCGCCTGGATACGGAAATTGCCGACCAGCGCACGCCGGGCCCGAGGATCGTCTCCGCAAGCACGCCCCTGACTACCCCCGGCGGGCACTGCCACTTCCTCGGCGGTGAGGTCTCGGGCGAAGCGGAGATCCGCGCTCTCATCCGCCTCAACCTCGAACGAGGCGCTGGGGTCATCAAATGCATGGTCACTGGCGGCGGGCTCACCCGGGGCGGGCCCGCAAGCCACGAATCCCAGTTCTCCGCAGCGGAACTGCGACTTCTCGTAGATGAGGCTCACGCGGCAGGCGTCCCCGTCGCGGCCCACGCGCACGGAGCCGACGGCATCACCGCAGCCGTGGAGGCCGGAGTGGACACCATCGAGCACTGCACGTGGATGACCGGCGACGGCCTCGACTTTCGCCGGGACGTGGTGCAGCAGGTCATCGACCGTGGCATCACCGTCTGCCCTGCGGTGAGCCCCCACTGGCGAATGCTCCCTGCGATCTTCGGCGAGGAGCGAGCCGCCGGGATGTTCGACCTGGTACGCCAGATGGCAGACGCGGGTGTGAAGCTGATCGCCGGCACGGACGCCGGAGTGCAGCGTGCCACCTTCAACGGCCTGGTGCCGGCCCTGTCGTTCTACGCCCACCTCGGTCTGGCGAACGCCGAGATCATCAACATGGCGACGACCGCAGCAGCCACGGCCCTCGGGCTCGGCTCCACAACCGGCCGCATCGCTCCGGGCTACCGCGCGGATCTCATCGCCGTCGAGGGAGACCCGCTCTCGGATCTCGACGCCCTCAAGAACATCACGGCTGTATTCGCCTCCGGTCGGCGACACGAACTGAACACACCAGCCGAGTAGTCGAGGCCGACCGAGCCCTGCCCTCTGGAGCCTCCAGAGGCCCGGAGGGCAGGGCCCTACTCGTCGTCCGTGGAGCCGACCTGTTTCTCGAACTCGGCCTGCAGGTCCGTCAGGAGCGAGAGAACCTCGGGCGACAGACCCTCCGGGCCGAGGCCACGAGCCCGAACCCGTCCGATCGTCCCGTTCCGGGATGCGAGCAACACACGAATCCCCTGGTACACCTGACGGGCGACGGCCTCGTCCGGCTCGAAGTACATGCGCTCGACGCCGAAGAACTCGGCAAGGCCCTCCAGGACAACGGGGTCCGGGCCGTCGGCGTCACCGGCACGTGCTCGGAGGGCCTCGACCTCCTCGGCCGTGACAACCTCTGCCCCTGCATGCCGGTTCACCGCCGCCGCGATTTCTTCATCCCCTGGAACTGCGCCCGCCGGGTAGGAGTGTTTCAGAAGGAAGCTGATCTTCTCCCCGAGAGCGCGGGGATGCTCCTCGGCCTCGGCGGCTGCGACGCTCTTGTCCCCGGCCTCTTCGGCGACGTTTCCGAACGAGCGCTCCTGAGCTTGCTCCAGCGCCTTCTCCGATACGCCGTACGCCGCTGCCAGCTTCGCCACGTACTTCGGCTTGAGCCGCCGCACGCCGCTCTCGGCCGCCGCCACCGGGCCGTCACTCTTAGTCTCGATGAACCTCGCCACCTCGTACCGGTAGAGGCCCGCGTCGCATCGCAAGTCCGTCAGGTCGGGCGAGCCCTCACGGGGGAACAGCTCATCCAGAGGCTTCCCGAGTACACGTGCGATGCCCGGCAGCTTCTCCTGATCCGGAGTGCTTGATCCCGCCTCCCACCCGGCCACGGTTGACTCCGCAGCGCTGACCGCAGCGCCCACTCCAGCCTGCGGGATCTCGGCAGCCCGCCGTACGGCGCGCACCACTGTTCTGTCGAAGTGGCGAGCTGGCATCGAGACCTCTTTTTCGTGCGAGTCGAAGAACTATCGGCTCGTTGACCTTTCGCGCGAACCGGGATAGCTTCAGACTACCGAAAAACGGGGTGCCGTGCATCCCTCCCGGCCAGGCTGCGTGCCTGCCGAGGGCGTGAGGCTGAGGAGGAGAACACCTCCTTCGGCGTGCCCGGCAAGAGGGGGTGCCGACCGAACGCGGGTCAAGGAGGGGGCGGGGGATGCACGCCGACGGCCCGTAACACGACGAAGCAACGAAGAACCGGCGCCCGGGAGTTACCAGCTCCCAAGCGCCGGGCCGGCACCCCGAAGGGCGCCGATTCACATCTCGCGGGCGGCGGGGCTTTTGCACGAGAACCACCGCACCGCGCTCCTACAAACCACGGAGTATCGCATGCCTGCCATGCCGAGCGGAATCCCGGCCTGCCCGGACACCCGCCGCCGACACCGTCTCGCCGCCCAACTCGCCGACATGATCCCGGGCGCAGCCACTATCCGGGTCAGCCTCACCGACCCGGCGCAGGTGTGGCCCCACCCGCACACGATCGTGCAGGACGAGGCTGGTCGCTCGATGGAGCTGGGCCGGACGACATCCAGGGTCGCAGCCCGCTGGATCCTGGGGGTCTGGCCGGGCGAGGACTGGGCCCGCCCGCACACCTTCCGCCTCGCCGACGCCACCCTCACCCGCAGCGACTCGGTCGCCGCCGAGCGGGGCCGCTGACATGGCCCGGATCCGAACCGTCAAGCCGGAGGCGTTTACCTCCGAGTCGCTCGCCGAAGTGACCGTGGCGGCCGAGAGGACCTTCTTCGGTATGCTCACCCAGGCCGACGACCATGGTCGCCACCGGGACAACGCCGCGATCATCGCGGGGCTCCTCTGGCCTCTGCGCGCCGAGCACACCTCCGTCCACGTCGAGGACGACCTTCACCAGCTCGCGAACGCCGGTCTGATCTGCCGATATACCGGATGCGACGGTCGCCGCTACCTCCACATCGTGACCTGGTCCGAGCACCAGAAGATCGACAAGCCGAGCCAGTCACGCCTGCCCTCGTGCCCGCAGCACCAGGCTGCCGACCGGTGCGCACCGTGCAAGGGCTCGTGCTCCCGGCGGACCGAGGGGTCGGCCACGACTCCGCGAGGGCTCGCCGAGACCTCCGGGAGGTCTCCCCGAGCCCTCGATCTGCCTGCCGTACCCGCCTCGCAGACGTCGGGCCGCGCAGACGAGTCCGTCGCCGACCGGCAGGAGGCTGCCGACGGCGCGATCGGCACAGCGGGGCGAGCTGGTGCCAAGAGTGCAGGCCAGACGGGATTCTCCGAGGGCTCCCCGAACCTTCCCCGAAGCCTCTCCGAAGGCTCGGCGCCTGGATCTAGGATCTTGGATCCTGGATCTCTTGTCCCTACGGGGCGCACAGCGCCCGCAGTCGGCGTCTCCGCCAAGGACCTTGTCGGCGAGTACGTCGCCGGGTGCGACCAGCGCCCCCCGAACGACGTGATCGGACACCTCGGGCGGATCACCAAGAAGCTCCTGGACGAGGGCATCGCTCCGGGGCACATCCGGGCCGGTCTGGCGAACTTCGCGGCCAACCCGAAGCACCCGAGCGTGCTGACCAGCATGGTCAACGAGGCGATGAACGCGCGCCCCGGCGGTTTGGCGCGGCCGGGAATCCGGCCCAACGTGCCCGCCCACCAGGCGTGGACCAACCCGGCCAACGCTTCCGCCGCCTACGCCGAGGAGCTGTGATGCACACCCGTCACCGCGAACCGCAGCTCCTCGGCAACGAAGGCACCCTGGAGCGCATGGCCCTGATCCTGGCCGCCCGCAATATCGCCCCGGCCGCCGCCGCGCTCCCCGACGACCCCGAGCCGTACTCCCCGCTCGACGCCCTCCTGGCCGGGATGCCCCCGCGCTACCAGTCGGCCGTCGCCGACCACCCGATGGTCCTGGGCTGGGTACGGAAGGTCACCGAGGCGGCCGTCGCCCCCAGCCGGGGAGCCCGGCGGCAGGTCACCACCGGGCCCAGTCTCCTGATGGCCGGAGTCGTCGGCGCGGGCAAGACGCACCAGGCGTACGGCGCGGTCCGAGCGCTGGTGGAGAGCGGGGTCGGCGTGCGCTGGCGCGCGACCACCGCCGCCGACCTCTACGCCGATCTCCGCCCCCGGCCCGGGGTCGACAGCGAGCGGGAGCTGGCGGCCGTCAGCCGGTGCCCGCTCCTGATCATCGACGACCTCGGCGCGGCCAAGGCCAGCGAGTGGGTCGAGGAGATCACGTACAGGTTGATAAACCGCCGGTACAACCTCATGCTCCCGACCCTGATCACCACCAACCTGGCGATCAAGGACCTCCGCTCCTACCTCGGTGACCGCGTCGCCTCTCGACTCGCGGAGATGACCACCCGGGTCGAGTTCGAGCCGCTGGACCGCAGACGCTACCGCGCAGCAGCCTGACCTGCCGCAGGTCACCACGTCCGGGCCGCGCCCCTCTGCGCGCCGCTACGAGCAACTTCCCGACCAGCGCACCTCTCCGCCGACGCCCCCGCGGGCGGAGAGCGATCGGAGCAACCCGCATGACCAGCACGACGAACAGCCCTGTCCGCCACCGCCAGCTCGGTGACCAGACCTGGCAGGCCGACGCCGTCTGCCAGAGCACCGAGTACAACCCGGTAGACCCCGAAGTCTTCTTCCCCGAACCCGACGAGACTGCCAAGATCGCCACGGCCAAGGCCCTGTGCGGCCAGTGCCCGGTCCGCCGAACCTGCCTGGACACCGCTCTCGAAGCGGGTGACACAGACGGGATCCGAGGCGGCCTGACGGAGGAGGAGCGCGGGCCGCTGCACGAGAAGCTCCCCAGCCGCCTCGACTACAGCCGCGTCAACGCCACCATCGCCGGGCGCGACGTGCACCTCACCCATACAGAGCGCCGCGCGGTCGAGCACGCTGCCTACCGCCACGGGGTGAGCGAGCAGCGCCTGGCCTGGCTTCTGAAGGTCACCGAGGAGCACGCCAAGAAGCGATACCGCGAGATCCGCCGGGCCGAGCGCAACCGAACCCTGAACCAGCCCAAGGAGACCACCCTGTCACCTGAGGTCGACGGTGAGCACCCGGTCCGCGACGACTTCGGGACGGCGGCATGACCACCACGAGCACGCTGACGGCGGCGCACATATCCGCCTGGGACCGCGCGGTGGTCATCGCCTTGGGCGGCGCGGGGTGCGCGCTGTCGTACGACGCCCTCCAGCAGATGGCGGTCGCCATCCACGTCCGGGGGCTGTTGACCTTCGTCTTCCCGCTGGTGATCGACGGGTTCATCGCTTACGGCGTCCGCGCACTCCTGGTCCTGCGCGACGCCCCGCTGCGCGCCCGGCTCTATGTCTGGACGCTCGTCGGCACGGCCACCGCCGCCAGCATCTGGGCCAACGCGCTCCACGCGGTGCGGATCAACCAGGACGCGGTCGCCGGCACCGGCCTCCGGCTCGGGGACACCGTGGTCGCGGTGCTGTCCACCATCGCCCCGCTGGCCCTGGCCGGAGCCGTCCACCTCTACATCCTCATCGCCCGGGGGCCGGTCAAGGACAGTGACCGCGAGGACCTCGGTCAGGCCGGTCACCTCGGTCAGGCCAACCGGAGCGACGGCGCAGAGGTCACCCGGACCGACCGGGTCGGTCAGCAGCCGGAGGCCGGTCAGCCGGTCACCGCCCGGACCGACCGGCAGCCGCTCTCCCTGGACAAGCCGGTCTCCGCCCCCCGGTCGCTGAGCGGGGGCAGGGCTCCGGCGGACAGCAGCGCCCCGGTCACCGGTGACCGGAGTCAGCCGCACGAGGCCGCTGACCTGCCCGGACAGCCGGACACCGCGCGCCCGGTCACTGACCGCCCCGACGACACCACCTCGGCGACCGGCGACGAGGACAGCCGGGGGTCGGCCACCGCCCTGCCGGTCACTCCGTCGGTCACCGCCCCGTCGGTCACTGACCGGCGGGCCCGGACGGCCGGTGACCGGCGATCCGACCAGGACACCGAGGAGCTACTGAAGATCGCTCGGTCAGCGGTCAGGGCCGAGGGCAAGCTGACCCGCAAGGTGGTCGGCCAGGCAATCCGAGACCAGCAGATGACGCTCTCCAGCGACACCCTGACCACCCTGATGGCCCAGCTCCGCAAGCAGAACGGACAGCCGGTCAGCTCCGCCCGAACCTGATCGGACACCACGGAGCGGGTGACCGAGCTGGTCACCCCGGCCGGTCACCCGCTCCGCACACCCGCCCCACCTTCCCCCCCCAGAGCAAAAGCGGAGTACACCCGATGCGCACTCACCCGGCCACCCCCGCCGAAGTCGACTCCTGGCTGACCGTCCTGCACCAGCGCGGCCACCTCCACCGCGCCCAGTCCGGACCCGACACCACCTGGATCGTGCAACGCGAGCAGCACGACCGCCCTTGGACCCTGCACCACCCGGTCCTGGCCATGGACTGGATCGCGGACCTCGTCCACGAAATCCAGCAGCAGGACCCGGAGACGAGCCGGTGACCTCCGACGACCCGGCGGTGGTCACGGCTGGGCAGCAGCGTGACCCCACCACGGCTCCTGGCGGAGCAAGCTATCGCGTACGACGGTCCTACGGCCCGTCGTACGCACTTGCCCCCGCCCAGAGGGGCGGGGGAAGCCCGGCTGGTCCCCGAGCGAGGGCGCACGGGGACCAGCCGGGCAACCGGCACCAGGGGGCGCCGGTCACGGGGGGAGAAGCCGAGTGCGACGACCAGCGTGCGCTGCCGAGCCCGAGCACGCCCGCCTTCCCCGACCGTAAACCGCGCCGCCGCACCCGCAACGCCAGCGAGCGCACCCGTAAGACGACGACCCGCCTCTCTGACACCGAGAAGGCCGAGATCGCCGACGCTGCCGCGCAGCGCGGCATCACCGTCGCCCGCTTCCTCGCTGGTGCCGGCCTCGCAGCCGCCCGCGGTTCGACCGCCCTGCACACCAACGAACGCTGGGACACGGCCATAGACGAACTCGCGTCCCTACGAACGGCCTTGGCTCGAATCGGCAACAACATCAACCAGATCGCCTACGTCCTCAATGCCGGCGGGCAGCCCCGCCCCGGCGAACTCGACCACGCGCTGAGCACACTCCTCCGACTCCTCGCCCGCGTCGACGACGCGGCGAACAACTTGGTGAACAGGCGGCTGTGATGGTTCCCGACATCGGACGCGGCTCCCGGACCCACGGCCTGCTCGTCTACCTGTACGGCCCCGGACGGCGCGAGGAGCACACCGACGCGCACCTCGTCGGCTCGTGGGACGGCTTCGCCCCCGACCCCGGCCGCGACACCGGCCTCGACCCCGATCCGAAGGTCACCCTCGCCCGGCTCACCGCCGCCCTCGACCTGCGGGTCAAGCAGGCCGGAGACCGAGCGCCCGCCAAGCACGTCTGGCACTGCTCGGTCCGCACCGCCCCCGGGGACCGGCGGTTCTCCGACGAGGAGTGGAACGCCGTCGCCCAGCGCATCGTCCACGCCACCGGCATCGCACCGGCCGGAGACCTCGACGGCTGCCGGTGGATCGCCGTACGCCACGCGGCAGACCACATCCACATCGTCGCCACCCTCGTCCGAGGAGACCTGCGCAACCCACGCCTGAACTACGACTTCAACAAGGCCCAGGCCGAATGCCGCCGCATCGAAAAGGAAATGGGCCTGCGCCGCCTCAACGCCGGAGACGGCACCGCAGCGAAGAACCCCACCAGCGCCGAGAAGTTCAAAGCCGAACGCACCGGCCGCCCCGAAACCCCCCGGGAGGCGCTCCGCGAAGCCGTACGCCGGGCCCTCGCCGGAGCTGAGGATGAGAAGGAGTTCTTCACCCGTCTCCACGAGGCCGGCCTACGGGTGAAGGTCCGTCACGCCCCATCCGGCGACGCGCTCGGCTACAACGTCGCCCTGCCCGGCGACCGCAACCGCAACGCCGAACCGGTCTGGTACCCCGGCTCCAAACTGGCCCCCGACCTTTCCCTCCCCAGGGTTCGTCGTCGGCTGGCCGACGGCACCGTCGAACAGACTGCGGTCCCGGTCTCCGGCGGACGGGCGGACTCGTCCCCGCCTGCCCGAGAACGACGCAGCGCCACCGGCATCGCCGAACGTGCCACCGTCCTCCTCGACCACGGTGACGACGGAGAAGCCGCCGCCCAGCTCGTCGGCGTCGGAGAACTCCTCGACGCCGTCGCTCAGACCTCCCCGGCCGCGACCCGCACCGAGCTGGCTGCCGCCGCCCGAACCTTCGAACGGGCGACCCGCAGCCACGTCCAAGCGGAACGCGCCGACACCCGAGCGCTCCGCTCCGCCGCCCGAGGAATCATCCGGGCCGGCGGTGCGCTCGGCCGGGGCGAGGACGGCGGCACCACCGCCATGCTCCTCTCCACCCTGGTCCTGGTCACCCTCGCCGCCGCCCACTGGCACTCCGCCCGGGGAAACGCCCAGCAGGCCCACGCCTCCCGGCAGACCGCCGAGCACCTGCGCACCGCCTACCGACAGGCCGCCGCCACCCCGATGCGAACGCTGCACGAGCAAGGCCGCGCCCTTCCCGATGCCCAACGCCGGACGTACGAGACCACCATCCGCGCCGCTCTACCGAACCACGGCGTACGAGAAGACGGTGTACCGGTGAAGACCGACGCCCTGGCCGCCACCCTCGCCCAGGCCGAGCAGGCAGGCCACGACCCCGAGGCTCTCCTGCGACAGGCCATCGACATGCGCGAACTCGGCACCGCCGCAGACGTGACTCACGTCCTGGTCTGGCGCCTGCGCCGCATCGCCCAGCTC
>NZ_JAAXYC010000189.1 GCF_018619185.1 Streptomyces sp. McG3 | reverse complement strand
GTCTCCGACTCCGTCACCGTGCGGTCTCTCAGGACGGGGCGCCACGCCGAGTCCGAGCGGCTCGTGCGTGAACACGCGGGCATCGACCCGGACGACTGCGACGAGATCGTGGCGGCGAAGATCCGCTGGGTCGTGCGCCGCGCACTCGACTCCGGCGACCTGGCCACCGTCGTTCGCTGCGGGGTGATCGATCTGCTGGCGGGCATTCGGAATGATGAGACGCTGCGGGCCGGTTCGCTCCTGCTGGACAGGATCTCCCAGCTGCACCAGGCCGAAGCCGTCTCCCGCTGATCCCTCCCCACCTCCTTCGCCCCACCCGGACCGAGGGGCCACCGGAACACCGGTGGCCCCTCGGCGCGTCACCTCACGGGGAGGGCAGGTAGCCGACGTCGGTGAAGAAGTCCAGGTAGGTCCCCAGCAGTTCGCTCCGCACCGGCGGGCAGACGATCGAGGCGTCCGCCAGGGCGGCATCGGCCTTGGAGCAGTCGATGCCCGGGTAGGTGCCGCCCGGCAGCCCCACGAGATCCACGAACTGGTCGAGCAGCGGCTGCATCGCGTTGGACCGGTCCGATCGGACCTTGCGGGTCCACGACGTGAGGTCCATCCCGTCGATGCGGTGGCCCCTGGCCCGCAACGCGTCGATGATCTCGCCGAACGTCAGCCGCGCCGGGTTCGACAGGTTGTAGGTGTCGCCGGTGCCGGTGAGCTGCCACGCCAGCTGGAGCATCGCGCCACTGACGTAGTCGGCGGGCGTCGGGTGGAAGTGGCTCTCCAGACTGTCCGGCACGGCCTGTGCCTCCACGATGCCGCGGATGCTGAGCCAGACGAAGTCCTGGGTCTGGCAGGCGCCGTTGACCTGATCGCCCGTCACCACGTCCACCCGGTACGACGACACCGGGACGCCCCGCTCGCGGGCGATGCCGATGATCTCCTCGCACACCCACTTCGACTGCCGATAGCCGCTGAAGAGCTGCTCCGGCGGGCCGATCGGCGCGTCCTCGGTGAGGCGTACGCCTTCCTCCGGCAGGTTCGCGTAGACGCCGGTGGACGAGATGTAGTGCACCGGCACCGTGCGGTGCTTCGCCGCGATCCGCAGGATCTCCTCCGTCGCGGTGACGTTGGCCGCCTTCAGCTTCGCGTACGGATAGAGCCAGTTGACATGGGCGCCGATGTGGAACACCACGTCGGCCTCGCGGGCCAGCCGGTCCGCCGTCTCCGCGCCGAGCCCCAGCCCCGGCGCGCCGAGGTCACCCAGGACCACGCGCACCCGGTCCAGCTCGATGCCCGTCCTGTAGTAGGCGGACGCGGAACGGATCTTGGCGTAGGCCGCTTCCTCGTCCGCGGCCCGCACCAGGCAGTGCACGGTGGCTCCGGTGGTACGCAGCAGGTCGCGCAGCACGAACGAGCCGATGAAGCCGGTGGCGCCGGTCAGCAGCACCTGCCGGGGATCGTCCGTCCTGTGCACGGTGTCCGCGGCCCGGATGTCGTCGGCCAGCCGCACCTCGGCCGTGAAGTCCACGACCCGGCCGCCGCCCGGCGCGCCCACCAGTTCGGAGAGCAGCCGGTCGGTGAGGTCATCGGGCGTGGGGTGGTCGAAGACGAGGGACACGGGCAGTTGCACACCCGTCTCGGCGAGCAGGCCCGCACGCAGGTCCACGGCCGTCAGCGAGTCGAACCCGAGGTCGCCGAAGTTCTGGGTGGCGGTGACCGAACCGGTGGTGTCGTGGCCGAGCACCGTCGACGTCGTGTCGAGGACGACACGCAGCACCACCTCGCGCTGCTCGTCGTCGGGCAGGCCGGCCAGCCGGTCCAGGAGCGCGCCGCCCGAGGACTGCTGGGCCGCGGCCGTACGGCGGTTCTGCGTGCGCAGCACCTTGCGCATCAGCGCCGGGACGTTGGCGTGTGCGGCGTGCTCGCGGGCCAGTGCCGCGTCGAAGGGCTGGCCGATCACCAGCGACCGGTCCAGCGAGAGCGCCGTGTCCAGGATCGCCGTACCGAGCGGTGTGGGGATCTGCCGCATGCCCTCGCGGGCCATGCGGTTCAGGATCACCGGGGTGAGGTGTGCGGAGACGGCACTGGCCTCCTCCCACAGGCCCCATTCGATCGAGACCGCGGGCAGCCCGAGCCCGGCACGGTGCTGTGCCAGGCCGTCGAGGAAGCAGTTCGCCGCGGCGTAGTTGCCCTGGCCGGGACCGCCGACCGTGGCCGCCATCGACGAGAACAGCACGAACGCGTCGAGATCGAGGTCCTTGGTCAGTTCGTGCAGATGCCATGCCGCGTCGACCTTCGGCCGCAGCACCGCGTGCAGTTGGTCGGCGGTCATGGTCGCGATCATGCCGTCCTCGGTGATGCCGGCGGTGTGCACCACGGCCCTCAGCGGGTGCTCCAGGCCGCCCAGCAGCGCTTCCAGGGCTTCGCGGTCGGTGGTGTCGCACGCCTCGACGCGCACATCGGCGCCGAGCGCGGACAACTCCGCGACCAGCTCGGGCGCCCGGCCGCGCCTGCTCACCAGCAGCAGGTGCTTCACGCCCTGCGTGGTCACGAGATGCCGGGCGACGACCCTGCCCAGCGCACCGGTGCCACCGGTGATCAGTACGGTGCCCTCGCCGCCGAGGCGGGGGGTGCGGGTCGTCGCGGCAGGGGTCCGCATGAGCCTCGGCACGAACGCCCGGCCGCCCCTGACCGCGATCTGCGGTTCGTTGTCACTGGCCGCGGCGGCGAGCACCGCCGGCAGACGGTCGCGCGCCGGGGCGTCCGTGTCCACCAGCACGATGCGGCCGGGGTACTCGTTCTGCGCGGACCGCACCAGACCCCACACCGCCGTCGCCGCCGGGTCCACGGCATCGGAGTGCACGGCGTCGCGGGTGAGGACGACCAGCTTGACGTCCTCACCCAACAGCAGCCAGCGCTGCAGCAGGTCAAGCGTCCGGCCCGCCGCGTCGTGCGTCGCGGCGACCGGATCGTCGCCCGGCCGCACCGGCTCGAACAGCAGCGTCTCCGCGTCGTAGGGGATCTCGTCCTCGACGAACGCCCACCGCCCCTCGACGGGCGACGGCAGGTTGACCGGCGCCCACTCGACACCCAGCAGCGCCTCGCGGACCTCGGTGTCCTCCGCGTGGAGGGAGAACGGCCGGGTGCGCACCGAGTCGACGGTCAGCACCGGCTGTCCCGCCGCGTCGGTGGCGAGGAGGGACGCGCCCCCGTCACCGTCCGGGGTCAGCCGGACGTTCAGCCCCGTCGCGCCGACCGCGTGCAGCTGCACGCCGGACCACTCGGACGGCAGTCCCGACGTGGCGGCCACGTACGGGCGCAGGGCGGAGACGAGCAGCGCCGGGTGGACACCGAAGCCGGAGCCCGGCACCGATTCCGGCAGCCGTACCGTCGTGTACAGCGCATCGCCGTCGCGCCACAGCTCGTCGACGCCCCCGAACGCGGGCCCGTAGCCGAGGCCGAGGCCGTCCAGCGTGGAAACGATCTCCTCGGGAGCCACGGCGACGGCGCCCGCCGGCGGCCACTCGGCGTCCGCGGGCGGTGGGGCGGCGAGCGCGGTGCTGGTCAGTACGCCGGTCGCGTGCAGGGTCCACGCCCCCTCGGAACCGTCCGGGCGGGACCGGATCACGACCGTGCGGCTGCTGTCGTCCTCCGCGGCACCGGCGCACACCTGGAGCTGCACCGGGGCGTGCTCCGGGAGCATGACCTGGCTGTGCACGGACAGCTGCCGCAGCTGGTTGCAGTCGACCTCGTCACCCGTGTGGATCGCGAGCTCCACCAGCGCCGAGCTCGGCAGAACGGTCCTGCCCGCCACCGTGAAATCGGCGAGCCACGGCTGGGTCGTACGGGTCAGCCGCGCGGTGAACATCACCGAGTCGTCCTCGGTGTGGACGGTGGCGCCGAGCAGCGGGTGCTCGGCGGCGTGCACGCCCACACCGGCGACGTCCGTCATCGCGCTGCCGGGGTCGAGCCAGAACCGCTTGCGCTGGAACGCGTAGGTCGGCAGGTCGACCGGCCGGGCGTCACCGCCGAAGACCGCGGCCCAGTCGGCCGAGTGGCCGTTGACGTACGCCGTGGCGAGCGCGGTGAGCACCGTGGTGACCTCGCCGTTGCCCGGGCGCAGCGCGGGGGCGAACGCGTGCTCGGCCAGCGACTGCCGGGCCTGGGCGGTCAGCACACCGTCCGGGCCGAGTTCGATGAACGTCGTCACGCCCAGCTCGTCCAGGTGTGTCACCGCGTGGTGGAACCGGACCGCCCGGCGCACCTGCTCGACCCAGTAATCGGGCGTGGAGACCGTCTCGGCGTCGGCGAGCTTGCCGGTGAGCGTGGACACGATCGGGATCGACGGCGGCTGGTAGCCCAGCGTGCGGGCCACGGCGCGGAAGTCGTCCAGCATCGCGTCCATCCGGTGCGAGTGGAACGCGTGGCTCACCACGAGCGCCTTGGTGCGGCGGCCCCGCGCGGCGATCGTCGACGCCAGCTCCGTGGCCGCGTCGTGGTCACCGGACACCACCAGGGAGGTGGGGCCGTTGACCGCGGCGACGCTCACGCTCCCGTCGGCGGGCAGCAGGGCCGCGACCTCGTCCTCGTCCGCCTCGACCGCGATCATCGTGCCACCGCGCGGCAGCTCGTTCATCAGCCTCGCACGGGCGGCGACCAGCCGGGCGGCGTCACCGAGCCCGAACACACCGGCGACGTGTGCGGCGGCCAGCTCACCGATCGAGTGCCCGACCAGGTAGTCGGGGGTGACACCCCAGTGCTCGAACAGCCGGAACAGCGCGGTTTCCAGGCAGAACAACGACGTCTGGGTGTACAGCGTCCGGTCGAGCAGCCCCGCCTCGGGCGTGTCCTCCCGGGCGAAGAAGACCGTACGCAGCGGCACCGGCACCTGGCCGCCGAGCGCGCCGTCGACGGCGTCGATCGCGGCGTCGAGCGCTTCGGCGAACACGGGATGGGCCTCGTACAGCTCACGTCCCATGCCCACGCGCTGCGCACCCTGCCCGGTGAACATCAGAGCGAGCCCGCCCAGGCCCGCGACGCCCCTGGCCGCCACGGTGCCGCCCAGCAGCACGGCCCGGTGCGGGAACTGCGTACGGGTCGTGGCCAGGGAGAAGCCGACGTCCGCCGGGCGCAGGTCCGGGCGCCGCCCGAGGTGCTCGACGAGCCGTGCCTCCTGCTCCTCCAGCGCTTCGGCGCTCTTGGCGCTGACGGGCAGCGGCACGACCCGGCCGCCCGCGGAACCCTCTTCCGGCGCACCGGACGTGGGGGAATCCGGGGAGACACCGGCGGGCGCCTGCTCCAGCACCAGGTGTGCGTTGGTGCCGCTGAGGCCGAACGCGGAGACGGCGGCCCGCCGCGGCCGGTCCACCTCCGGCCAGGGCCGGGCCTCGGTGAGCAGCCGGGCGTTGCCCGCCGCCCAGTCGACGTGCGGGGTGGGCTCCTCGACGTGCAGGGTCCGCGGCAGCACGCCGTGCCGCAGCGCCATCACCATCTTGATGATGCCGCCGACGCCCGCGGCGGCCTGCGTGTGGCCGATGTTGGACTTCAGCGACCCCAGCCAGATCGGCCGGTCGGCCGGCCGGTTCTGCCCGTACGTCGCCAGCAGCGCCTGCGCCTCGATCGGGTCGCCCAGCGTGGTGGCCGTGCCGTGCGCCTCCACGACGTCCACGTCGGACGTCGTCAGCCGGGCGTCGGCGAGCGCCTGCCGGATCACCCGCTCCTGGGCCGGGCCGTTGGGCGCGGTGAGACCGTTGGACGCGCCGTCGGAGTTCACCGCACTGCCCCGGATGACCGCGTGGATCGTGTGCCCCTTGCGGCGGGCGTCGGAGAGCCGCTCCAGCACGACCATGCCGACGCCTTCGCTCCAGCTCGTGCCCTCGGCACCGGCGTCGAACGTGCGGCACCTGCCGTCGGCGGACAGGTTGCCCTGGCGGCTGAACTCCACCCAGCTCTCGATCGAACCGATCACGGTCGAGCCGCCCGCCAGCGCGAACTCGCACTCGTTGTTGCGCAGCGACTGCACGGCTGTGTGCGTGGCGACCAGCGACGACGAGCAGGCCGTGTCGATGGTGACGGCGGGGCCCTCAAGACCGAGCGAGTAGGCGATCCGGCCGGAGGCGATGCTGCCGACCATGCCGGTGATGACGTACCCGGCCAGCTCCTCGCTGGTGAAGTGACCGCGATGGAGGTACGACTGGCCCGCGAGACCGGCGAAAACGCCCACCTGACGGCCCTTGAGGGACGTCGGGTCGATCCGGGCGTTCTCGACCGCCTCGTACGCGACCTCCAGCAGCAGCCGTTGCTGCGGGTCCATGGCGAGTGCCTCGCGCTGGTTGATCCGGAAGAACTCGGCGTCGAACCGCGGTGCGGAGCCGATGAACCCGCCGTGCTTGGTGTAGGTCTTGCCGGGCCTGCCCGGATCCGGGTCGTACGTGCCCGCCACGTCCCAGCCGCGGTCGGAGGGGAACTCGGTGATCGCGTCCCGCCCGTTCGCGACGAGGTCCCACAGCTCGTCGGCGTTGGTGACGCCGCCGGGGAACCGCGCGGCCAGGCCCACGATCGCGATGGGCTCGTGCTTCGCGGACTCCAACTCGTCGACGCGCTGCCTGCTCTTCTTCAGGTCGGCCGTCACCCACTTCAGGTACTCCACGGCCTTCTTCTCATCGGACACGGTGATCACGTTCCCTTCGTGCGGCGCGACAGGCGTCAGTTGGTGGCGCGTCCGAGCTGGTTGTCGATGAAGTCGAAGATGTCCTCGGCCGACGCGGACGCGAAGTTCTCGTCCTCGCCGTCGGTGCTCCCGTCCGGGTCCTCGGTCCATTTCGCGAGCATCGCCCGCAACCGGTTGGTGACCGCCGCGGTGTGTGCCGGCGCCGAGACCGAGGCGGCGGCGAGACTGGCCTCCAGCCGGTCCAGATCGGACTGGACCGTCTGGTGCGCCCGGTCCTCCGGGCCGAGCCGCTCGCGCAGGACCTTGGCGAGAGCGGCCGGGGTCGGGTGGTCGAACACGAGCGTCGTGGAGAGATCGAGGCCGGTGGCGGTGAACAGCTGGTTGCGCAGCTCGACCGCGGTCATCGAGGTGAACCCGAGGTCGGAGAACGGGTACTCCGCCTCGATCTCCTTCGGGTCGTCGTGCCCGAGCACCTCGGCGATCGCCTCGCGCAGCACCTCCAGCACCACGGCGCCCTGCGCCGCGTCGTCCAGCCCGACGAGCCGGGACGCGAGCGTCCGGCCGCGCTGCGGCAGTGGCTTCACCAGCCCGCGCAGCACGGCGGGCACGGGGCCGGCCGCCCGGACCCCGGCGGGGTCGAGCACGTTCGCCACCACCGTCGGCCGCCCGGCCGTCACGGCGGCGTCGAACAGCTCCTGGCTCTGCTCCGCCCCCCACGCGACGGCGAGCGCGGGCAGACCGCCGGCGTTGCGGTGCCGGGCCAACGCCTCCAGGTACGCGGCGGTCGCGGCGTCGGCGCCGCGACCGGTGTGCCCGACGGTGCCGACGATCGAGGAGCTGAGCACGAACGCCACCAGCTCGCGGTTCTCGGTGAGCCGGTGCAGGTGCCGGGCCACGTCGGCCGCGCCGCGCACCGCCTCGACCAACTGCTCCGGCGTGAGGTGCGAGACCAGAGCCTCGACGCCGGGCCCCGGCACGTGCACGACGGCTGTGACGTCGTGGGCGTCGAGCACCTGCCGCAGATCGTCCGGGTCGTCGCCGGCCCAGGTGACGACGTCCGTGACGGGCAGGTGGCCGATGAAGGGCGCGTCCCCGGTCGTGAGAACCGTGCCGTGCCAGCGGGGCGCGGGTGCGGACGCGGTGATACGGGCCAGCCGGGCCACCAGGGTCCGGTGGCCGCGCACGACGACCTGCGGTTCGTCCTCGGGCAGCGCGTCGGGCACCGTTTCACCGTCGACCAGGACGAACCGGCTGGGCTCCTCGTGCTGTGCGGTACGGACCAGACCCCAGACGGCCGCCGCGACGGGATCGGGGTCCTCGGTGTGGACGGCGTCGTGCGTGTGGACCACGAGCGGCCCGGAGCGCTCGGACCGCAGGGCGTGCAGCACCGTGGTGAGCACCTCCTCCAGAGCGCCCCGCCGCGGCACCTCCAGTACGTCGAACCCGGTGGCACCGGAGTGCGCGGACGGCACCCAGGTGAGGTCGAACAGGGCGTGCTGCGCGGCGCTGACCGGCGCCGTGGTGACCTGTTCGGCGGTGAGCACCGGCACGCCGTCCTCGTCCGTCGCGAGGAGGCCGCCGTCGAACCGGACGCGCAGGGTCGTCGCCCCGGCACGGTGCAGCCGGACGTTGCGCCAGTGCAGTGGCTGCACCGGCACTCCGCCCTGCTGGAGGGCGGCGGTGAGCAGCCCCGGGTCGATGCCGTGCTCCGTCGAGTCCGTGGTGGCCTCGGCGTAGAAGGTGCTGCCGTCGCGCCACGCCTGTGTGACACCGTCCGCCTGGGGGCCGACCTCGGCGGCGTTCGGTGGCCAGGGGAGCCCCGGCGCGTCGGAGTTCACCGTGGCGAGCGTGCCTGTGGCGTGCCGCTGCCACGGCGCGCCGTCGGCACGGGAGTGGATCGTGAGCCGCGTGCCGTTGACCGCGACCTGGAGCAGCAGCGCCTCGCCGGGCGGCAGGGGCGACTCGACGGTCAGCTCCTCCAGCCCGCCGTCCGCCGCGTGCAGGGCGAGGTCGAGCAGGGTCGCGGCGCCGTGTTCGGCATGGGCGGTACGGCCGGTGAACAGGACGGTGTCGCTGTCCGCCTGCTGTATCTCACCGCCGAGCAGTGGGTGCCCGCCCGGCAGGAGCCCGAGCCCGGCGGCGTCGACGGGGCCGACGTCGGTCAGCCAGTAACTCTGCTGCTGGAAAGCGTAGTTCGGCAGCTCCACGGTGGTACCCGCAGGCAGCACCGGAGAGCTGCCGTGCACGTAGGCCGTACCCAGCGCCGTCAGCACCCTGGTGACCTCGGACTGGGAGGAACGGAGCGTCCCGGAGAACGAGCCCTTCGCGAACTGCTGCGCGGCGGCGCTGAGTACGGGGTCGGGGCCGAGCTCGATGAAGACCGTGCCCTCCGGAAGGGCTGTCACGGCGTCGTGGAAGCGGACCGCCGAGCGGACCTGGGTGACCCAGTATGCGGGGTCGGTCATGGGGATGTCGGTGGCGACCGTCGGGACGATGGGGATCGTGGGCTCGTGGAAGGTGAGGGTACGGGCCACGGTGCGGAAGTCGTCGAGCATCGCGTCCATGTGGTGCGAGTGGAAGGCGTGGCTGACGGTGAGTTGTTTGGTGCGGTGTCCTTGTTCGCGGAAGTGCTCGGTGATCTTGTCGGTGGCGTCGGTGTCGCCGGAGATGACGATCGAGCGGGGTCCGTTGATGGCGGCGATGCTGATGGTGTCGTCGAGGTGGGGGGTGATTTCTTCTTCGGTGGCTTCGATGGCGGTCATGGTGCCGGTGTGGGGGAGGGCGTCCATGAGGGTGGCGCGGGCGGTGACGAGTCGTGCGGCGTCGTCGAGGGTGAGGATGCCGGCGACGTGGGCGGCGGTGATCTCGCCGATGGAGTGGCCGACCAGGTGGTCCGGGGTGACACCCCAGGACTCGTAGAGGCGGTAGAGGGCGGTTTCGAGGGCGAACAGCGCTGGTTGCGTCAGGCGGGTGCGGTCGAGGTCGCCGGTGAAGTACTCGTCCTGGATGCCGAGTGCTACGAGTGCGGCGTCCAGGGCCTCACGGAACACGGGATACGTCTCGTAGAGCTCGCGGCCCATGCCGGCGCGCTGCGAGCCCTGCCCCGTGAACAGGAACGCCAGCCCGCCCTTGCCGACAGCGCCGTCCACCAGCTCCTCCGTACCGAACAGCAGCGCTCGGTGGTCGAACTGGGCACGCCCGGCGAGGGTGTGAGCGACGTCCGAGGCGGCCAGCTCCGGATGCTCGGCAAGATGCTGTTTGAGCCTGGCGACCTGCGTCGTCAGGGCCTCGGGCGTTCGCGCCGACACCAGGAACGGCACCGGCACCGGCTCCGCCGCGGACCCTGCCGCGGGGGAGTCGGAGGAATCGGACGAGCCGGGAGCGGCCGGTGCGGGCGCCGGAGGCTCCTCGATGATCAGGTGCGCGTTCGTGCCCGAGATGCCGAAGGACGAGATGCCCGCCCTGCGCGGCCGGTCCCCGGCCGGCCACGGCCGGGCCTCCGCCAGCAGCGTCACCGAGCCCGTCGACCAGTCGACCTCGGGCGTCGGCTCGTCGACGTTCAGGGTGCGCGGCAGCAGGTCGTGCTTCATCGCCATCACCATCTTGATGACACCGGCGACACCGGCCGCGCCCTGCGTGTGCCCCAGGTTCGACTTGAGCGACCCCATCAGCAGCGGAGACGTCCGGTTCTGCCCGTACGTCGCGAGGACGGCCTGCGCCTCGATCGGATCGCCGAGTACGGTCCCCGTGCCGTGCGCCTCCAGGGCGTCCACGTCTGCCGGAACGAGCCCGCCGGAGGCGAGCGCCTGCTGGATCACCCGCTCCTGGGCCGGGCCGTTGGGGGCGGTGAGCCCGTTGGAGGCCCCGTCGGAGTTCACCGCTGAGCCGCGGATGACGGCGTGGACGGTGTGGCCGTTGCGTACCGCGTCCGACAGCCGCTCCAGGAGCAGCAGGCCCACGCCCTCGGCGAAGCTGGTGCCGTCGGCGCCGGCGCCGAACGACTTCACGCGGCCGTCTCGCGCGAGGCCGCCCTGACGGCTGAACTCGGTGAAGATGTCCGGCTGCGCGATCACCGTGACACCACCGGCCAACGCCAGGTCGCACTCACCGGATCGCAGCGTCCGCATCGCGATGTGCGTGGCCATCAGCGAGGACGAGCACGAGGTGTCGACCGTCAGCGCGGGCCCCTCGAACCCGTACGCGTAGGCGATGCGGCCGGAGGCGACGGCGTTGGAGATGCCCGTCATCACGTGGCCCTCCACCTCGTCGAACGCCTGGGACCCGCGGGGCGCGTAGTCCTGACCGAGCAGTCCGACGTACGTCGCTGTCCTGCTGCCGCGCAGCGACTTCGGGTTGATGCCCGCGTTCTCGAACAGCTCCCACGACGTCTCCATCAGCACGCGTTGCTGCGGATCCATCGCCAGCGCTTCCTTCGGCGAGATGCCGAAGAACGCCGCGTCGAAGCGGTCGGCGTCGTGCAGGAACCCGCCGACCCCGATGTAGGAGGTGCGTGACCGGGTGCGCTCCGGGTCGTAGAGACCGTCGAGGTCCCACCCCCGGTTCGTCGGGAACCCGGAGATGGCGTCCTGCTCACCCGCGACGAGCCGCCACAGGTCCTCCGGCGTACGCACATCGCCGGGGAGGCGGCACGCCATGGAGACGATGGCGATCGGCTCGTCGTCGGTCACGACCGCGCGTACGACCGGAGCGGCGGCACTGGCCCCACCGGTGAGCTTCGACCGCAGGAACGCGGCCATGGCGGCGGCCGTCGGGTGGTCGAAGATGATCGTCGCGGGCAGCCGGACCCCGGTCGCCGCACTCAGGCGGTTGCGCAGCTCGACGGCGGTGAGCGAGTCGAAACCGATGTCCTTGAAGGGAGTTTCGGGGTCGACCGCGTCGCCGCCGCTGTGGCCGAGCGTGTAGGCGACGTGCTCACGCACGATGCCGAGCAGCAACTCCAGCCGGCCGGCCTCGTCGAGGGCGGCCAACGCACTCGCCAGGGCGTTGGTGTCCGCGGTCCGGGCGCTCGCGGTTCGCCGCGACGGCGTACGGACGAGAGCGCGCAGCACCGGTGCCACCTCACCGCGCAGCGACGACAGGGTGATCGGCGCGGTGAGCACCGCGGCCTGGCCGAGGGTGAGAGCGGCGTCGAACATCCCGACACCCTGCGCGGCGCTGATCGAGGGGAAGCCCTCGCGGGCCATCCGGGCGAGGTCGGTCGTGGTGAGGTGCGCGCTCATCGCGCTCGCGTCCTCCCACAGGCCCCACGCCATCGACACCGCGGGCAGCCCCCGCTCACGGCGGTGGTGCGCGAGTGCGTCGAGGTAGGCGTTGGCGGCTGCGTAGTTGCCCTGGCCGGGGCCACCCAACGTACCGGCCATGGAGGAGTACAGGACGAACGCGGCGAGGTCGCGGTCCTGGGTCAGCTCGTGCAGGTGCCACGCCGCGTCCGCCTTGTTGCGGAGCACCACGTGCAGCTGCTCGGGCGTCAGGTTGGTGACCATCGCATCGTCCAGCACACCCGCCGTGTGCACGACGCCCGTGAGGTTCTCCACCCCCGCCAGGAGCGTGGCGAGCGCCTCCCGGTCGCTCGCGTCGCACGCCGCGATCGTCACGTCGGCGCCGAGCTCGGTGAGCTCCGCCGCCAGCTCGGGGGCGTGCCCGCGCCGACTGGTCAGCAGCAGTCGGCGGACGCCGTGCCGCTCCACCAGGTGCTTCGCGAGGATCGCGCCGAGCGTGCCGGTACCGCCCGTGATGAGCACGGTGCCCTCGGGATCGAGCGGCCGGTCGACGGTGAGAGCGATCTTGCCGGTGTGCTTGGCCTGCCCCATGTACCGGAAGACGGCGGGCGCCTGGGGCACCGGCCAGGCCTGCACCGGCAGGGCGGTGAGCACCTGCCGCTCGAACAGGTCGTACAGCTCGGCGAGCAGCGCCTGGAGGGTGTCCGGATCACTGGCGTTGAGGTCGTAGGCGGTGTACGCGACGCCCGTGTGCCGCTGTGCCACCTCGTCGGCGTCCCGGATGTCGGTCTTGCCGATCTCCAGGAAGCGGCCCCCGTGCCGCATCAGCCGCAGCGAGGCGTCCACGAAGTCGCCCGCGAGCGAGTCCAGCACCACGTCGACACCGCTGCCGCCCGTCTCACGGAGGATGTGCTCCTCGAACTCCAGCGTGCGGGAGTTGGCGATGTGACGGTCGTCGACACCGAGCGACCGCAGCACGTCCCACTTCGGGGGGCTTGCCGTCGCGTACACCTCCGCGCCGTAGTGGCGGGCCAGCTGGATCGCCGCCATGCCGACACCGCCGGTGCCGGCGTGGATGAGGACCTTCTCGCCCGCGGACAGACCGGCGATGTTCCGCAGACCCAGCAGCGCGGTCATCCAGACGATCGGAGCGGTCGCCGCCTGGGTGAACGTCCAGCCGCCCGGCATGGCGTGCAGCGCCCGGTGGTCGCCGACGGCCTGTCGGGAGAAGGTCCCCTCCGCGAGACCGAACACGCGGTCGCCCACGGCCATCGTGGCGACGTCCGGCGCGACCTCGATCACGATGCCCGCGACCTCACCGCCGAGCGGTGGCAGCGGGTCGTGCGGGTACATGCCCAGCGCGATCAGTACGTCACGGAAGTTGACGCCGGACGCACGGACCTCCAGCCGCACCTCACCGGGGAGCAGCGGCTGGGACACCCGCTCGTCCGCGGTGATGGCCAGCGTCTCCAGCGTGCCCGCCCCCGTGGACACCAGCTGCCAGGTGCCGTCCGGCACCGGCAGCAGCGCGTCCGCGTCGGGCCGGACCAGACGGGCGGCGCGGACCTCCTCGCCGCGCACGAGCAGCTGGTTCTCACCTGCGGCGATCGCACCGCCGGCCACGGCGGCGTCGAAGTCACCGTCGAGCAGCACGATCCGCCCGGGGTTCTCCGTCTGGGCCGACCTCACCAGACCCCACACCGCTGCCGCGGCGAGATCCGGTGTGCCGGTGTCCACCGCGTCGCGCGTGTGGACCACGAGAACGTCATCGGTGTCGCTGGCCAGCCACTCCTGCAACGAGGTCAGTACGGACTCGGTGACCTCGTGCAGCTCGCCGCCGCGGGGCACGGTCAGTACGTGGTGGGACGCGGCGGGCGCGTCGACCGGCAGGGTGAGGGGCTGCCAGCTCGGCACGAGCAGCGGTTCGGTGGCCGACGCGCGCACCTGGAGCTGGTCGGCGCTGACCGGTCGCGTCGCGAGCTGCTCGACCGAGATGACCGGCTGACCGGCGTGGTCCACGGCGTGCAGGGCGAGCCCGCCCTCGCCGGCCGGGGTGATCCGCGCGCGGAGCGCCGTGGCGCCCGAGGCGTGCAGCCGTACGCCGTTCCAGGAGAACGGCAGGCTGATGCTGCCGTCGGTGGCGTGCTGGTGCGCGTAGGCGTGCAGGGCCGAGTCGAGGAGCGCCGGGTGGATACCGAACGCCGCGTCGTGCACGGCCTCCGGCAGCAGGATCTCGACGAACAGCGCGTCGCCGGACCGCCAGGCGGCCGTCAGCCCCTGGAACGCGGGCCCGTAACCGAGCCCGACGCGCTCCAGCGCGGGGTACACGTCCTCGATCGGCACCGGCTGTCCCTGGGGCGGCCACGCGAGGGTCTCGGCGGACGCCGCGGTGGTGCTGAGCGTCGCCGTGGCGTGCAGATCCCAGGAACGGCCGGCTGAGCGCGAGTGGATGGAGACCGTGTTGTCCTTGAGCGCCACCTGGAGCTGTACGGCCTCGTCGGTGAGGAGCAGCGGCGCCGCGATCAGCATCTCGTCGACCGTGTCGAACCCGGCCCGGTCCCCTGCGTGGATCGCCAGCTCGATGAACGCGGTACCGGGCACGATCACGTTGCCCATCACCGTGTGATCGGCGAGCCACGGGTGCGAGTTCCGCGAGACCTGCCCGGTGAACAGGGTCGTGTCGCTGTCCACCGCGTGGATCAGGCTGGACAGCAGCGGATGCTCCACCGAGGTCTGGCCGAGCGCCGAGGAGTTCTGGGCGCTCCGGGGGGCCTCCAGCCAGTAGCTCTGTCGCTGGAAGGCGTAGCCGGGGAGGCTGCTGAGCTGTGTGGCGTGAGGTGTGGTGATCGTGCGCCCGTGGACGTAGGCGGTGCCGAGTGCGGTGAGGGCGGTGGTGATCTCGTCGCGTCCGCGGCGCAGTGCGGGGGTGAAGGTGCCCTCGGCGGATTGCTGGGCCTGGGCGGTGAGGACGCCGTCGGGGCCGAGTTCGATGAACGTGGTGACGCCGCGCGTCTCCAGCTCCTGGACGGCGTGGTGGAACCGTACGGCCTCGCGGACCTGGGTGACCCAGTACTCGGGGTCGGTCATCGCCAGGTTGGTGGCGACGGTGGAGACGATCGGGATCTGGGACGCGGAGTAGGTCAGTTGCTCCGCTGTGGTGCGGAAGTCGTCGAGCATCGCGTCCATGTGGTGCGAGTGGAAGGCGTGGCTGACGGTGAGTTTTTTGGTGCGGTGTCCTTGTTCGCGGAAGTGCTCGGTGATCTTGTCGGTGGCGTCGGTGTCGCCGGAGATGACGACGGAGGTGGGTCCGTTGACGGCGGCGATGCTGATGGTGTCGGTGAGGTGGGGGGTGACTTCTTCTTCGGTGGCTTCGATGGCGGTCATGGTGCCGGTGTGGGGGAGGGCGTCCATGAGGGTGGCGCGGGCGGTGACGAGTCGTGCGGCGTCGTCGAGGGTGAGGATGCCGGCGAGTGGGCGGCG
>NZ_JAAXYC010000188.1 GCF_018619185.1 Streptomyces sp. McG3 | reverse complement strand
GGCCGCGCTGCGGGCCGCCGGGCACGGCGCGGTCACCTCGGTGCTGGCGCTGGCCCCGTGGCTGCCGGAGCGTGCGGCGGACGGACCGGAGCCGGTGAAGCAGCTGGTGGGGCGGCGGGTGCTGATCGTGCACGGCACCAACGACGAGCGCACCGACCCGGAGCTGTCCTACCGGCTGGCCGAGCGGGCGAAGAAGTCCAACCGGGACACCTGCCGCTTCGAAGTCCATTCCGACGGCCACGCGTTGCGCCAGCACCGCTCCGAAGTGATGGCACTGGCCGCCGACTTCGTGCGCGGCTCGCTCTTCGCCCGGTCCTACGCCCGCCCGGTCGCGGACGCGCTCGCCGCACCGCCGCCGCTGGGGCTGCGGATGCCGCTGGCCGCCGGGTTCGGCCGGTCGCTGCGGCACTGAACGCAGGGCCCGCCGGGCGCCCGCTCAGTCCGGCAGCAGATTGCCCCGGCGCGAGAGCAGGAAGCGCTTGAAGGCGGCGACCGGCGGGGTGTCGGGGTGGCCGTCCAGCCAGGCGACCCCGATCTCGCGGGCGGCGCGCGGTGCGGTGACGGTCAGCTCGACGACGCCGGGGCGGGCGACCGCCGGCGGCGGCAGCAGGGCCACCCCGAGCCCGGCGGCGACCAGCCCGCGCAGGGTCTCCGCCTCCTCGCCCTCGAAGGCGACCCGGGGCGTGAAGCCCGCCTCCGCGCACAGGTCGTCGGTGATCCGGCGCAGCCCGTAACCGGGCTCCAGGGTGACGAACGTTTCGTCGGCGGCCTCCGCGAGCCGGATGCGCCGGCGGGACGCCAGGCGGTGGTCGTCGGGGACCACGAGGCGCAGCCGCTGTTCGTCGAGGCGGCGGGCGACCAGGTCGGGGGCGTCGGGCACGGGTGAGGTGAGGCAGAGGTCGAGGCCGCCCGCGCGGAGCCGTTCGATCATCGCCTCGCCGTAGTTCTGCACGAGCTGGAAGCGGACCTTGGGGTGGTCGACCCGGAAGGCGCGGAGCAGGGCGGGCACGGTCTCCGAGCCCATGGTGTGCAGGAAGCCGAAGGAGACCCGGCCCGCCGTCGGGTCGGCGTCAGCCCGGACCGAGTCGGCGGCCTTCTCCACCTCGGCCAGGGCCCGTTCCGCCGAGCCGAGGAAGGTGCGGCCCGCCGGGGTGAGCGAGACGGTGCGGCCCCTGCGGGCGAACAGGGCGACGCCCAGGTCCGCTTCGAGCCGGACCATGGCCCGCGAGAGCGTGGACTGCGGGACGCCCAGCTCCTGTGCGGCGCGGGTCACATGCTCGTGCCGGGCGACCGCCTCGAAGTACGCGAGGCGAGGCGCGAGCACGGCCCGGATGTCTTCTTCGTAACTGCTCGGTGACAGCCGAGGCCCTGAGCTGCGTTCATGCGCCATGGGATTGATTATCGCAGTTCTGTGCATTGGACGCATGAAACGTCCCGCTCTACTTTCGAGGTATGCCTCCCGCCAGTACCGGGGCATCCACCATCGTCGTGGATGCCTCTGCCCCGCAGTCCCCCGTCACCACCACCGCCGAGCCCGCCGCCGCCACCCATGAGCGCCTGGAGCCCGGCCGCCCCGGCTACCGCCGGATGAGCCTCGCCCTCTTCGCCGCCGGTGTCGCGGCCTTCGCGCTCCTCTACTCCACCCAGGCGCTGCTGCCCGCGCTCTCCGCGTCGTTCGACGCGACCGCAGGACAGGCGAGCTGGACGGTCTCGGCGGCGACCGGGGCGCTGGCCCTGTTCGTGCTGCCGCTGAGCGCACTCTCGGAGCGGTTCGGCCGGCGGCAGATGATGACGGCGTCGCTGGCGATCGCGGTGCTCGTCGGACTGCTGGTGCCCTTCGCCCCTTCGATGGGCGCGCTGATCGCGCTGCGCGCCGTCCAGGGTGCGGCGCTCGCCGGACTCCCGGCCTCCGCGATGGCGTATCTCGCGGAGGAGGTGCGGCCCAAGGCGCTGATCGCCGCGATCGGCCTGTTCGTCGCGGGCAACAGCATCGGCGGTATGAGCGGGCGCATCCTCACCGGGTGGGTCGCCCAGGCCTGGGGCTGGCGCGCCGCGCTGGCGGCGGTCGGGCTGCTCGCGCTGGCGTGCGCCGTCGCGTTCCACTTCCTCATCCCGAAGGCCCGGAACTTCCGGCCCGGTTCGCTGAACCCGAAGGCCCTCGCGAAGACCGTCGCCACGCACCTGGCGGACCCGCTGCTGGTCCGGTTGTACGCGATCGGCGCACTGTTCATGACGGTGTTCGGCGCGGTCTACACGGTGATCGGCTACCGGCTGGTCGAGGAGCCGTTCAGCCTGCCGCAGGGCGTCATCGGCTCGATCTTCCTGGTCTACCTGGTCGGTACGGTCTCCTCGGCCGCCGCCGGACGCCTGGTGGCCCGCCTCGGCCGCCGGGGCGCCCTCTACCTGGCGGTCTCCACCACGGCCGCCGGGCTGCTGCTCTCGCTGGCCGACCAGCTGGCCGCCGTACTGCTGGGCCTGGTGCTGATCACGGCCGGCTTCTTCGCCGGGCACGCGGTCGCCTCGTCATCGGTGAGCCGCACCGCGACGACGGGCCGGGCGCAGGCCTCGGCGCTCTACCAGTCGGCGTACTACCTGGGCTCCAGCGCGGGCGGCACGCTGGGCGCGGTCGCCTTCCACGCCGGGGGCTGGACGGCGACGGTGGCCCTGGGGCTGCTCGCGGTCCTCGGGGTCGTCTCGATCACCCTGTACGGGACCCGGGTGGCGCGTGCGGAGCGGCGGGCGCTCGTCCCCGCGACCCGCTGAAGCACAACGGAGACATACCGGCGCGCAACCACCGCCCCCCTTCGCACGTCTACCAGGCGTAACCAGCGACGCACTGTGGGCGAAGGGGAGTTGGCGCGCATGCGAGTCACGGCAAAGATATCCGGAAGACCTCTGCGACGAGGGGTGGCCCTGTCCGTCGCCGGACTGGTGGCCGCTCCGGCCCTGGTCCTGGGCACCGGCACCGCCGCCCACGCGGCGTCCTGCACCAAGTCGGTGGGGCCGCACCAGAAGCAGGTCGAGAAGTTCCTGAAGCGGCCCGTGGACGGCAAGCAGTCGACGGCCGACTGCAAGGCGACCCAGAAGTTCCAGAAGAAGCACGGGATCACCCCCACCATCGGCTACGCCGGTCCGCTGACCTGGCGCACGATGAACACGATGCTCGCCCAGAAGGCGGCCGGGAAGAACCCCAACAAGGCGAAGAAGTGCCCCACCAACAAGGGGCGCATCGCCTGTGTCGACCTGACGCGGCAGCTGAGCTGGATCCAGGACGGCAAGAAGCTGAGTTACGGCCCGGTGCCGGTGCGGACCGGCCGGAACGGCGTCGAGACCCGGACCGGGTCCAAGAAGATCTACTGGCGCAGCATCAAGCACTGGTCGACCATCTACAAGGTCTGGATGCCGCACTCCCAGTTCTTCGACGGCGGCCAGGCCTTCCACTCGGTGACCAAGTCCATGTACAACCCGCCGGGCTCCGGCGGCTGCGTCAACATGCGCCCCGCCGACGCGAAGGCATACTGGAAACTGCTGAAGAACGGCGACGACGTGTACGTGTACGGGCGCAAGCCCGGGACCTGAGCGACGCGCCCGGTACAGGCGGGACACCTTGAGGGGTGCCGGGCGGATCGTGGCCGCAGCCACGGCCGCCGGGCACCCCTCGTCCTCTCTCCGCCCCCGACTGTCAGTGGCCTGCGGTAGCTTCCGACGTACCGGGTGACGGATGCCACAGCGCGGCTGCGCGCGACAGGGGTGGAGCGATGAGCGATCTGACCACGACGACGGCCGCGGGAGCGGCGGAGGGCTCCGGGGGCGCCGACGCCTCCGGGATCGACAGCCGCCTGGAAGCGCACCGGATCGAGCTGACGGGTTACTGCTACCGGATGCTCGGGTCCGCCTTCGAGGCCGAGGACGCGGTCCAGGACACCCTGGTCCGGGCCTGGCGCAACTTCGACAAGTTCGAGGGCCGCTCCTCGCTGCGCTCCTGGCTCTACCGGATCGCCACCAACGTCTGCCTGGACATGCTGAACGCGGGCAACAAGCGGGCCCGCCCGGTCGACCTGACGGGCCCCACACCGCTCGCCCGGGCCGCGCTGAGCCCGCGCCCGGAGAACGTCTGGCTGGAGCCGATGCCCGACGGCCGGATCCTGCCCTCGGTCCAGGACCCGGCGGAGGCGGCCGTGGCGCGCGAGTCGGTGCGCCTCGCGTTCGTCGCCGCCCTCCAGCACCTGCCGCCCAAGCAGCGCGCCGTGCTCATCCTGCGCGAGGTCCTCGCCTGGAAGGCCGCCGAGGTGGCCGAACTGCTGGAGACCTCCGTCGCCTCGGTCAACAGCGCCCTGCAGCGGGCCCGCGCCACGCTGACCCAGACGGAGGGCCGGGCGGGCGATGCGGCGGACCCCCTCGACGAGGAGCAGCAGAAGCTCCTGGAGCGCTATGTGAAGGCGTTCGAGGGATATGACATGACCGCCCTGACCGCACTGCTCCACGAGGACGCGGTCATGACGATGCCGCCGTTCGACCTGTGGCTCCGGGGCACCGGGGACATCACGGGGTTCATGACCTCCATCGGCGCGGCGTGCGCGGGCTCCAAGCTGGTGCCCGTCCTGGCCAACGGCTCCCCCGGCTTCGCGCACTACAAGCCCGCCGAGGACGGGGACGGGTTCGTGCCGTGGGCGGTCCAGGTCATCGACATCCAGGACGGGGCGATCACCGGGATGCACTGCTTCCTGGACGTCCCGCGCTGGTTCCCGCTGTTCGGCCTGGCGGAACGGCTCCCGGCCGACGCGTAGGGGTCACCGGTCGGGGCCCGGCACCCCGCGGCACACCCGGAGAGCCGGGCCCCGACCGACAGCCGCGTGCGCGCGTACGCACGCGGGCGCGCGGCCGGCGACCGTACGGGTCCGGCATCCGTGCGCGCCCGGCGTCAGCGCGGGTCGGGCACCCTCCCCTCCGGGCCCTCCTCCAGGGTCACCACGTCGGCCAGCCCCACCAGGTCCAGCAGCGACCGGAGTTCGGGGGGCACGCGGCGCAGCCGCAGCGTGCGTCCGGACCGGCGCGCGACGAGCGCGAGGCGGGCCACCGCCTCGACCACGGTCAGATCGGGCCGGATCACTCCGCCGACATCGCAGTCCACCGCCGCGCCCGGGGCGAGGGCCGCCCCGCGCGGGTCGGCGAGAGCACGCTCCAGCTCGACGCAGAGGTCGGGTACGACGGCACGGCTGACCTGGCCGGTCACCGTCAGGACGATCGGATTCTCGGTATCCACACCAGGCAGACCGGACCGGCGGGCGAAATTCATCGGCCCCCTCCGCGCGGACCCGCCACGGAGGGGCCGTTTTGCGACAACTGTGAACTCCTGGCACCACGTGCGTGAACCAACTCCCCCAGCATTACCTCTAGTTCGATGAACCGACGGGCCGCAGCCGTCGTTCCTGCGTCTCTGCGGACCGGCGGGACCGAGAAGCCATCGAGTTCTCCAGGGGGAGAGTTGCGCAGACACGTGAGAACCGCCTGCATACCGGCGGTAGCCACTGCCGTGGCCGTGGCGATGGCGGCGGGCATGACCTCGTCCGCCGTCGCCCAGCCGGATCCCCGGGCGTCGTCCGACGCCCGGGCCCAGGACCGTTCCCAGGAGAGGGAGCTGCGTCGGCTGACCCTCGTCACGGGTGACCGGGTCACCGTCGACGACCGGGGCAAGCCGGTCGCCTTCCGGCCCGCGAAGGGCCGGGAGAACATCCCGGTGCAGCGGATGAGCAGCAAGGGACACACACTCGTCGTCCCGGCCGACGCCCATCGGCTGATCGTCTCCGGCAAGCTCGACCGGCGGCTGTTCGACATCACCGAGCTGAGCCGCCCGGAGAACCTCCGGGCCCAGCGCGACGGTCTGAAGCTGATCGTCGGCTACCGGGGCAAGCAGACCGCCACCGCGAAGGCACAGGTCCGTGGCGCGGGCTCCACCGAGGTGGGCCGGAGCCTGACGTCGCTGAACGCCGAGTCGGTGACCACGCCGACCGCCGACGCGCCGGCCATCTGGAAGGCGCTCACCGACCGGCGCTCGGGCGGTGAGCGGGTCACCACCGCGGCCGGCATCGACCGGGTCTGGCTGGACGGGGTGCGCCGGGCGAGTCTGGACAGGAGCGTCCCGCAGATCGGCGCCCCGGCGGCATGGAAGGCCGGGTTCACCGGCAAGGGCGTCAAGATCGCGGTCCTGGACACCGGGACGGACGCCACCCACCCCGACCTCAAGGGCCAGATCCTCGCGGAGAAGAACTTCAGCACCTCCGCGGACACCAAGGACCGGGTGGGCCACGGCACGCACGTCGCCTCGATCGCGGCGGGCACCGGCGCCAGGTCGGGCGGAAAGCTCAAGGGCGTGGCCCCGGACGCCAAGCTGCTCGCGGGCAAGGTGCTCGACGACGAGGGGTACGGCGAGGACTCCGGCATCCTGGCCGGAATGGAGTGGGCGGTCGCCCAGGGCGCCGACATCATCAACCTGAGCCTCGGCGGGACGGACACCCCGGAGGTGGACCCGCTGGAGGCCGCGGTCGACAAGCTGTCGGCCGAGAAGGGCGTCCTGTTCGCCATCGCCGCGGGCAACGAGGGGTCCGGCGCGGGCACGGTGGGCTCGCCGGGCAGCGCGGACGCCGCGCTGACCGTGGGCGCGGTCGACGACCAGGACAAGCTGGCGGACTTCTCCAGCCGCGGCCCGCGGGTCGGGGACGGGGCGGTCAAGCCCGACGTGACGGCCCCCGGCGTGGACACCACGGCGGCCATCCCGTCCGGCTCGCAGATCGCGAAGGAGGTGGGTGAGAACCCCGCCGGCTACGCGACGATCTCGGGTACGTCGATGGCCACCCCGCACGTCGCGGGCGCGGCCGCCCTGCTCAAGCAGCAGCACCCCGACTGGGCGTACACCGAGCTGAAGGGCGCGCTGACCGCGTCCACGAAGCCCGGCGCGTACAACCCGTTCCAGCAGGGCTCCGGCCGGATCGCGGTGGACCGTGCGATCGCCCAGACCGTGGTCGCCGACCCGGTCTCGGTGAGCTTCGGGGTGCAGCAGTGGCCGCACACCGACGACGAGCCGGCCACCGAGAAGGTCACGTACCGCAACCTCGGTACGGGCGAGGTCACCCTCGATCTGAAGGTGACGGGCACCGGCCCGGGCGGCAAGCCCGCTCCGGCGGGCTTCTTCACGCTCGGCGCGGACCGGGTCACCGTCCCGGCTGGCGGCACGGCGGAGGTGACGCTGACCGCCGACACCCGGCTCGGCGGTACGGCCGACGGCACGTACGCCGCGTACCTGGTGGCCACCGGCGGCGGGCAGACCGTGCGCACGGCCGCCGCGGTCGAGCGCGAGGTGGAGAGCTACGACGTCACGGTCAAGCACCTCGGGCGGGACGGCCGTCCCGCCGCCTACGCGGACAGCACGCTCTTCCGCTTCGGTACGGAGTCCGGCGACCCGTTCCTGAGCCCGCGGGTCGTCGACGGCACGGCGAAGATCCGGGTGCCCAAGGGCACGTACGTGGTCAACTCCACGGTCTACAACGACCCGGACGACGTCACCAAGGGCGCCGACTGGATCGCGCAGCCCAAGGTCGCGATCGCCAAGAACACCTCGCTGACGTTCGACGCCCGCAAGGCGAAGCCGGTGAAGCTCACGGTGCCGGACGCGAAGGCGAAGGGGCAGCTGTTCTCCCCGGACTACGTGGTGGAGTCGGGGGGCGACACCGTCTCCTTCGGCTGGGTGATGGACTCGCCGGCCGGTATCCGCACGCTCCACGCCGGTCCGAAGATCACCGATGGTTCGCTCGCCCAGCACTGGTCGGGCACCTGGAGCAAGGGCGCGTCGACCGAGTACGACATCGCGGTCGGCGGCACGGTCAAGCAGCTCGCCACCGGCTTCGACCGGAAGTTCACCACGGCGCAACTGGCGAAGGTGAAGATCGCCATGGGCTCGGCCGCGCCGAAGAAGAAGGGCTCGATCACCGCCTTCCCCTTCCTGCCCACGCAGGGCGGCAGCTGGGCGACCTCGATCGACCAGAAGCTGCCCGGCACCCGCACGCTGTACGTCTCCACCGCGGACAAGGTGGCCTGGAGCCTCGACTTCGACCAGCAGGGCCCGCTCGACGCGGACGGCTGGCCGACGTACGAGGCCGACTACCAGGTCAGCGAGGAGGAGAGGTACAAGGCGGGCAAGACGTACGCGAAGTCCGTGAACACCGCGGTGTTCGGCCCGCTGGTGGACAAGGACTACGGCGTGGTCCGTGAGGGCAACGAGATCGCCGGCTTCCTCCCGCTGCTGGCCGACGGCCCGGGCAACGCGGGCGGGATGCTGTTCACGTCGGCCAAGACCGTCCTGTACCGCAACGGCAAGAAGCTCGGCCAGAACGGCGACCCGGTGTCCGGAGGCGAGTCCTTCCGGGTCCCGGCGGGCGCGGCCGACTACAGGCTGACGACCACGGTCGGGCACAGCACGAAGGTCAACCCGCTCTCCACCCGGGTGGACGCGGCCTGGACGTTCCGCTCGAAGAAGACCGCGTTCACGATGCTGCCCGTCTCCACCGTCCGGTTCACCCCGGCCGTGGGCGCCGACGGCCGGGTCAAGGCGGGGAAGACCGTCTCGGTGCCGGTGAAGGTGCACGGCGCGGCCGCGGGCAAGAACCTGAAGTCGCTGAAGACGTACGTCAGTTACAACGGCGGCAAGACCTGGAAGAAGGTCACCGTCAAGAAGGGCAGGATCACCGTCAAGAACCCGGCCAAGGGCAAGGCGATCTCCTTCTCCGCCAAGGTCACCGACAAGAAGGGCAACACCTCGTCGGTGAAGATCTACAGCGCGTACTTCGGCAAGTGACCCGATAGGCGCGGTAGTTCACGCTCGCATGACGGCGGCCCGCCGCACGGAACCTCTCCGTGCGGCGGGCCGTCCGCGTGTCAGCCGATGGGGAAGACGCCCGTGTCCAGGACCAGACCGAACGGCTTGGGGAGGGTCGGCTTCCGTCCGTACTCGACCGTTTCCAGGACCCGGTACGTACCGCTCTCCGGCTCCCCGTACAGCGTCGCGGTCGGGCGGCCGGAGTGCCAGGGGCCGAGGAGCAGGAACAGCTCCACCCCGGCCTTGGCGTAGCCGTTCACCTTGCTGACGCGGTCGTGGTTGGCGTTGGCGCGGGAGGTGATCTCGGCGACGAGCAGGGCCTCCTCGGCAGGCACGGTGCTGCCCGGCCCCGAGGCCACCGCGCGGGGGACGACCACGAGATCGGGGATGTAGATCCCACCCCGCCCCGGCAGCGAGAGGCCGAGGGTCTGGTAGATCTCCCAGTCCTCCGGGACAACGGCGTAGAGCCTGCGCTGGAGCAGGGCAGCGGTGGTGTTGTGGTCCTTGGACGGCGGCGGCGACACGGTGACGATCTCCTCGATGATCTCCACCTTGCAGCCCTCGGGTGCGTCCGTCTCCTCCCAGATCCGGACCAGGTCGTCCCAGTCCTGGCCGGGGCTCGGAACGGGCTCGACGGTGAGTGCGCTCATGGCGGTCTCCTCTATCGGTACGTCACCGAGTCCAGCATGCCGAACGGGACCGGCGGCAGTCCACCGATCCCGTTCACCCATATGGGGAAACCGCAGGTCAGGCAATACGTTCCCGCACCACCGGCAGCGGTGCGAACGACGTGCCGGCCGGGGCGATGTCGTACGCCTCGGGCAGCGCCTTCAGCGCGTAGTCGAACTTCTCCGGGGTGTCCGTGTGCAGCGTCATCAGGGGCTGGCCCTCGGTGACGGTGTCGCCGGGCTTGGCGTGCAGCTCGACGCCGGCGCCCGCCTGCACCGAGTCCTCCTTGCGGGCGCGGCCCGCGCCGAGGCGCCAGGCGGCGACGCCGACGTCGTAGGCGTCCAGGCGGGTCAGTACGCCGGAGGAGCGTGCGGTGACGATGTGCTGCTCGCGGGCGGTCGGGAGCGCGGCGTCCGGATCGCCGCCCTGGGCGGAGACCATCCGGCGCCAGACGTCCATGGCGGAGCCGTCGGCGAGGGCCTTCTCCGGGTCGGCGTCCTTGAGCCCGGCGGCGTCCAGCATCTCGCGGGCGAGGGCGAGGGTCAGGTCGACGACGTCCCTCGGGCCGCCGCCGGCCAGCACCTCGACGGACTCGCGGACCTCCAGCGCGTTGCCCGCGGTGAGGCCGAGCGGGGTGGACATGTCGGTGAGCAGCGCGACCGTGCGCACCCCGCTGTCGGTGCCGAGCGCGACCATGGTGGAGGCCAGTTCGCGGGCGTCCTCGATGGTCTTCATGAAGGCGCCGGAGCCGACCTTGACGTCCAGGACGAGCGCCCCGGTGCCCTCGGCGATCTTCTTGGACATGATCGAGCTGGCGATCAGCGGGATCGCCTCGACGGTGCCGGTGACGTCGCGCAGCGCGTACAGCTTCTTGTCGGCGGGGGCGAGGCCGTCACCGGCGGCGCAGATGACCGCGCCGGTGGTGTCCAGGACGTCGAGCATCTCCGCGTTGGAGAGGTGGGCCCGCCAGCCGGGGATGGACTCCAGCTTGTCCAGGGTGCCGCCGGTGTGGCCGAGGCCCCGGCCGCTGAGCTGGGGCACGGCCGCGCCGCAGGCGGCGACCAGCGGGGCGAGCGGCAGGGTGATCTTGTCGCCGACGCCTCCGGTGGAGTGCTTGTCGGTGGTGGGGCGGGAGAGCGCTCGGAAGTTCATCCGCTCGCCGGAGGCGATCATCGCGGCGGTCCAGCGGGCGATCTCGGTGCGGTTCATCCCGTTGAGCAGGATCGCCATGGCGAGGGCGGACATCTGCTCGTCGGCGACCTCGCCGCGGGTGTAGGCGTCGATGACCCAGTCGATCTGCTCGGGGGTCAGCTCGCCTCGGTCCCGCTTGGTGCGGATGACGGAGATGGCGTCCATGGGAGTCCTTCCGGCCGGGTGCGTACGCAAGAGTCCTCGATGACTCTACGCGCATAGAGAGAGGGAAGAGCGGTGGCCCTTCCGCGAAGGGGAAGGGCCACCGCCGGGAGATACGGGGTTCAGCCGAGGTGCTGCGGGCCGAACGACTGGGGCAGCATCGCGTCCAGCGTGCGCCGCCCGTCGGGCGTCTCCAGGAGGAGCTCCGGGCCGCCGAACTCGTACAGCAGCTGCCGGCACCTGCCGCACGGCACGAGGATCGCCCCGGTGCCGTCCACGCAGGTGAAGTGGGTCAGCCGGCCGCCGCCGGTGGCGTGGAGCGTGGAGACCAGACCGCACTCGGCGCAGAGCGAGAGGCCGTAACTGGCGTTCTCCACGTTGCAGCCGGTGATCGTGCGGCCGTCGTCCACCCGGGCGGCGACACCGACCGGGAAGCCCGAGTAGGGGGCGTACGCCCGGGACATGGCGTCCCGGGCCGCGGCCCGCAGGGCCTCCCAGTCGGCCTCGCCGAACGTCTCGGGGGACGGGCCCCCGGCGGCGGGCGGCGTCACTTGCCCTCGCCCTTGCGGTACGGCACGCCGTCCGCCTTGGGCATCCGCAGCCGTTGCGCGGAGAGCGAGAGGACCAGCAGCGTCGTGACGTACGGCGCGGCGTCGACGAACTGGCTCGGCACCTGGTCGGTCAGGAGGTACCAGGTGAACAGCAGCGCCGAGACGGCCGCCGAGATCACCGCGGCGACGTACTTCTTCCGGTAGAGCTGCCAGAACACCGCGATGACCAGCAGGATCGCCAGCAGGAGCAGCATCGCGTGGACGTTCTCCGCGCCGCCGCGCAGCTTGAGGCTGTCGGTGAAGCCGAAGAGCCCGGCGCCCAGCGCCATGCCGCCCGGCATCCAGTTGCCGAAGATCATCGCGGCGAGGCCGATGTAGCCGCGGCCGCCGGTCTGGCCCTCCTGGTAGATGCCGGTGGCGACGATCGCGAGGAACGCGCCGCCCAGGCCCGCCAGACCGCCGGAGACCGTGACGGCGATGTACTTGTACTTGTACACGTTGACGCCGAGGGTCTCGGCGGCCACCGGGGACTCGCCGCAGGAGCGCAGCCGCAGCCCGAACGGCGTGCGCCACAGGATCCACCAGGTGGCGGGGATCAGCAGCAGGGCGACGACGGTCAGCAGGGAGAGCCCGGTGACCAGGCCGCCGAGGATGCCCGCGATGTCGGAGATCAGGAACCAGTGCTGTTGTTGCAGGTCCTGGAGCCAGTCGGAGAGCCCTGGGATGGTGATCTTGTCGATCGGATCGATGCGCGGGGACTGCTTGGAGGAGCCGCCCTCGATGCCGTCGAAGGCGAAGTTGGAGAGGTAGCGGGTGACACCGACGGCGAGGATGTTGATGGCCACACCGGAGACGATGTGGTTCACGCCGAAGGTGACGGTGATGACCGCGTGCAGCAGGCCGCCGAGGCAGCCGCCGAGGATGCCGAAGAGGACGCCCGCCCACGGGCCCCACTGGAACCCGGCCCAGGCGCCGAACCAGGTGCCCAGGACCATCATGCCTTCGAGGCCGATGTTGACGACGCCCGCGCGCTCGGCCCACAGGCCGCCGAGGCCGGCGAGGCCGATCGGGACGGCCAGTTCCAGGGCGCCGGCGACCTGGCCGACCGAGGTGACGTCGTTGGCGCCGCTGATGAGGCGTACCAGGGAGACCAGGGCGAGCGCGCCCGCGATGATCAGGAGGACGACGGGCAGGGAGAGCTTGCGGCGGCCGCCGCCCTTGGTGGGGGCGACGCGTGCGGCGGTGGCTTTGCTCGTGCTCACAGGGCCGCCTCCTTCTCGGTCTTGATGGCATGGCCGGCGGCGAGCTCCTCGCCGACCTTCTGCTGCTGGCGGCGGATGCCGTACCGGCGGACCAGCTCGTAGGAGACGACGACCGAGATCACGATCAGGCCCTGCATGATCGTGGCGATCTCCTTCTCGTACCCGTACTGGTCGAGTGAGGCCGACGACTTGTCCAGGAAGGCGATCAGCAGGGCGCTGAAGGCGATGCCGAGCGGGTTGTTGCGGCCCAGCAGCGCGATGGTGATGCCGGTGAAGCCGATACCGGTGGGGAAGTCGAGGCTGTAGGTGTGGGTGTCGCCGAGCAGGGTCGGCATGCCGGCCAGGCCCGCGACCGCACCGGAGATCAGCATCGAGGTGAGGATCATCTTCTTGGCGTCCACGCCGGACGCCTGGGCGGCGCTCTCGCTGGCGCCGGTGGCGCGCAGGTCGAAGCCGAACCGGGTGCGGTTCAGCACGAACCAGTACAGGAGGCCGCAGCCCGCGGCGACGAACGTGAAGCCGTAGATCTCCCCGGCCTGGTCGCCCATCGGCAGCCCCGGGAACCAGCCGGACTCCGGGATCTCACCGGTGGTCAGGTTGTTGGAGCCGGCCGGCTGCTCGCCGAAGTTCTTCGGCAGGATCAGCCAGGCGACCAGGGCGGTGGCGATCGAGTTGAGCATGATCGTCGAGACGACCTCGCTCACCCCGCGGGTGGTCTTGAGGAAGCCCGCGATGCCCGCCCAGAACGCGCCCACCAGCATCGCGACGATCACGATCAGCGCGATGTGCAGCGGCCCCGGCAGGCTGACGCTCGCGCCGACCAGCGCGGCCATCATGGCGGCGAGGCGGTACTGCCCGTCGACGCCGATGTTGAAGAGGTTCATCCGGAAGCCGACGGCCACGGCGAGTGCGGCGAGGTAGTACGTACCCGCCTGGTTGACGATCAGGACCTGTACGTCGACGTAGCTGGCCGACTCGAACATGATCCGGTACGGCTCGAAGGGGTTCCGGCCGGAGGCGAGCAGCACCACGGTCGTCAGCGCGAGGGCGACGACCAGGGCGAGCACCGGGCCGGCGAAGCCCAGGATCAGCCGGTCCTTGTCGAATTTCTTCATCGGGCCTCGTCCTCCGGGCTTTCGAGGTGCCCGGTGGCGGCGCCGGTCATGGCCGAGCCCAGTTCCTCCGGGGTGATGGTGGCCGGGTCGGCGTCGGCGACCAGTCGGCCGCGGTACATGACGCGCAGGGTGTCGGAGAGCCCGATCAGCTCGTCCAGGTCGGCCGAGATCAGCAGGACGGCAAGACCTTCGCGGCGGGCCTCGCGGATCTGGTCCCAGATCTGCGCCTGCGCGCCGACGTCCACGCCACGGGTGGGGTGGGCGGCGATCAGGAGCTTGGGCGCGTGGCTCATCTCGCGGCCGACGATCAGCTTCTGCTGGTTGCCGCCGGAGAGGGAGGCCGCGGTGACCTCGATGCCGGGGGTGCGCACGTCGTACTCGCGCACGATCCGCTCGGTGTCGGCGCGGGCCGCCTTGTTGTCCAGCAGCCAGCCGCGGCTGTTGGGCTTCTCGGTGACGTGGCCGAGGATGCGGTTCTCCCACAGCGGGGCGTTCAGCAGGACGCCGTGGCGGTGGCGGTCCTCGGGGATGTACCCGATGCCGGCCTCGCGCCGCTTGCGGGTGGGGACCTGCGAGATGTCGTCCCGGTCGAGGGTGATCACCCCGCCGTCCGGGATGCGCATGCCGATCAGGGCCTCGATCAGCTCGGTCTGCCCGTTGCCCTCGACCCCGGCGATGCCGAGGACCTCGCCCTGGTGGATGGTGAGGTCGATGCCGGCGAGCACGTCGCGGACGGTGCCGTCGGGGTCGGTGACCGTGAGCGCCAGGTCCTGCACGCGCAGCATCGGCACATCGGTGACGGTGGACTCGCGGGTCTCCGGCGAGGGCAGCTCGCTGCCGACCATCAGCTCGGCGAGCTGCTTGGTCGTGGTGGACGCCGGGTCGGCGGTGCCCACGGTCGTGCCGCGGCGGATCACCGTGATGTCGTCGGCGACGGAGAGCACCTCGCCGAGCTTGTGCGAGATGAAGATGACGGTCAGACCCTCGGCCTTGAGCTCGCGCAGGTTGGCGAAGAGCGCGTCGACCTCCTGCGGTACGAGGACCGCGGTCGGCTCGTCCAGGATCAGGATGCGGGCGCCCCGGTAGAGGACCTTGAGGATCTCCACGCGCTGCCGGTCGGCGACCCCGAGGTCCTCCACGAGCGCGTCGGGCCGGATGCCCAGGCCGTACGCGTCGGAGATCTCCTTGATCTTCTTCCGGGCGCCGGAGCCGATGCCGTACAGCTTCTCGCCGCCCAGGACGACGTTCTCCAGGACGGTGAAGTTGTCGGCGAGCATGAAGTGCTGGTGCACCATGCCGATGCCCCGCTCGATGGCGTCGCCCGGGTTGGAGAACGAGACCTGCTCGCCGTTGATCGCGATGGTGCCCTCGTCCGGCTTCTGCATGCCGTAGAGGATCTTCATCAGGGTGGACTTGCCGGCGCCGTTCTCACCGACGAGGGCGTGGACCGTGCCCTTGCCGATCGTGATGTCGATGTCGTGGTTGGCGACGACGCCGGGGAAGCGCTTGGTGATGCCGTGCAGTTCTACGGCAGGGGGGCTGCTGGACGCGTTGATGACGCACTCTCCTTGGCCGGACAGGAGCGGGGGCGGAG
>NZ_JAAXYC010000187.1 GCF_018619185.1 Streptomyces sp. McG3 | reverse complement strand
GCGACAGCCTTTCCGCCACGGGGGCATCGGTGTCTTCGGCCGCCCCCGCTTCGGTCACCGCACGGTCCGCCGCCGCCGTGACGAGGTCGAGCAGGGGCAGCAGGTCGGCGGTGGCCGCGTCCGGGTGCAGCAGGGTGGCCTTCAACCACAGGCGGCGCCGGCCGTCGCCGTCCTCCGCCACCGCGCGGCCGAGGACGGCGCGCCCCTCGGCGAGCAGGGTGCGGCGGACAGCGGCGACCACGGCGTCGCCCGCCTCGTCCGGCAGCGTGTCGGCCACCGCGGGGCGGAACAGCACGGTGCTGATCCCGATGTCGCCGTGGCGTCGGCGCAGCGCGGGGCGGGCATCGACGGCCCGGCCGAACTCCGTTGCCGTACGCACGCAGTGCTCCACCAGTTCGCCGAGCCCCCGGCGGCCGAGTGCCCGGAAGGTGACCGCCATCTTCAGGGCGTCGGGGCGCCGGGTGGTGCGGATCGAGCGGCCCAGCAGGTCCGGGAGTCCGGCCTCGGTGTCGTCGTCGGCGTTGAGGTAGTCGGCGCGCAGGGACAGCGGCGCGAGCATCCCGGCGTCCGCGACGGCGAGCACTCCTGCGGCGACCGGCTGCCAGCCGAGTTTGTGCAGGTCGAACGTTACGGAGGCGGCGTGCTCCAGGCCCGCGAGCAGCGGGGCCAACCGCTCGCTGAACAGCAGCGGACCACCGTAGGCGGCATCGACGTGGAGCTGGGCCGCGTGCCGTTCGGCGATGCCGGCGATCTCCGGCAGCGGGTCGATACGCCCCTCGTCGGTGGTCCCGGCGGTGGCGACGACCAGCAGCGGTGCTCCGGCGAGGGCGGCCAGGGCGTCGTCGAGGGCGGCCGGGTCGATCCGGCCGCCGCGGCAGGCGACGACCACGGGGGCGGGCAGACCGAGCATCCATGCGGCGCGGTGCACGCTGTGGTGGGCGTTGGCGCCGGTCACCACCCGGAGGGTGCGGGGGGCCGCTCGTTCCCGGGCGAGGAGCAGGGCGACCAGGTTCGACTCGGTGCCGCCGCTGGTGATGAGGGCGTCGGGGGCGGGGGCCGCCGGGTGGACCAGGCGGGCCAGTGCGGCCGTGGTCAGCTCTTCGATCACCCCGGCGGCGGGCGCCTGGTCCCAGGAGTCCATGGAGGGGTTGAGGGCCGCCCCGGCCAGGTCCGCCGCGACGGCGACGGCGAGCGGCGGGCAGTGCAGATGGGCGACGCAGGCGGGGTCGGCCGGATCGGCGGCCCCTTCCGCGACCGCGCGGACCAGGTCCCCGAGCGCGGCCTCGGGTCCGATGCCCTCCTCCGGCAGGACCGGGGTGCAGAGGGCGAGCGTGTTCAGGGCCACGGCCTCGGGCCCTCCGGCGGGCAGCGGGCCGCCCCGGGCCGGGGCGGCGTTCTCCAGCGCGTCCAGGACGATCGCGGTGAGGGCCCGTAGCCGGCCCGGCCCGTGCGCACCGCCCGCGACGAGACCTTCCCGCGGACCTTCCGGGCCGGGAGCCGGCTGCTTACCGTCGCTCACACCCCACGCTCCACGGGGAGTTCACAGGACGACAGGCCCTGGGCACGCAACATGGCGAAGTCCTTCGGTCGGAGTGCGCGGCGGGTCATGCGGGTGTGCCGCCCCGCACGCGGGGCGGCACCGGTCACGGAAAGATCCACAACCGGGCATTCGCTGGTTAGGCTAACCTAACTCCGACCGTGCGAAGGAATACGTTCCCGCCGTACGGGGCGATCCACCGGCGTCCGAACTACCGTTCCCCCGAGCGTAGTCGGGAGGGAGCCGACGGCCCACGCCGGCACGGGTTCGGCGCCCTGCCCGCGCAGGACCGTCGGGCCGGGTCCCACCCCATGGTCCCCCGGAATACGTACGGGCAAGGCCCGGTGCGGGAGCGGTGGCGACCGCTCCCGCACCGGGCCCGGATCACGCCGCTTCGGCCGGCAGCTCCGCGCGGATCTCCCGCGCGGCGGCGACCAGGTTCTCCAGGGAGGCCCGGGTCTCGGGCCAGCCGCGGGTCTTCAGGCCGCAGTCGGGGTTCACCCACAGGCGCTCGGCGGGGATGGCCTCAAGTCCCTTGCGCAGCAGGGCCGCCGCCTCCTCGGCGCCGGGGATGCGCGGGGAGTGGATGTCGTAGACGCCGGGTCCGGCCTCACGCGGGTAGCCGTGGGCGGCCAGTTCTCGGGCGACCTGCATATGGGAGCGGGCCGCCTCCAGGCTGATCACGTCGGCGTCGAGGTCGTCGATGGCCTGGACGATGTCGCCGAACTCCGCGTAGCACATGTGGGTGTGGATCTGGGTGTCCGGCCGCACTCCGGAGGTGGCGAGCCGGAAGGACTCCGTCGCCCACTCCAGGTAAGCGGCGCGCTCGGCCGCCCGCAGCGGCAGTGTCTCGCGCAGCGCGGGCTCGTCGACCTGGATCACCGAAGTACCGCTCGCTTCCAGGTCGTTCACCTCGTCGCGCAGAGCCAGGGCCACCTGGCGGGCGGTGTCGCCGAGCGGCTGGTCGTCGCGGACGAAGGACCAGGCGAGCATGGTGACCGGGCCGGTGAGCATGCCCTTGACGGGGCGCTCGGTCAGCGACTGCGCGTACGTGGTCCAGCGCACCGTCATCGGCTCGGGGCGCGAGATGTCGCCCGCGAGGACCGGCGGCCGGACGTATCGGGTGCCGTAGGACTGCACCCAGCCGTGCTGGGTGGCGAGGTAACCGGTGAGCTGCTCGGCGAAGTACTGGACCATGTCGTTGCGTTCGGGCTCGCCGTGCACCAGGACGTCCAGTCCGGCCTTCTCCTGGAAGGAGAGGACCTCGCGGATCTCGTCCTTGATGCGCTCCTCGTACCCGGCCTCGTCGATCCGCCCCGCCCGCAGGTCGGCGCGCGCGGTGCGCAGTTCCGTGGTCTGCGGGAACGAGCCGATGGTGGTCGTCGGCAGCAGCGGCAGCCCGAGGTGGGCGCGCTGGGCGGCGGCCCGTTCCGGGTACGGCCGGGATCGGCGGCCGTCCGCGTCGGTGACGGCCGCCGTGCGGGCGCGGACGGCCGGGTCACGGGTGAGCGCGGCGTCGGCGCGGGAGGCCAGGTCGGCGCGGTTGGCGGCGAGTTCGGCCGCGATGGTGTCCGTTCCGCCGCCCAGGCCGCGGGCCAGGACGACGATCTCCTCGGTCTTCTGCCGGGCGAAGGCGAGCCAGCGGGCGATCCCCGGGTCGATGCCCTGCTCGGCGCCCGCGTCCAGCGGGACGTGCAGCAGGGAGCAGGAGGCGGAGACGTCGACCCGGCCGGCGAGGCCGAGGAGGGTGCCGAGGGTGGCGAGCGACTTCTCGTGGTCGTTGATCCAGACGTTACGGCCGTTCACCACACCGGCGACCAGGCGCTTGCCGGGCAGTCCGCCGGCCGCCGCGAGGTCGTCGAGGTTCCCCGCGCCGGACTCGGTGAAGTCCAGGGCCAGCCCGTCGATGGGGGCCTTGGCCAGGACCGCCAGTGCTTCGCCGAGCCGCCCGAAGTAGGAGGCGACCAGCAGTCGGGGCCGGTCCGCGAGCCCGCCGAGCTCGCGGTAGGCGCGGGCGGCGGCGTTCAGCTCGGCCGGGGTGCGGTCCTGGACGAGTGCGGGTTCATCGAGCTGCACCCACGCGGCGCCCGCCGCGCGCAGATCGGCGAGGACCTCGGCGTACACGGGAAGCAGCCGGTCCAGCAGGGTCAGCGGCTCGAAGTCCGCCGCCACCCCGGGGGCCGCCTTGGCGAGCAGGAGGTAGGTGATGGGTCCGACCAGCACCGGCCGGGGCGTCAGACCGAGGGCCAGCGCCTCCCGGAACTCCGCGACCTGCTTGGCGGAGTCGGCGGCGAACACCGTGTCCGGACCCAACTCAGGCACCAGATAGTGGTAGTTGGTGTCGAACCACTTCGTCATCTCCAGTGGAGCGACGTCCTGCGTGCCGCGGGCCATGGCGAAGTAGCCGTCGAGGGCGTCCGCGTCGACGGCTGCGCGGTGCCGCTCGGGCACAGCGCCGACCATGACGCTGGTGTCCAGGACATGGTCGTAGTAGGAGAAATCACCGGTCGGCACCTCGTGGACCCCGGCCCCGGCGAGCTGCTGCCAGGTTCCCCTGCGCAGCTCGGCGGCGGTCTCCCGGAGGGCGTCGGCGTCGACGCGGCCCTTCCAGTAGCCCTCGATGGCCCTCTTCAGTTCACGGTTTTGACCCTGGCGGGGGTAGCCGTACACGGTGGCCCGTGCTGCCGCGGCTGCGGGCTTCGCTGTCACGTGACTCTCCTTCGCGAGCGTGTCTGCGGGACAGACCCCGGGACGGGAAGCGGACGCGAAGGGATGACGCATCGGGCGGGAACCGGGACACATGGAACCGTGTCCGTCCGCCTGATGGTTACGCCGACCCGCCCACGAGGTCACCGGGATCTCCGCACGCGAACGGTCGCGTGCGGGCAACGGGCAGGTCTTCGGACTCGCGGGCACGTCTGCCGGGGCAGACACCTACTGGCCGTCGCTTCCCGGACCCGGACGGGCCCAGTGCGTATGACGGCGGTCGTTCCCACTCACCGCTGCGGGGCAGTCCCGGATTCCCACCGGGTTCCCTCTTACGACACCCCGCCTGGCGGACAGGGCGAACCAGCTGCACCGATCAGCCTAGGCGGACGCCCGGCCCGCGCACACCGTTGTTCACACTTCGGACGGTGACGTGAGACACGGGCGGACCCACTCCCGGGCTCCGGGGCGCACTCCGTCGCGGCGGGCCGCCGCGTCGGGCTACGCGCGTTCTCCACTCGTTCGGCCGTTCGTCAGCCGTGTGCTGACCGCCAGTCAGGTCGAGCGCGTCCACTGGACGTGACAGTGACACAGATGTAACCGAATGGCGTAGGGACTGCGGAACCACCGAGCGTCACAAGCCGTTCTTCTTCCCACTACACGGCCGCCGACCCGCGGCGAGGCCGACCGAGGAAACGGAAAACGCCAGATGAAGAAGACAGTCGGGTGGGCCCAGGACGGCGACGACTGGACGATCACCGTGAACGGCACGCTGTATCGCGCGATCGAACGACCGGCGGACGGCCGGGTGCACGACTACCTGGTGCGGGGCGACGACCTCACCGCCGAATGCCCGAGCCTGGGGCACGGCCTCGGTGTGATCCGGGCGCACGAGTCCCGGGGCTGACGCCCCTCACACCCCTGACACCCCTGCCGGTCCGACGACGAGGTGCGGAGGCCCTCACCCGCCCGCGCCTCGACGTGGACCCGTCAGCCACCGGGCGTCAATCGCCGTCGGCGCCGGGCTCCCGGCTCAGCAGGTAGGTGTCCATGATCCAGCCGTGCCGTTCGCGGGCCTCCGCGCGCAGCCTGCTGATCCGGCCGGCCACCTGATCGAGCGGGCCGGAGACCAGGATCTCGTCCGGGGTCCCGATGTAGGCGCCCCAGTGGATCCACCACCCCCTGCCCGTCAGATGCGTGAAGCTCTCGTGGCCGTCGAGCATCACGACGAGGTCGCAGTCCTCGGGGAATCCCTGGGCGAGACGTCGTCCGGGGGTGATGTGGATGGGGCGGCCGACCCGGTTCAGGGTGACGCGGTGCCGGGCGGCGAGGGCGGAGACGCTGCTGATGCCGGGGATCACCTCGTGGCCGAATTCCACCGTTCCGCGTCCTCGGATGTCGTCGAGGATCGCGAGGGTGCTGTCGTACAGGGACGGGTCGCCCCACACGAGGAAGGCTCCGCACTGCCCCGGTGCGAGCTCCTCGACGATCAGGCGTTCGCAGATGTCGGCGCGGCGGTGGCGCCAGTCGTGCACCGCCGAGGTGTAGCGCCCGGCGTCCTGCTGGGTGCGGTCCCGCCACGGGTCCTCGGCCTCGACGACGCGGTAGGGGCCGGTCAGGTGTTCGTCGAGGATGTCCCGCCGCAGCCGGGTCAGCGCGTCCTTCTCCTTGCCCTTTCCCAGCACGAAGAAGACGTCGGCCCGGCGCATGGCCTTCACCGCGGCGAGCGTCAGGTGGTCGGGGTCGCCGGCGCCCATGCCGATGACGAGGATGTGACGGGGTGCGTCGCTCATGCCGGCCGATCATGCCAGGGGTGGGTGGGATGAACCGGTCCCGCGCATGCGTTATGGACGTTTGTGTCCGGCTCACAACGGGCCGGGACCCGAGGGCGGAGGCATGGCTGTGCACGGTGAGTACAAGGTTCCCGGCGGCAAGCTGGTCGTGGTGGACCTGGAGGTGGCGGGCGGGGCGTTGCGGAACGTCCGCGTCGCCGGGGACTTCTTCCTCGAACCCGACGAGGCGATCCTGGCGATCGACGCGGCGCTGGAGGGCGCCCCGGCCCACACCGACACGGCCGGGCTCGCCGCCCGGATCGAGGCGGCGCTGCCCGACTCCACGGTGATGCTCGGGCTGAGCGCGGAGGGCGTCGCCGTCGCCGTGCGCCGGGCGCTCGCGCAGGCCACGGAGTGGAGCGACTACGACTGGCAGCTGATCCACGAGGCCCCGCAGTCGCCCGCCCTGCACATGGCGCTGGACGAGGTCATCACCGCCGAGGTCGCGGCGGGCCTGCGGCCGCCGACGCTGCGGGTCTGGGAGTGGGACTCCCCCGCCGTGATCATCGGCAGCTTCCAGTCGCTGCGCAACGAGGTGGACCCGGCGGGCGTCGAGCGGCACGGCGTGAGCGTCGTACGCCGGATCTCCGGCGGCGGCGCGATGTTCGCCGAGCCCAGCTCCACCATCACCTACTCGCTGGCCGTCCCGCAGTCCCTGGTCTCCGGGCTGTCGTTCGCCGACAGCTACGCCTATCTGGACGACTGGGTCCTCGAAGCCCTCGCGGACATGGGCATCAAGGCCTGGTACCAGCCGCTCAACGACATCGCCACCGAGGTCGGCAAGATCGCCGGGGCGGCGCAGAAGCGGGTGGTCGGGCCGGACGGCGGCCCAGGGGCCGTGCTGCACCACGTGACCATGGCGTACGACATCGACGCCGACAAGATGCTGGAGGTGCTGCGGATCGGCAAGGAGAAGATGTCCGACAAGGGCACCCGGTCCGCGAAGAAGCGCGTCGATCCGCTGCGGCGGCAGACCGGGCTGCCCCGCCAGACCGTCATCGACCGCATGATCGAATCGTTCCGCAGGCGCCACGGGCTCACCACGGGCAGCGTGACGGACGCCGAGCTGGCACGCGCCGAGGAGCTCGTACGGACGAAGTTCGGTACGCCGGAGTGGACGGCCCGGGTGCCGTAGCGAAGTCCGGACCCGCGGGACGTCCGCCCGGGCATACTGGGACCCATGGACAGGGCGGCGCCAGGCTCCGGGGTACGGGAACGGCTCGGCAGGAGCCTGTTCTCCCGGGTCGCGGGCCCCTCCGGACCGGAGAACCGGGCCCGGATCCATGGCACCCCGGGGCCGCGCTGGTTCGGCCCCGACCGGCCGGTGCGCCGGGTGCACGGGGACGCGTCGATGTTCATCGGCGGGCTGCGGGCCCTGCTCCTCCAGTCGCTGCACCCCCTCGCCATGGCCGCCGTCGCGGGCCACTCCGGGTTCCGGGGCGACCCGTGGGGGCGGCTCCAGCGGACCAGTACGTTCCTGGCGGTGACCACGTTCGGTACGGCGGAGCACGCCCAGGAGGCGGTCGACCGCGTACGGTCCGTGCACGAGGGGGTGCGCGGCATCGCGTCCTCCGGTGAGCCGTACCACGCGGCCGACCCGCATCTGTTGTGCTGGGTGCACATCGCCGAGGTGGACAGCTTCCTGCGCGCCCACCAACGGTACGGGGCACGGCCGTTGGACGGCGCCGGGTGCGACGGGTACATCGACGACATGGCGACCGTGGCCCGGGCCCTCGGCGTCCCCGACCCCCCGCGCGACCGGGCGGAGCTGGCGACACGGATCGCCGCCTACCGCCCCGAGCTGCGCGCCACCCAGGAGGCCCTGGACGCGGCCCGCTTCATTCTTCTGCACCCACCGCTGCCCTGGGCGGCCCGCCCCCCGTACGCCGTGCTCGCCGCCAACGCCGTGGCCGCCCTGCCGCCGTGGGCCGGGGAACAGCTCCGGCTGCCCCGGCTGCCGAGGGTCGAGCGGGTCTGTGTCCGGCCCGCCGGGAGGGCCCTGACCAGGACGATCCGGTGGGCCATGACTCCGCCGCCCGCACCCGCCCAGGCGTGAGGGTCCCCGGGTGCCGGAGACCGCCGATGGCAGGACGATGGAGGGAACCGTACCCAGGGGGGCCCACGGCGGGAGGCCCCGGTGGCACGCAGCGAATCGACCGACGTACTCGTGGCGGGCGCCGGCCCGGTCGGGCTGACGCTCGCCGCCGAGCTGCGGCGATCGGGGGTCTCCTGCCGGATCGTGGACCGCCTCCCGGCCCGGCTGCCGTACGCCAAGGCGGTGGGCGTCCAGCCGCGGACCCTGGAGCTCTTCGACCGGATGGGCCTGGTGCGGGACGTGCTGGACGCGGCCGTCCCGATGCGCGGACAGCTGACGTACCTCAACGGCGTCGCGGAGGGGCGGATCGAGCTGGTCCTCCCGCCCGAGGTGCCGTACGGGTTCGCCGCGCTGCCGCAGTACGAGACCGAACGCGTCCTGGAGCAGTTCCTCGGGCGTTTCGGCACCGTGATCGAGCGTGCCACCGAGCTGACGGCGTTCGCCCAGGACGCCGACGGGGTGACAAGCCGGCTGACCACGTCGTCCGGGGGTGAGGAGGAGGTCCGGTCCCGGTTCCTGGTGGGGTGCGACGGGGCGCACAGCCTGGTCCGCAAGGGGCTCGGGCTCTCCTTCGAGGGCGGCGCGTTCCCGGAGGAGTACATGCTCGCCGATGTGGAGGTGGGCTGGGGCCTGCCGCCCGGGTACGGGGTGCGCTCCATGCACCGGGGCGAGGGCGGTGCGATCGACGATCTGCTGGTGTGCATCCCGCTGCCGGGGACGGGCCGCTACCGGATGTCGATGCTGGTCCCGCCGGAGCTGTCCGCCGCACGGCAGGCGGAGGCTTCCGGGGCGGCCGGCGGCGACGGGGTGGCCCACGGTCTGGAGGGAGGCACCGCGCCCGCCCTCGCCGACATCCAGAAGGTCCTGGACCGGCTGGCCCCGGAACCGGTCACGGCGTCCGCGCTCCGCTGGTCGTCGGTGTTCCGGATCAGCCACCGCCTGGTGGACCGCTACGGCCGGGGCCGGGTGTTCGTCGCCGGGGACGCGGCGCACATCCACCCGCCGACCGGCGCCCAGGGCATGAACACCGGGATCCAGGACGCCTGCGACCTGGCGTGGAAGCTGGCGCTGGCGGTCGGGGACGCGGCGGGGCCGAACGTGCTCACCGGTTACGACGCCGAGCGCCGTCCGGTCGGCGAGGAGGTCGTCGGCCGGACCGTCCGGCACGCCGCCGAGGGCGTCCAGGCCGATCCGGCGGACCCCGCGACCCTGCTGCTGCGCGAGGCCCAGCTGCTCATCGACTACCGGGACAGCCCACTGGTGGCGCCGCCGCCCCCGGACGACGGGAGCGTGCCGCGCCCCGGGGACCGGGCCCCGGACTGCGGCGGCCTCACGGGCGACATCGCCGCGTATCCGATGCGGCTGTTCGACGTGCTGCGCGGGAGCGGGCACGTCCTGCTGGTGTACGGGACCCACCCGGCCGGCGACACGGTGGCCGATCTCGCCGCCGCTGCAAGGGAGTTGTCGCACGGACTGATGGAGACACGCTGGATCCTGCCCGCCGGAGCGACCGCCCCCGGGGCGCCGGTCCCCCTCCACCGGGACGGTCTCGGTGAGTTCGCGCGTCAGTACGGGGCCGGGGAGGGGACGGCGTTCGTGGTGCGGCCGGACGGGTATCTGGGCGCCCGCCTGAGTCCGCCGACGGTTCGGGAGCTGGCGGCGTCGCTCGGGAGGGTCTTCGGCCCGTGAGGCGGCACGAAAGCCGCGCCCACGGGCCGTCCATGACGGGTGATCAGTCGACGGTCACCACGACGGAGTGCCAGCCGCTCGCACCGTCGGGGACGGTCTTGGTGCGCTCCTCGGTCTGGAGCTCGCCGGTGCGGTCGGTGGCGCGGACGGTCAGGGTGTGACCACCGGGAGTCGCCTTCCAGGGGTAGGACCACTGGCGCCAGGTGTCGACGGTGCCCTGTTCGGCGAGCTGTGCCGGCCGCCAGGGACCGTCGTCCACCCGGATCTCGACCTTCTCGATGCCACGGTGCTGGGCCCAGGCCACTCCGGCCACCATCACCGTGCCGGCCTCCGGGCGGCCGAAGGGCTTGGGGGTGTCGATCCGGGACTGGGTCTTGATCGGGGCCTCTCGCGCCCACTTGCGCTTCACCCAGTAGGCGTCGTAGTCGTCGAACGTGGTGAGCTCGATGTCCTCGATCCACTTGCAGGCGGAGACGTACCCGTACAGGCCGGGGACGAGCATCCGGACGGGGAACCCGTTGACGAAGGGCAGCGGTTCGCCGTTCATGCCGACGGCGAGCATCGCGTCCCGGCCGTCCATGACGTCCTCGACGGGGGTGCCGAGCGTCATGCCGTCCACCGAGCGGGCGATGATCTGGTCGGCCTCGCCGCCTCGGGAAGGTGGCTTGACGCCCGCCTCCTTGAGCAGGTCGGCCAGGCGTACGCCGATCCACCTGGCGTGCCCGATGTAGGGTCCGCCGACCTCGTTGGAGACGCAGCAGAGGGTGATCTCGCGTTCGATCAAGGGGCGTTCCAGCAGGTCCTGGTAGGTGAACTCCAGGTCCCGGCGTACGCCCTTGCCGTGGATGCGGAGCCGCCAGGCGTTCGCGTCGACCTTGGGAATCACGAGGGCGGTGTCCACCCGGTAGAAGGAGTCGTTCGGGGTGGTGAAGGGGCTGATGCCGCGGACCCTCAGCTGTGCCCCCGCCGGGATCGGCCTCGCCGGCGAGGCCGGCTTCGGCAGCGTCACGGCCTCGCGGGAGGCGACGGCGTTCTGGCTGCTGCGGCTGTTCAGCGCGCGGCCGACGGCACCGGCCGCCGTGGACGCGGCGGCCGCCGCGGTGGCGGCGATCACGAAGCCCCGCCGGTCCCAGCCGGCCTCCTGCTCCGGCTCGTTGGCCTGTTCGCCGTCCCGCTCGTCGACCGGCGCGCGCTCCTGCTCCTGGCCGGCGGTCCGGTGCGGGCGGGTGAGCCGGCCGATGAGGACGTACAGCAGCGCGGCCCCGACGATCGCCCCCAGCAGGGACGGCAGACCGTCCACGAGACCCGTGGAGTCCGGCCTGCTGACGGCGGCCGCCGTGCCGACCACACCGAAGAGCAGGACGGCCGCGGAGCCGGCCCGCCGGTGCCGGAGCGCCAACAGACCGACGGCCAGGGCGAAGAGGGCGAGCGTGACGACGATGCCGAGTTGCAGGACGAGCTTGTCGTCCTCGCCGAAGTTCCGGATCGCCCAGTCCTTCACACCGGCGGGCGTCCGGTCGATGGCCGCTCCGCCGACCGCCGTCACCGGACTCGCCTCGGGCCTGACGGCCGCCGAGACCAGCTCGGCGACGGCCAGCGAGGCGAATCCCGCGAGCAGTCCGCTCAGGGCGGCGAGCGTGCCGCGGGTCAGGGCTTTCCGGGTGATACTCACGGTCGTCATTCGGAGCCCCGGCCCCGGCGGATTGGTCCTTCGTCCGTACGGGCTGCGAACGCGGACCGCCCCGGCGGGCACGGGGCCTGCCGGGGCGGGGCGGTGAGGCGGACGGATCCGCCTCGCTTCAGGTCAGGCGAGGGACGCGATGGCCTGGTTGAACGTGGCGGACGGGCGCATGATCGCCTCGGCCTTGGCCGGGTCGGGCTGGAAGTAGCCGCCGATCTCGGCCGGGGAGCCCTGCACCGCGATCAGCTCGGCGACGATGGTCTCCTCCTGCTCGGCCAGCGTCTTGGCGAGCGGCGCGAACGCCTCGGCGAGCTTCGCGTCGTCGGTCTGCCGCGCCAGCTCCTGGGCCCAGTACAGGGCCAGGTAGAAGTGGCTGCCGCGGTTGTCGATACCGCCGAGGCGACGGCTCGGGGACTTGTCCTCGTTGAGGAAGGTGCCCGTGGCCCGGTCCAGGCTGTCGGCCAGGACCTGCGCCCGCGCGTTGTCCGTGGTGGTCGCCAGGTGCTCGAAGCTGACCGCGAGGGCCAGGAACTCGCCCAGGCTGTCCCAGCGGAGGTAGTTCTCCTTGACGAGCTGCTGGACGTGCTTGGGGGCCGAGCCGCCCGCGCCGGTCTCGAAGAGGCCGCCGCCGTTCATCAGCGGGACGACGGAGAGCATCTTCGCGCTGGTGCCGAGCTCCAGGATCGGGAAGAGGTCGGTGAGGTAGTCGCGGAGCACGTTGCCGGTGACGGAGATGGTGTCCTCGCCGCGGCGGATGCGCTCCAGGGAGAAGGCCGTGGCCTCGACCGGGGACTTGATGGTGATGTCCAGGCCGTCGGTGTCGTGGTCGGCGAGGTACGTGGTGACCTTGGCGATCAGGTTGGCGTCGTGCGCGCGGGTCCCGTCCAGCCAGAACACGGCCGGGTTGCCGGTGGCGCGGGCACGGGTGACGGCGAGCTTCACCCAGTCCTGGATCGGCAGGTCCTTGGTCTGGCACATCCGGAAGATGTCGCCGGCGCCGACGGCCTGCTCCAGCACGACCGCGCCGCTCGCGTCGACGACGCGCACGGTGCCGGTGGCGGGGATCTCGAAGGTCTTGTCGTGGCTGCCGTACTCCTCGGCCTTCTGCGCCATCAGCCCGACGTTGGGCACGGAGCCCATGGTGGCCGGGTCGAAGGCGCCGTTGGCGCGGCAGTCGTCGATGACGACCTGGTAGACACCGGCGTAGCTGCTGTCCGGGAGGACGGCGATGGTGTCGGCCTCGTCGCCGTCCGGGCCCCACATGTGACCCGAAGTGCGGATCATGGCGGGCATGGAGGCGTCGACGATGACGTCGCTGGGGACGTGCAGGTTGGTGATGCCCTTGTCGGAGTCGACCATCGCGAGGGCGGGGCCCTCGGCGAGCTCGGCCTCGAAGGACGCCTGGATCTCGGCACCGACGCCCGGCAGCGAGGCCAGGCCCTTGAGGATGCCGCCCAGGCCGTCGTTCGGGGTGAGGCCCGCCGCGGCGAGCTGGTCACCGTACTTGGCGAAGGTGTTCGGGAAGAAGGCGCGGACCGCGTGGCCGAAGATGATCGGGTCGGAGACCTTCATCATGGTGGCCTTGAGGTGCACGGAGAACAGCACGCCCTCGGCCTTGGCGCGGGCGACCTGCGCGGTGAAGAACTCGCGCAGCGCGGCGACGCGCATGACGGCCGCGTCGACGACCTCGCCCTTGAGGACGGGTACGGACTCGCGGAGCACGGTGGTGGTGCCGTCGTCGCCGTGGAGCTCGATGCGGAGCGAGCCGTCCTCGGCGATGACCGCGGACTTCTCGGTGGAGCGGAAGTCGTCGACGCCCATCGTGGCGACGTTCGTCTTCGAGTCGGCGCTCCAGGCGCCCATGCGGTGCGGGTGGGCCTTGGCGTAGTTCTTGACGGACGCGGGGGCACGGCGGTCGGAGTTGCCCTCGCGCAGCACCGGGTTCACGGCGCTGCCCTTGACCTTGTCGTACCGGGCGCGGATGTCCTTGGCCTCGTCGGTCCGCGGGTCGTCCGGGTAGTCCGGAAGCGCGTAGCCCTGCTCCTGGAGCTCCGCGACGGCGGCCTTGAGCTGCGGGATCGACGCCGAGATGTTCGGCAGCTTGATGATGTTCGCGCCGGGCGTCCTGGCCAGCTCGCCGAGCTCGGCGAGAGCGTCATCGATACGCTGCTCGGCCTTGAGGTGCTCCGGGAAACTGGCGATGATCCGGCCCGCGAGGGAGATGTCACGGCGCTCGACCGTGACGCCTGCGGTCGAGGCGTAGGCCTCGACGACGGGCAGGAACGAGTAGGTCGCCAGGGCAGGGGCCTCGTCGGTGTGCGTATAGATGATGGTCGAGTCAGTCACCGGGTGCTCCGCTCCACGTCTGCAACATTGCTTGACATCAAGATATCTCCTCACCGTGCCGGGCTCCACAAGGCCCCCGCACGGCTTCACAGTCCGTACGGGGTCCAGTGACGTTCCGGTGACTCCGGGTTACGGCGTCGGCGGCCGGTGCTCGTACCAGCGCAGGTCGTCCTCCAGTTGGGCGGCGAGCGCGATCAGCCGCTCCTCGCTGCGGGAGGGGCCCAGGAGCTGGGCGCCGACGGGGAGCCCGGACCGGGTGAAGCCGGCCGGGACGTTCACCCCGGGCCAGCCGAGGACGTTCCACGGCCAGGCGTAGGGGCAGGCGGCCGCCATCGTGAGGTCGGTGCGCCAGGCGCTGAGGCGGTCGAAGGATCCGATCCGGGGCGGCGGCGCGGCCGTGGTCGGGGTGAGCAGCACGTCGAAGCCGGAGGCGTCGAAGAGGGCGCCGATCCTGCGGTGCTGGCGCACTTCACGGGCGCGGGCGGCCCGCACCACCCTCCCGCCCAGCCGTGTCCCGGTCCGCAGGGCGCTGCGGGTGCGGGGGTCGAGCAGGGCCGGTTCGGGGTGGCGTGCGGCGAACTCGGCGATGCCCGCGGTGGCGCGGGGCACGAAGGCGAGGCCGATCAGCCCGTACCGGGGGCGGGCTTCCTCGACGTGGTGGCCGAGCCGGGCGAGGGTCTCGGCGAGCGCGGTGACGGCCCGGCGCACCTCCGGGTCCGGTCCGGCGCCAGTGAGCGTGAGCGGGGGACGCCAGGCGAGGGCGATGCGGAGGCGGCCCGGGTCACGGCGGGCGGCGTCGGCGGCGCGCACGGCGGGCGGGCGGTGGAAGTCCTCGGGGTGCGCTCCGGCGACGGCGTCCAGGAGCAGCGCCGCGTCGGCGACCGTACGGGCGAGGGTGCCGTTCACGGTGAGCCCCTGGAAGGCGTCGCTGTGCGGGTGGACCGAGATGCGCCCGCGCTGCGGTTTGATGCCGACGAGGTGCGTCCACGCGGCGGGGATGCGCACGGATCCGGCGCCGTCCGAGCCGAGGGCGGCGGGGACGAGTCCGGCGGCGACGGCCGCCGCGGATCCGCCGGAGGAGCCGCCAGGGGTGTGCGCGGTGTTCCAGGGGTTGCGGGTGGCGCCGAAGGCGGGACCTTCGGTGAAGGGCCACTGGCCCAGTTCGCAGGAGTTGGTCTTGCCGACGAGGACGGCCCCGGCGGCGCGCAGCCGGCGGACCGCCTCGCTGTCGGAGGCGGCCGGGGGGCGCTCTCCGTCGCAGCCGAAGTGGGTGGGCAGGCCCGCCACGTCGGTGTCGTCCTTGACGGCGACCGGCACGCCGAGGAGCGGCAGCCGCTCCCCCGCCGCGAGCCGCCGGTCGGCCTCCGCGGCCTCGGCGAGAGCCGCTGCGGTGCGCAGGTGGCGGAAGGCGTTCAGGGTGGGCTGCGTCGCCTCGATGCGGGCCAGGGCGTCGGCCACGAGTGCGGTGGAGGTGGTGGCGGCGTCGGCGAGCCGGCGGGCGCTCTCCGCGAGCCCCGGCCCCGGCGGCGGAACGGGGGCGGCGGGGCGG
>NZ_JAAXYC010000186.1 GCF_018619185.1 Streptomyces sp. McG3 | reverse complement strand
CTGCCGGCGAGCATCGCGGTGATGCGCTCGGAGGCGGCCTTGGCCTCGCGGGCCGGGTCGCCGCCCTCGAGCACGGCCGTCATGTAGGGCTTGATCGGGTTCTCCGCCTCGACCCTGGCCCACTGGGGCGAGTTGGGGGTGGCGCGGCCCCGGGTGGCGCCCTCGGCCATCGCCGCGGTGCCCTCGTCCCCCTCGATGACATGGGCGAGGCTCGGCTTGTTGGGGACGTAGCTCATGCCCCGGGCAAGGTCCGTCTGCCACTTCTCGCTCGCCAGCGCCTTGACGACGGCGATCCCGGCGGTGCGTTCGTCGGCCTTCTTCGGGACGATGAGGTCGGAGCCGCCGGTGAACACCGAGCCGGGGGCTTTCGAGGACTTGCCGGGAATGGGGAAGTAGCCGAGCTTTCCCTTGAGTTCGGGATTCTTCTGCTCGATGAGCGCGGCACTGCCCGGAGTCGAGATGATCTGTGCGACGTCGCCCTTGGCGAAGACGTCGGTCTGCGGGGGCTTCTCCTCGTCGGCGTCCGTGGGTCCGTCGCCGAGCGCCTGGAGTTCCTGGTAGAACTCCATGCCCGCCAGGGCCTCCGGCGTGTCCAGGGCGCCCTGCCAGTCGCCGCCGTTCTCGTCGGCGAGTTCCCCGCCCTCGTCCCAGATGAAGCCGGCGAGCACGTACCAGTTCTGACCGGCCAGGTAGATGCCCTGGTTGCCCGCCCTGTTGAGCTTCTCGGTGGCGGCGATCCACTCGTCGCGCGTCTTCGGGACGGAGTCGATGCCCGCCTCCTCGAAGATCTCCTTGTTGTAGATCACCACCCGGTTGGCCGCGTACCAGGGGATGCCGTACTGCACGCCGTTGATGCTGCCGGGCTGGGCCAGGCCGGGCAGCCAGTCCTCGCTGCCCAGGTCGCGCATCGATTCGAGGGTCAGATCGCGCAGGCCGCCGCTCTCGGCGTACTGCGCGACCTGCGTGTTCCCGACCTCGATCACGTCCGGGGCGTCGTCGCCCTCCAGCGCGGAGAGAACCTTGGGGCCGATGCCGCTCCACTCCTGGATCTTGAAGTCCAGCTCGATCGAGGGGTTCTCCTCCTCGTACGAGCGGGTGAACTTGTCCAGGAAGCCGGGCGAGACGCTGTCCTTCATCAGCCAGACCGTCACCGTGCGGTCACCGCTGCCCGAGCCGGGTATGAAGCCGCATCCGCCGAGTGCGACGGACGAGACAAGCGCGATGGCTCCGGCCAGTATGCGGTTCTTCACGTGGTCACCTTCTGCGAAACGGCACAACGAAATCGGGACCCGGTGTGGGGGGATTGCGGGCGGCGCTCGCACGGGTGGTTGGCTGAATTTTGGTATGGACCATTCAGTAGGTCAAGACGGACACCCGTCCCGATTCGCCGCATCCTCCCCCTCGCGGGAGACCGCGGATTGGGGCAACGTGGTCACAGGAGAGGAGACAAACAATGGCGAATCACACCTATCGGGTCACCGAGATCGTAGGAACCTCCGAGGAGGGCATCGACGAGGCGATCCGGAACGGCGTCGCAAGAGCGGCGGAAACGTTGCACAATCTCGATTGGTTCGAGATTAATCAAGTTCGGGGCCATATCGAGGATGGCCGAATCGCGCACTATCAAGTCGGCCTGAAGGTGGGCTTCCGGCTCGACGAAAGCGCCTGATCAGGTACGTCCCTCGCGTTCCTGGGCATCCTTCAGTGCCGCCGACGGATCGGCCCAGCGGGCCCGCACCACAGTGAATCCGGCCACCTGGGCCGCGTCGCAGACCAGTTCGTCGTCGTCCACGAGCACGCGCACCTGCTCCTTCCGCCCCAGCCGCCGGAGGATGTCCAGCTTCGTCCTGCGTGCGGGGCGCCGGTCGTCGTTGCGCCGCATGAACAGCGTGCCCTCGGGCAGTCCCTGACGGCTCAGCCAGCGCACGGTGTCGCGACGGCACCGCTCGGGGCGTCCGGTCAGATAGACGACGCGGCACTCCTCGGCGCTCGCGAGCACCATCCGTACGCCCTCCGCGAGCGGCGGGTCGTCCACGGCCGCGGCGAAGAAGCCGGCCCAGTCGCGCTCCGGGCCTTCCAGGAAGTGCTGCCGGTGGGCGGTGTCCGCGAGCGTGCCGTCCAGGTCGAATACGGCCAGCGGCCGTGCGTCGTTGTCCACTCCCCCAGCTTAGGAAGCCCGTCGGCCCCGGCGTCGGCCGTGCCGCGGAAATCCTGGGAGAGCCGCGGCGTTCACGGGAATCCTGGGAGAGCGACGGTGTTGAAGGGAGCGTGAGCTCTGTGATCGCCTCGACCCGCTTCTCCGTCCTGGACCGTTCCCGCACCCGTGAGGGGCACGACGCGTCCCGGGCGCTGCGCGACACCGTCGACCTGGCCCGGGAGGCGGAGGCGCTCGGCTTCCACCGCTTCTGGGTCTCCGAGCACCACGGCGTGCCGGGGGTCGCGGGGTCCGCGCCGACGGTGCTGGCCGCCGCCGTCGCAGCCGCGACCTCCACCATCCGGGTCGGCACCGGCGGGGTGATGCTGCCCAACCACCGGCCGCTGGTCGTCGCCGAGCAGTTCGGGGTGCTCGCCTCGCTCTTTCCCGGCCGGATCGACATGGGGCTCGGCCGCTCCGTGGGGTTCACCGACGGTGTCCGCCGGGCGCTCGGCCACGGCAAGGAGGACGCCGAGGACTTCCCCGGCCGGCTCGCCGAACTGCTCGGCTGGATCGACGGCACCCAGCAGGACCACCCCGGGGTGCACGCCCGTCCGGCGGAGGGCCTGCGCATCCCCGCTTACGTCCTGGCGATCGGGGAGGGCGCGTCGGTCGCCGCGGCCGCCGGGCTCCCCCTGGTCATCGGTGATCTGCGCGGCCGGGAGAAGGTGCTGCGCGCCGTCGAGGTCTACCGCCGCGACTTCCGCCCCTCCGCCCGCGCCGAGCGGCCCGAGGTGATCGTCGCGGGCACGGTGGCCGTCGCCGGCACCGAGGAGGCGGCCCGCAGGCTGCTCGTACCGGAGGCGTGGGCCATGGCGTACTCCCGTACGCGTGGAGACTTTCCGCCGCTGGCCCCGGCCGAGCGCGTCGAGGCCCTCGCCATGACGGCCAAGGAGCGGAGGCTGTACGAGCGGGGGCTCGACGGTCATGTCCACGGCACCGAGGACCAGGTGGCCGGTCAGCTGGAGCGCGCGATCGAGGAGACCGGGGCGGACGAGGTGCTCGTCACGACCAGTACGTACGACCGGGAGGGTCTGGTGGACTCGCTGCGGCGGCTCGCCCGGATCGCCCGGCTCCGGGACCGGGACGACGGGCGGGTTCCGGTGCGGAGCCTCGACGTCCGATAGCCGCCGGACCCGACCGCGAGGATCGGGAACGCTGGGGGCATGACGCACTCTCCGACGACGGACTCCCGGGCGGTCCTCACCGCCATGTACACGGCCGAGGCACGCTATCTGGCGGCCGGCGGACCGGGCACGGCCTCCTTCGACCTCCTGGCGCCCTGCTTCGCACCTGATGTGGTCCTCCATCAGGCGGCGGGGCTCCCGTACGGCGGAGTCTGGCGCGGGCACCTCGGCCTGGAGCGGTTCTTCCGGGCGATGAGCGACACCTGGTCCACGTTCGAGCTGGTGGAACAGGACTTTCTGGCCACCGGGGAGACCTCGGTGGTGCGCACGATCGTCCACGCCGTGTCCCGGGCGACCGCGCGGGAGCTGACGTTCCCCATCCTGCAGACCCTCACCGTCCGGGACGGCCGGATCACCGAGGTGCGGCCGTTCTACTGGGACACCGAGGCCGTCGCCCGCGCCTGCACGCTCTGAGGCGCGCCGCCGGATCCCGGGGGCCCGCCGTCGGCGCCGACGCCTAGAATCGGACTGTTTGTCCTGCCAGGCGTCAGAACCCACCCGTACGGAGCCGAGCCCCATGCACTCCCCCCACGATCCGTACGTCCGGGTGCGCGGCGCCCGCGAGCACAACCTCAAGAACGTCCGGGTCGACATCCCACGCGACACCCTGACGGTGTTCACGGGCGTGTCGGGGTCCGGAAAGTCCTCGCTCGCCTTCGGGACCATCTACGCGGAGGCCCAGCGCCGCTACTTCGAGTCCGTGGCTCCCTACGCCCGGCGGCTGATCCATCAGGTGGGCGCGCCCGCCGTCGGGGAGATCACCGGGCTGCCGCCCGCCGTCTCGCTGGAGCAGCGGCGCTCCGCCCCGGGTGCCCGGTCGTCCGTCGGGACGGTGACGACGCTCTCCAACTCGCTGCGCATGCTCTTCTCCCGTGCGGGTGACTATCCGCCGGGGGCCGAGCGGCTGGACTCCGACTCCTTCTCCCCCAACACCGCCGTCGGGGCGTGCCCGGAGTGCCACGGTCTGGGGCGGATCCACCGGACGGACGAGGAACTGCTCGTCCCGGATCCCTCGCTGTCGATCCGGGAGGGGGCGATCGCCGCGTGGCCCGGGGCGTGGCAGGGCAAGAACCTCCGCGATGTGCTGGACGCGCTGGGCCACGACGTCGACCGGCCGTGGCGCGAGCTGCCCCCGAAGGACCGGGAGTGGATCCTGTTCACCGACGAGCAGCCGGTGGTGACGGTGCATCCGGTGCGGGACGCGGGCCGGATCCAACGCCCGTACCAGGGCACGTACATGAGCGCGCGACGCTACGTGCTGCACACCTTCGCCGACACCAAGAGCCGGGCCCTGCGGGCGAAGGCGGAGCGCTTCTTGACCAGTGCCCCGTGTCCGGTGTGCGGCGGGAGCCGGCTGCGGCCGGAGGCGATGGCGGTGACCTTCGCGGGGCGGACCATCGCGGAGCTGGCCGGGCTGCCGCTGTCCGCACTGGCCGAGGTGCTGTCCGGTGCGGGGGCGGGCGGCGAGGAGACGGCCCGGGTGCTGACAGGCGATCTGCTGGCGCGGATCGGGACGGTGACGGAGCTGGGGCTCGGCTATCTGAGCCTGGACCGGACGGCCCCGACGCTGTCCTCGGGGGAGCTGCAACGGCTGCGGCTGGCAACGCAGTTGCGGTCGGGGCTCTTCGGCGTCGTCTATGTGCTCGACGAGCCGTCGGCCGGGCTGCACCCGGCGGACACCGAGGCGCTGCTCGGGGTGCTGGGCCGGCTGAAGGAGGCCGGGAACTCGGTCTTCGTGGTGGAGCACCAGATGGACGTGGTGCGGCGGGCGGACTGGCTGGTGGACGTGGGTCCGCTGGCCGGCGAGCACGGCGGGCGGGTGCTGCACAGCGGGCCGCCCGAGGGACTGGCCCGGGTGCCGGAGTCGGCGACGCGGCGGTTCCTGTTCGGGGAGGGGATCGCGCCGGTACGGGAGCCGCGGGCGCCGACCGGGTGGATCCGGCTCTCCGGCGTGGAGCGGCACAATGTGCGGGGCGTCGACGCGGCGTTCCCGCTCGGGGTGTTCACGGCGGTGACCGGGGTGTCCGGTTCGGGCAAGTCGACCCTGGTCGGCCAGGTGCTCGCCGGGGTGCTGGCGGACCGGCAGGCGGGCGAGGAGCCCGGGCCGGGTGCGCGGTACTGCGAGGCGGCCACCGGTCTGGTCGCGGTGGACCGGCTCGTCCAGGTCGACCAGAAGCCCATCGGCCGTACGCCCCGGTCCAATCTGGCCACGTACACCGGCCTGTTCGACGCCGTGCGGAAACTCTTCGCCGGGACGGACGCGGCGCGGGAGCGGGGGTACACGGCGGGGCGGTTCTCGTTCAACGTGAGCGGCGGGCGGTGCGAGACCTGCCAGGGCGAGGGGTTCGTCTCGGTGGAGCTGCTGTTCCTGCCGAGCACCTACGCGCCCTGTCCGGACTGCCACGGCGCGCGGTACAACCCGGAGACCCTGGACGTCACCCTGAACGGGCTGACGATCGCTCAGGTCCTGGAGCTGACCGTGGAGTCGGCGGCGTCCTTCTTCGCCGGGACGCCGGCCGCCGAGCGCGCGCTGAGCACCCTGCTGAACGTGGGCCTCGGCTATCTGCGGCTCGGTCAGCCCGCCACGGAGCTGTCCGGCGGTGAGGCGCAGCGCATCAAGCTGGCGGCGGAGCTCCAGCGCACCCGGCGCGGGCACACGCTGTATCTGCTGGACGAGCCGACGACGGGGCTGCATCCGGCCGATGTGGAGGTGCTCATGCGCCAGTTGCACTCGCTGGTCGACGCCGGGAGCACGGTGGTGGTCGTGGAGCACGACATGGCCGTGGTGGCAGGCGCGGACCATGTCATCGACCTGGGGCCCGAGGGCGGCGACCGGGGTGGCAGGATCGTCGCGTCCGGCACCCCGGCGGAGGTGGCGCGCGGAGTCGGGAGCCGTACGGCGCCGTATCTGGCGAGGGCGCTGCGGGGCTGAGCCGACAACGGGCACCGCGTCGATCCCGTACGGCTCCGCAACCGTACGGGATCAGCGCCGGCGATCAACTCCCCGGTCAGCGGCGGACCTTGCGGGTCGCCCGCAGCCACTCCTTGTTCATCGCGGCGATCGAGGGCAGCGGGATGCCCTTGGGGCAGGCCGTGGCGCACTCGCCGGTCAGGGTGCAGCCGCCAAAGCCCTCGTCGTCCATCTGGGCCACCATGTCCAGGACGCGGGTCTCGCGCTCGGGTGCGCCCTGCGGCAGGACGTTGAGGTGGTTGACCTTCGCCGAGGTGAACAGCATCGCCGAGCCGTTGGGGCAGGCGGCGACGCAGGCTCCGCAGCCGATGCACTCGGCGTGCTCGAAGGCGAAGTCGGCGTCCGGCTTGGGCACCGGGGTGGCGTGGGCGTCCGGGGCGGTGCCGGTGGCGGCGGAGATGTAGCCGCCGGACTGGATGATCCGGTCGAACGAGGAACGGTCCACGACCAGGTCCTTGATGACCGGGAAGGCGGAGGCCCGCCAGGGCTCGATGTCGATCGTGTCGCCGTCGGCGAAGGACCGCATGTGGAGCTGGCAGGTGGTGGTGCGTTCCGGGCCGTGGGCGTCGCCGTTGATGACGAGGCTGCACGCGCCGCAGATGCCCTCACGGCAGTCGTGGTCGAAGGCGACCGGCTCGTCCCCGGCGAGGGTGAGTTCCTCGTTGAGGGTGTCGAGCATCTCCAGGAACGACATGTCGGCGGAGATGCCGTCGACTTCGTAGGTGGCCATGGCGCCGGGCTCTTCGGCGTTCCGCTGGCGCCAGACGCGCAGGGTGAGCTTCATGCGTAGCTCCGCTGGGTGGGGTGGACGTACTCGAAGACGAGGTCTTCCTTGTGCAGGACAGGGGCGTCGCCGGTGGCGGTGAACTCCCAGGCGGCGGCGTAGGAGAACTCCTCGTCGCGCCGCTCGGCCTCGCCGTCCGGGGTCTGGGACTCCGCGCGGAAGTGGCCGCCGCAGGACTCGGCGCGGTGCAGGGCGTCGAGGCACATGAGCTCGGCGAGCTCCAGGTAGTCGACGATGCGGTTCGCCTTCTCCAGCGACTGGTTGAACTGTTCGCCGGTTCCGGGGACCTTGACGCGGCGCCAGAACTCCTCGCGGATCTCCGGGATCTTCGCGAGCGCCTTGCGCAGACCGTCCTCGGTGCGGGCCATCCCGCAGTACTCCCACATGAGTTCACCGATCTCGCGGTGGAAGGAGTCGGGGGTGCGGTCGCCGTCGACGGAGAGCAGCAGGTTGATCCGGTCCTCGGTCTCCGCCACGGCCTCCGCGACGGCGGGGTGCGCCTCGTCCACGGTGTCGGTGTGCGGATTGCGGGCGAGGTAGTCGTTGATCGTGGAGGGCAGGACGAAGTAGCCGTCGGCGAGGCCCTGCATGAGGGCGGAGGCCCCGAGCCGGTTGGCCCCGTGGTCGGAGAAGTTCGCCTCGCCGATGGCGAAGAGGCCGGGGACGGTGGTCTGGAGGTCGTAGTCGACCCAGAGGCCGCCCATCGTGTAGTGCACGGCGGGGTAGATCCGCATGGGGACCGTGTAGGGGTCCTCGTCGGTGATCCGCTGGTACATGTCGAAGAGGTTGCCGTACTTCGCCTCGACGGCCTTGCGGCCCATCCGGCCGATGGCCTCGGCGAAGTCCAGGTAGACGCCCTGTCCGCCGGGGCCGACGCCGCGCCCCTCGTCGCAGACGTTCTTGGCGGCGCGGGAGGCGATGTCGCGGGGCACCAGGTTCCCGAAGGCGGGGTAGATCCGCTCCAGGTAGTAGTCGCGCTCGTCCTCGGGGATCCGGTTGGCCGGGCGGTCGTCGCCCTTGGCCTTGGGGACCCAGATGCGGCCGTCGTTGCGGAGCGACTCGCTCATCAGCGTGAGCTTGGACTGGTGGTCGCCGGTGCGCGGGATGCAGGTGGGGTGGATCTGGGTGAAGCAGGGGTTGGCGAAGTACGCGCCGCGCCGGTGCGCCCGCCAGATCGCGGTGGCGTTGGAGTTCATGGCGTTGGTCGACAGGTAGAAGACGTTGCCGTAGCCGCCGGTGGCCAGGACGACCGCGTCGGCGAAGTAGGTGTCGGTCTTCCCGGTGACCAGGTCGCGGGCGACGATGCCGCGCGCCTTGCCGTCGACCACGATCAGGTCCAGCATCTCGGTGCGGGCGTGGAGTTCGACGCCGCCCGACGCGATCTGCCGGGACAGCGCCTGGTAGGCGCCGAGGAGGAGCTGCTGTCCGGTCTGGCCGCGCGCGTAGAACGTACGGGAGACCTGGACGCCGCCGAAGGAGCGGTTGTCGAGGAGGCCGCCGTACTCACGGGCGAACGGGACGCCCTGGGCGACGCACTGGTCGATGATCTCCACCGAGATCTGCGCCAGCCGGTGGACGTTGGACTCCCGGGCGCGGAAGTCGCCGCCCTTGACGGTGTCGTAGAACAGCCGGTGGATGGAGTCGCCGTCGTTGCGGTAGTTCTTCGCGGCGTTGATGCCGCCCTGGGCGGCCACCGAGTGGGCGCGCCGGGGTGAGTCCTGGAAGCAGAACTGGACGACGTGGTAGCCCTGTTCGGCGAGGGTGGCGCCGGCCGCTCCGCCGGCCAGCCCGGTGCCGACGACGATGACGGTGTGTTTGCGCCGGTTGGCGGGGTTCACGAGTTTCGCTTGGAAGCGGCGGGTGTCCCAGCGTTCGGCGACGGGGCCCTCGGGGGCCTTCGTGTCGGCGAGGGGCTCGCCCGTGCCGTACTGCGTGTAGTCGGGCATGTCAGCTCACCACTCCGGTCATGACGGCGACGGGTACGGAGATGAAGCCCACGGTCAGCACCACTGCGAGGAGGTTGGCGAGGGTCTTCAGGATGCGGTCGCGGGTCGCGTTGCCGACGCCCAGGGTCTGCGCGGCGCTCCAGAAGCCGTGCTGGACGTGCAGGCCCATGGCGAGCACGGCGACGATGTAGATGACGTTGCCGTACCAGGTCGAGAAGGTGTCGATGACGTTCTGGTAGGGGTGCCCCGCCTCGAAGCCGGTGTGCACGGTGCCGGTCGTCAGGTCGAGGATGTGCCAGACGATGAAGAGCGCGAGGATGATCCCGCCCCAGCGCATGGTCCGGGTGGCGTAGCTCGACCGGGGCTTCTTGTGGACGTACTTGGCCGGGCGTGCCCTGATGTCGCGCCGGCTGAGCTGGTACGCGGAGACGCCGTGCAGCACGACGGCGGCCACCAGCCCCACCCGGACGATCCAGAGCGCCCACTCGTAGTGCAGTACCGGTTCGCCCATGGTGCGCAGCCAGTGGGCGTACCCGTCGAACTCGCCGGGTCCGAAGAAGATCTTCAGGTTGCCCACCATGTGGGCGACGAGATATCCGAGCATGACCAGACCGGTCACGGCCATGATCGTCTTCTTGCCGACGGTCGAGTCCCAGAGCGTACGCGTCATCGACGGCCGTCGGTCCGTCCGCGTTGCCAATGCCATGGACACGAAGGTAGGGGGAACGGCCCGATCAGTCCAAGACATGGTACGGCTGATCTCCATAGGCATCAGCTATCGATGAAGGTTATCGTCGGCTTATGCACTTCCAGCAGCTCACCTACTTCGTGGCCGTCGCCGAGGCCCGGCACTTCACCCGGGCCGCCGAGGCGGTGCACGTGTCGCAGCCCTCGCTCTCCCAGCAGATCCGGGCGCTGGAGACGGAGCTGGGCGCTGATCTGTTCAGCCGGGCCCGGGGCAACATCGCCCTCACCGACGCGGGCGAGGCACTGTTGCCGCTCGCCCGGCGGATCCTCGCCGACGCGGAGACGGCGCGGCAGGAGGTCCAGGAGCTGGTCTCGCTGCGCAGCGGCCGGGTGCGGCTGGGGGCGACGCCGAGCCTGTGCACCGGGCTGCTGCCGGACGTGCTGCGCGCCTTCCACGACCGGCATCCGGGGGTGCGGCTGCTGCTGGAGGAGGGCGGTTCGCACGACCTGGTACGTCAGCTGGCGCGGGGCGCGCTCGACCTGGCGCTGGTGGTGCTGCCCATGCCGGCCGCCTCCCCCGCGCTGACCACGGTGGAACTGCTGCACGAGGACCTGGTCGTGGTGTCCTCGGCGGCGGAGCCGCCCCCGGGGAGGGGCGGCCGGATCCGGATCGCGGATCTGGAGGGAGCGCCGCTGGTGATGTTCCGGCACGGGTACAACCTGCGGGAGCTGACCGTGGCCGCGTGCCGCGCTGAGGGCTTCGAGCCCACGTTCACCGTCGAGGGCGGCGAGATGGACGCGGTGCTCGGTTTCGTACGGGCGGGGCTCGGCATCGCCGTGGTGCCGAGCATGGCCGCAGCCCGGGCGGGCAGCGATCTGCGGAGGACTCCGCTGGCCGGGGCCGGGCTGCGGCGCACGATCGCTCTCGCGCACCGCAGCGACGTGGCTCCGCCCCGGGCCGCGCGCGAGCTCCAGCGGATGCTCCTGGAGCACCGGCCGGCCTCCGGCTGACCGGCCGGGGCGCGAAGGACCCTCCGCGCCCCGGCCGGGCTCAGACCGCGTCCGCCAGCAGCAGGGAGTGGATGCGGTCCGGAGCCCCGGGGCGGGCGTAGTACCAGCCCTGTGCGGTGTCGCAGCCCAGCAGCCGCAGCTGCTCGGCCTGGGCACCCGTCTCCACGCCCTCCACCGTGACGGCCAGCTCCAGGCTGTGGGCCAGCGACACGATGCCCTCGACGATCTTCAGATCGACCGGGTCCGCCGGGTGCTGCTGCATGCCCCGGGTGAAGGAACGGTCCAGCTTGAGCACGCTCACCGGCAGCCGGCGCAGGTTCGCCAGGTTCGAGTAGCCCGTGCCGAAGTCGTCGAGCGCGATGTCGACGCCCATCTCCGCGAGCTGCCGCAGCGGCTTGAGGAGATCGTCGTCGGCGCCGATCAGGGCGGACTCGGTCACCTCCAGGCAGAGCGCTCCCGGTTCGAGACCGGAACGTTCCAGCACGTCGACCGTCTCGGCGACGAGGCGGGGGTGATGCAGCTGGGTCGGCGAGAGGTTGACGTTGATCCGCAGCGGTCCTCCGTCGCTGTGCCGCTCCTGCCAGAAGTTCGCCTGCCGTACGGACTCCTCCAGCACCCAGCGCCCGAGCGGCACGATGAGCCCGGTGTGCTCGGCGAGCGGGATGAACCGGTCGGGTCCGAGCACCCCGTGCTGCGGATGGCACCACCGTACGAGCGCCTCGGCGCCGTGCACCGTGCCGTCGTCCAGGTGCACGAGCGGCTGGTACTCGATGAAGAACTCGCCCCGGTCCAGGGCGGCCGGGAGCGCGGTGGTCAGCCCGTGCCGGGTGATGGCGCGCGCGTCGGCCTCGGCGTCGGCGAGCTGGTAGCGGTTGCCGCCCGCCGCCTTGGCCCGGTACATCGTGATGTCGGCGCTGCGCAGCACCTCGGCGGCGCTGCGCTCCCCGGAGGGCCCCTCGACGACGCCGATCGAGCCGCGGACGGTCAGCTCGCGGCCGTCGAGGCGGATCGGGGAGGCGAGTGCGCCCAGGATGCGGCCGGCCAGCTCGTCCACCTCCTCGGCGGTGTCCGGGCCGGTGGTGAGCGCGACGAACTCGTCGCCGCCGAGCCGGGCGACCATCTCGCCGGGCGCGGTGGCACAGCTCTGGAGCCGGTCGGCGACCTCGACCAGGAGACGGTCGCCGGCGGCGTGGCCGAGGCTGTCGTTGATGGCCTTGAAGCCGTCGAGGTCCAGGTAGCAGAGGCCGAAGCGGATTTCCTCCTGGGCGGCGAGGGCCTTCTCCAGACGCTCGAAGAACAGGGTCCGGTTGGGCAGTCCGGTGAGCGCGTCGTGGGTGGCCTCGTAGCGCAGGCGCAGATTGAGCAGCCGCCGCTCGGTGGTGTCCTCCATCAGTGCGAGCTGGTACTCGGGACGGCCTTCGGAGTCCCGCAGCAGCGAGACGGTGAGGTTGGTCCACAGCACGGTGCCGTCGTTGCGGTAGTACGCCTTCTCGACCCGGTAGTGGTCGCGTTCGCCGCGTACCAGCTCGTCGTAGTACTTCCACACCTGCGGCGAGTCCTCGGGGTGGACCCACTCGTTCACCTTGTGGCTGCGGACGTGGTTCTCAAGACCGCCGAACATCTTGGTGAGGGTGTCGTTGATCTCCAGGATGTTGCCGTCCAGGTCGGCGACGCCGATGCCGATGGCGGCGTCCTTGAAGACCGCGCGGAACCGGGCCTCCGTGGCGTGCAGTGCCTGTTCGGCGTCCGAGCGGGCGGTCAGCGCCGAGCGGGCGATGGCCTCCTGCTCGGCGAGCGTGCGCTCGCGCAGGGCCCCGGTGAAGCCGGCTGCGAGGGTGTGCTGGATCCGGGCGCAGCGGGCCCTGCCGTCCTCGGTGGACAGCACGCCGGGTCCGTTGCCGCCGCAGTACAGGACGAGGTAGGAGTCGACGACGCCGAGCGTGGAGCTGAGGGCGTCCGGGTCGGTGCAGTGCGCGTCGATCAGGGCCTCGCCGATCCGCTGGGCGGGCGAGGCGTCGAAGGGGTGGGCGTGCAGGATGCCGTTCAGCTCGCGTGCCAGGGGCAGCAGATGCTGTTCGAACTCCGGCCGGGTGAGGGAGGTGGCCGTCAGGGGGAAGATGGCCCGGCTCCAGATTCTGGCGAATCTCCGCAGCCGGCCTTCCGGACCGTCAGGTTCCGCGTCCGGCTCCCCGGACGCCTGGGCGGGAATGCTCACGCCTTGCGCCCAACCCCTGCGAAGCCCGAGAAGGCGTACGGGTCTTCCTGCTCCGGCGCCTGCGGGGTGTCGGGCCGCCACTCGGGCATCGACACGAGCCCCGGCTCGACCATCTCGTAGCCCTCGAAGAACTGGCCGATCTCCTCGCGCGAGCGCATGATCAGCGGGTTCCGGATGTTCTGGTAGACGCCGACCGTGCCGGCCGCCTCCTCCTTGGGCAACGGGATGCCCTCGTACGAGGCGTGGGTCAGGACGATCAGGCTGCCGGGGGCGAGTGACTCGCGCAGCTCGGCGACCGCGCCGCGCGGGTCGTCGGCGTCTTCCACGAAGTGGAGGACCGCGACCAGCAGCAGCGCCACCGGCCGGTCCAGGTCGAGCAGCCCGGTGATCTCCGGGTTCGCCAGGATCTCCTTGGGGCGGCGCAGGTCGGCGGCGGCGATCACCGCGCGGTCGTTGCCCTCCAGGACGGCCTGGCTGTGGGCGACGGCGACCGGGTCGTGGTCGACGTAGGCCACCTTGGCCCCGGGATCGGCCGCCTGGGCGACCTCGTGGACGTTGCCGAAGGTCGGTATGCCGGAGCCGATGTCCAGGAACTGGTCGATGCCGGTGTCGACGGCATAGCGGACGGCCCGGCGCATAAAGGCGCGATTGGCCTGCATGATCTTGGGAAGGCCCGGAAGGAACTCCATGGCCTTGCGCGCGGCTTCCCGGTCCACCTCGAAATTGTGCGATCCGCCCAGATAGAAGTCGTACATGCGAGACACGCTTGGCACCGAAATGTCAATGCCCTGCGGTGCCCAGGCGGGACGCTCCATCGATGTCTCCAACAAGTCGCCACGGCGATCCGGCCATGTTCATGGTCAGTGTTGACCAGAGGCTACTGATCGGCCGCCAAGAGAGCGAGTGGAAACGGAAATTAGCGATCCGTTATTGGTCACACTCCGGTGGCATCGGCGGCCGGTCCGTCGCTGCGCGTATGCGAACAGCGACGGACCGGCACTCCGGACACCGTTTCCCGGTGGTTCGGGGCCACTTGAGGCTCCTGGGAGGTGTTCGACCGGACCCGATTACCGGGAAGCGCCGATCAGTTCGGAATCGGGGGAAACGGCGTACCAGGTACCGCCGACCCCCTGCCCGTTGGTGTCGCCGGGCTTGGCGTCTCCAGCGAAGGTGTAGATGGGCCAGCAGTCGATGGTCTGCTGCTTGATACCGTCGGGGCGGTCGAAGGTGACGAATCCCTTCGTCGTCACACCATCCACCGCATTTTTGGCCATGGGGGCCACTACCGGCCACTTCTTGAGGCAGTCGCCCGTGCACGCGGTCTTCATCGGCCAGGCCGAGTCCTTGGTGAAGCGGTAAACCGTCATCCCGCGTCCGTCCACGACGATGTCGCCGAGTTCCGGATCCTTGCGGACCGAAAGGCCGGCGGGATCGGCGGGTGCGGCCGATTCGGCGGGTTCACCCACGCCCGCGCCGTCGGCGTTCTTCGCGGCCTTCTTCCCGTCGGGAGCGGCGGCGAACCAGGTGCCGCCGACCCCCTGGCCGTTGACCTGGCCCGGTGCGGTGTCCTTCGCGTACCGGTACATCGGCCACCCGTCGACGGTGAGTTGGCTGGTGCCGTCGGCGCGGGTGACCTCACCGAGCAGCTCGGGGTCGGTGCCGGCCGCGGCGGTGGCGTTGCCGGAGGCGACGACCGGCCAGGTCGCCGCGCACGCCCCGGCGCAGTTCGACTTCGGCGGGTTCGCGGTGTCCTTGTCGAACCGGTAGAGCGTGAAGCCCTCGCTGTCGGTGAGCACCTTCCCGAGCTTCTTGCTCTCCTGGACGGCGAGTTGACCGGCCTCCTCGGCTTCCGCCGCCTCCGCGTCGGCCCCCGACCCGTATCCTCCGCCGGCCGATCCGTACCCGCTGTCGGCGGGCTGCTGGGCCGGAGCGGCGTTGCCCACGGCCTGGCCGTTGGGTGATGCGTCGCCCTGCTCCTGACCGCACGCCGTCGTGAGCGTCAACAGAGCCGCGGCGGTGGCCGCGAGCGAGGCGTTGCGCCAGGTGTTCATGTCGACTCCCGTGGTGCTTCGTCGTACCGCTTCCGGTGCCGGCGCGGGACCGCGCCGTTCATGGCCCTAGGTACGGGACGCCGACGGGGGCGCGTTCAAAGGAATGCCGACAAGAATTCGGCGACGCGCCGTCCACCGGACAAACACGAATGGCCCATTAACCGCACGATCAGGCGAATCAGCGGCAGGTATCGCGTGTTCCCCGGCAGCGTGGATCATGCTCGCGGACGTGTACGGATCACGCATCGCGCGGCTCACGACGGTCGCCGCACTTCTCTGGCTGACAGCCGTACCGCTGCCCGCCACCGCCGACAGCTGCGCGGTGGCCACGATCGGGCAGGGCGACGGCAGTTCGTCGGTCGCCGTGGCGGGTGACGGGGACTGTGTCGCGGTCACCGAGCCACCACCACCGCCACCCCCGAAGC
>NZ_JAAXYC010000185.1 GCF_018619185.1 Streptomyces sp. McG3 | reverse complement strand
TCCCCGCCCGCTCCCGATCCCGAAGGGCCGCACCGTGTCCCTCACCGCCACCGCGAAGGCCGGGCCCCGCCCGTCCGGAACCGGGCCCGGCCCCGACGACGGCCGGGCCGCCGCCCTCCGGCGCACCTGGCGCAAAGCCTCCCCGTACGCCTACATCGCCCCCTTCTTCACCCTGTTCCTGGCCTTCGGGCTCTTCCCGCTCCTCTACACGGCGTTCGTCTCGCTCTACCGGGTCGAGCTCCAGACGAGCGGCGAGATGGAGTGGCGGGGCATCGCCAACTACACGGCGCTGTTCACCGACGAGTACTTCTGGATCTCGCTGCGCAACACGTTCACGATCGGCGTGCTGTCCACGGTCCCGCAGCTCGCGATGGCACTCGGACTCGCGCACCTGCTCAACTACAAGCTGCGCGGCCGGACCTTCATCCGGACGGCGATCCTGCTCCCGTACGCCACGTCGGTGGCCGCTGCCACGCTCGTCTTCGCCCAGCTCTTCGGCCGCGACTTCGGGCTGATCAACTACGTGATCGGGCTGGTCGGCTTCGATCCGGTGGACTGGCAGACGGGCACGGTCGCCTCGCAGATCGCGGTCTCCAGCATCGTGATCTGGCGCTGGACCGGGTACAACGCGCTGATCTATCTGGCGGGCATGCAGTCGATCCCGCACGAGCTGTACGAGGCGGCGGAGATGGACGGGGCGTCGCGCTGGCGGCAGTTCATCCACGTCACGCTCCCCGGGCTCCGCCCCACGATCGTCTTCACGGTGATCATCTCGACGATCGGCGCGACCCAGCTCTTCGGCGAGCCGCTGCTGTTCGAAGGATCGATCTCCGGCGGCATCTCGCACCAGTACCAGACCCTCGGCCTGTACATGTACGAGCAGGGCTGGGGCTTCTTCCACCTGGGCCGGGCCGCGGCCATCGCCTGGGTGATGTTCGTCCTGATCGTGGTGCTCGTCGGGGCCAACGCCCTGATCGCGCGCCGCCGCGCCGCCAAGGAGGCCGGCCGATGACCGCGCTCGCCGCACCGCCGACCGCGCCCGGGAAGGGCCGCCCGCCGCAGGACCCGCCGGGCAGGCGGGCCCGCAGGGTGGGCAAGGGGGGTGCGGGCCGAACGATGAAGGGCGGCTGGCTCTCCTACCTCATCCTCGGCTTCGCGCTGCTGATCTCCGCGTTCCCGTTCTACTGGACGATCGTCGCGGCCAGCCGGTCCAACGCGGACCTGGCGCAGGTGCCGCCGAGCCTGCTGCCCGGACCGAACCTCATCAAGAACTTCGACGCGGTCCTCGAAGAGGCCGACATCGGCAAGGCCCTGCTCAACTCGCTGATCGTGTCCGGCTCGATCACGCTCGGCACGGTCCTGTGCTGCACGCTCGCCGGATTCGCCTTCGCCAAGCTGAGGTTCCGGGGCCGGGGCGCGCTGCTGACGCTGACGATCGGGACGATGATGATCCCGCCGCAGCTCGGCGTGATCCCGCTCTTCATGCTGATCGCCGAGCTCCAGTGGGTGAACCAGCTCCAGGCGGTGATCCTGCCGGGCCTGGTCTCGGCGTTCGGGGTGTTCTTCATGCGCCAGTACCTGGTGCAGTCGCTGCCGGACGAGCTGATCGAGGCGGCCCGGGTGGACGGGGCGTCGACGGCCCGGATCTTCTGGTCGATCGTGATCCCGATCGCGCGGCCGGGGATGGCGGTGCTCGGGATGCTCACGTTCATGACGGCGTGGAACGACTTCTTCTGGCCGATCATCGCGCTGTCCTCGCAGGAGCCGACCGTGCAGGTCGCGCTGCGTCAGCTCGGCGGCGGTTACGTCAACGACCAGTCGGTGATCATGGCCGGCACGCTGCTCGGCACGCTGCCCGTGCTGCTGGTCTTCGGCCTGCTGGGCCGGCAGATCGTCGGCGGCATCATGCAGGGCGCGGTCAAGGGCTGACGCCCCGAGCCCGGCCGCCGGCCCGTTCCCTCCCCCTCACTTCCTGGAGTGTCACTCTCATGACCGCTGTCGATGCCCGTCCGGCGAACTCCGCGGGTCCCCGCCCCGACACCGTGGCGGACCTCCGCTTCCCCACCGCGTTCCGCTGGGGGACCGCCACCGCCGCCTATCAGATCGAGGGCGGAGCCACCGAGGACGGCCGTACGGCGTCCATCTGGGACACCTTCAGCCGGACGCCCGGCAAGGTGCGCAACGGCGACACCGGTGACATCGCCGCCGACCATCTGCACCGGATGCCGGACGACGTACGCCTGATGAAGGAGCTGGGCGTCACCGACTACCGGTTCTCCGTCTCCTGGCCCCGGGTCCAGCCGACCGGCCGGGGCCCGGCCGTGGAGCGCGGCCTGGACTTCTACCGCCGTCTGGTGGACGAGCTGCTGGCGGCCGGGATCAGACCGGTCGCCACGCTCTACCACTGGGACCTGCCGCAGGAGCTGGAGGACGCGGGCGGCTGGCCGGAGCGGGACACGGCGCACCGGTTCGCGGAGTACGCGGGCCTGGTGGCCGGGGCGCTGGGCGACCGGGTGCCGACCTGGACGACGCTCAACGAGCCCTGGTGCGCGGCGTTCCTGGGGTACGGGAACGGGGTCCACGCCCCCGGCCGGACCAGCGACCTCGCGGCCCTGCGCGCCGCCCACCACCTGAACCTGGCGCACGGCGCGGGCGCCCGCGTCCTGCGCGACCTGCTGCCGGACACCGCCGAGATCTCCCTCACCCTGAACCTCCACGCGCTGCGCCCGCTGACGGACACGGCGGCGGACCGGGACGCGGTGCGCCGGATCGACGCGGTGGCCAACCGGATCTTCCTGGACCCGGTCTTCCACGGGCGGCTGCCGCAGGACCTGGTCGAGGACACGGCGGAGGTGACGGACTGGTCGTTCGTGCGGGACGGCGACCTGGAGGTGACGTCGGCGCCGATCGACTCGCTGGGCATCAACTACTACTCCCCCAGCGTGGTTTCGGCGGGTGCGTCGGAGTCCCCGTCGCCGTGGGCGGGCGCGGAACGGCATGTGGCGTTCACCCCCGCGGCCGGCCCGCGCACCGCGATGGACTGGCCGGTCGACGCGAACGGCCTGTACGAGCTGCTGACCCGCCTCCGTGACGAGCTCCCCTCCGTGCCGCTGCTGGTGACGGAGAACGGGGCGGCGTACGACGACTACGCCGACCCGGAGGGCGCGGTCCACGACCCGGAGCGGGTGGCGTACCTGGACGCCCACCTGACGGCGGTGCACCGGGCGATCGCGGACGGGGTGGACGTACGCGGGTACTTCCTGTGGTCGTTGCTGGACAACTTCGAGTGGGCGTACGGCTACAGCAAGCGGTTCGGCATCGTGCACGTGGACTTCGCGTCGCAGCGCCGCACGGCGAAGGACAGCGCGCGGTGGTACGCCGAGGTGATCGCGCGGGGCGGCCTGGAGCGCTGAACCCGGGGGGTGCGCCGGGGCGGGGCGGCTGACGGCCACCCCGCTGCCTGCCGGTTGCGGGGTCGCGGGTTACGCAGGGGCTCGGGGCGGCATGCGCCCCGGGCCCCGACGCGTGTCCGGGGGCTGCTCGGGGTGCGCCCGTGGCTTCTGAAGGTGTGCCCGGCCGCACGGTACGGGCGATGAGGATTTTCTCCCGGAATCGGCCGGGCTACTTTCGGCCTGATGAATCACCGGTGAAGTCCCCCGCACCGGCGGGTAACCGGTCCGGAGGGCGGCCGAGTGCCCGCATGGCCCGAAGAGGCCGTGGGAGTACGGCCCGGCCCACGCCCCCGGAACGTGGCCGGGCCCCACGCCGGGCAGAACGAGGCAGCTCAGCCGAGGGGTGGGTCGGAGCGCGTCCGGGCCGGTGAGCCGGGTGGCGGCACCACCGGCACGGTCGGCTCCGATCTCGTGCGCGGCCGATCTTCGGGCGTCGCGCGGACGGCCGGCCAACGCCCGTTGCCCTGATGCAACTTGGCGCGAATCGGTTGCCTCCTGCGGAGGCCGATCCTTACGCCTCTTGACCTCCGGACCCCCGCCCGTATGGTCTAGACCAAGCAGTGAGAGGCAGTCGGCGGCGGTGGTCACGCGCCGCCCCTGCCTCGCCCACGTACTCGGCCAGGCATGTTCGACCCCACCTTCCGAATCCGCCAGTTCCTCCGAATCCTCCAGCCGAGGAGAACTCCAGGGCCCAGCGAGAGGCCCGTCACCTCCTGCGCCGAAACGACAGAGCCGACGCTTCACGCAAAACGCCCGACAGGCGTCCGCGTACCCGCGCGGACCGCCCATGCACGCTTTCCCACCCCCACGGACACAGCGGGAGATCGCACATGAGGAGCCACACCGCAGAGCCGAGCCTTTCGCCGCCCGGCAGCGCACCCCATCCTCCGTCGCACACAACCGGGTTCGCCCGCGAACGCGCGGCCCCGGCCGGCGCCCGGGCAGCCCTTCAACGGCTGGCCGACCACGTCAACGCACGCGCCCTGGACCTGCTGAGGATGACCGTCGGGATCGTCTTCCTCGGCTTCGGCGTCCTGAAGCTGTTCCCCTCGGCCAGCCCCGCGGAGCAACTGGCCGTCGACGCGGCCACGAAGATGACCCTGGGGCTCGTACCGGAGACGGTGCTGCTGCTCTCCCTCGCCGCACTGGAGACGGCCATCGGGATCGGCCTGATCGTGGGCGGCCGGCTGCTGCGCCCCACCCTCGTCGCGTTCTTCCTCCACATGGGCGGCGTGTTCTCGACCCTCGTCCTCCTCCCCGACGCGATGTGGCAGCCCCACTCCCCCGCGCCGACCATGGAAGGGCAGTACGTCGTCAAGAACGTGGTCCTGGTGGCCGTGTGCCTGGTCGTGGCCGCTGACGCGTGGGGAAGCGGGTCCAGGTCGTCACGGCGGTCGGACGGGACCGACCGGACGGCGTCGGGCTGAAAGGAGCAGGGCCCCCGCCCCAGAACACTCCGACCACGGCAAGGACGGCAGCAGCAACAGCAGGGACAGCAGCAGTGAGGTGACGGTGGCCTCGACGGCGGTCAGCCGACGTGGACCGGCACCTCGGCGGGTCGGTCCGGGGAGGCCTCGGGGCGGGGGCCACGGAGCATGGTCGCGGCGACGATCGCCGCGACCACCAGGGTCACGGCGGTGGCGAGGAACACCGCGGAATAGCCCTCGGTGAGGGCGGCCCCCCGCCCCGAGCCGGCCGCGGCGGACCGTTCGACGGCACTCAGGTAGATCGTGGTGAACACCGAGAGGCCCACGCATCCGCCGATCTGCATGGCGGAGTTGACCAGAGCCGATGCCGCGCCGGCGTCGTGGTGACCGACACCGGCGAGCGCGACGTTCTGCACCGGGATGATCACGAACGCGATCCCGATGCCCACGACCACGAGGCCGCCGAAGACCTCCGTCCAGTAGCTTCCGTCGGCCGTGACGAAGGTCAGCCACACCATCCCGGCCGCGGCGGTCAACGGCCCGCCGGTCATCAGGACACGCGGCCCCCGGGTGGGCAGCAGCCTGGCGGCCACGGGTGCGGTGATCATGGTCGCGAAGGTCATCGCGAGGCTCGCGAGTCCGGCGAGCAGCGGGGAGAGCCCGAGCACGATCTGGAGGTGGAACATCAGGTAGAGGGTCATTCCGATGTAGACGGCGCCGATGGCCGCCTGGATGAGGAACGCTCCGGCGCGGGCACGGTCACGCACGATCCGCAGCGGCAGCAACGGCTGTGCGGCGCGGGCCTCGATCCACACGAACACCGCGAGCAGCACCAGGCCCCCGGCGAGGAAGCCGACGGTGTCCGGCTCGGTCCACCCGGACTCGGCCAGGGTGAACCCGTAGACCAGCGCGGCCAGGCCGAGCGTGACGGCCAGGGTGCCCCGGATGTCGTACCGGTTGTCGCCCTCGACCCGGCTCTCGGAGACGAACAGCAGCGCGCCGATCAGGCCGACGACGGCGAAGACGATGTTGACCAGCAGGCACCACCGCCAGTCCGCGAACTCGGTCAGGACGCCGCCCAGCGCCAGGCCCACCGCGGCACCGGTGCCGGCGACGGTGCCGAAGACCGCGAACGCCGTTCCGCGCTCACGCCCCGCCGGGAACGTGACCGTCAGCAGCGCGAGCGCCGCTGGGGCCAGCAGCGCAGCGAAGGCGCCCTGGAGACCGCGCGCCGCGATCAGCTCGGTCCCGCTCTGCGCGAGCCCGCCCCACACGGAGGCGGCGCCGAACCCGAGCATCCCGACCATGTAGCTGCGCTTGCGCCCCCAGTAGTCGGCGACGCGCCCGCCGAGCAGCAGCAGCGCGCCGAACGCCAGGACGTAGGCGGTGATGACCCACTGCCGCTCGGTGTCGCTCAGCTCCAGTTCGAGCTGGGCCTGGGGCAGGGCCACGTTGACGATGGTCGCGTCGAGCACGACCACCAGTTGCGTCAGGGCGATCACCGCGAGCGCCCACCATCGGCGGGGATCGGGCGCGGTGGGCTGGGACGGCAGGAGGACAGACACGAAAAAACCTCCGGGGTTCTGTCTAACGAGCGCCGGAGGTTTCAAGCCTCGGACCAGACAGCCGGACGGCGGGGTCTGACCACCTCGGCCACGGGGCCGAGCCCCACCATCCTAACCACCGGCCGGGGCCCGGTCCGCGCCACGGACGGCCGTGATCCGGCTCACAGGTGGCACGTCGACGCGGTCAGCACGTGGTTCACGTCCTGGTCCGGGTCGCAGGGTTCGGCACCGTCCGACGAGCCGGTCCAGGGCCGCCCCACCGTGCCACGCGGGGGCTCCTCATCGGCCGCCCCCGCGGGTGCGGAGCCAGTACGAGCGGGTGGCGGCGATCAGGGCGCATCCGTAGACGGCGAACGCGACCATGCCGATCCAACCGGCCAGCAACGCGTCGCCGGGCGAGGGGAAGTCCCCCTGGCGCATCGTGACCACGCCGGCCGTGGCCAGAGCCAGGTAGCCGATGCCGAGCACCCCGTACGGGGCCAGGGTGGCGGCACCCACCAGGGCCGGGAGGAGCGGGAGCCCGCGGGGGACGCGCCTGCCGCGCAGCCACGGCGTCCAGCGCGGGTAGACCTGGCCCCATGGCCGGACCAGACCCCACAGCAGGAAGACGCCGAGCGCGGCCAGCAGCACGGTGCCGTCCAGGCCCCAGGACTCCAGGGTGAGCCAGATTCCCGACGCTCCGTTGTGCTCGGAGATCGCGAGCATCTGCTCGCCGGTGACCCCGGCGAAGGTGCCGCCGGACACCCATACGAGCTTCATCGCCACGTAGGGCAGGAAGGCCACCGTGCCCGCACAGGCGGCGAGTTGCACCGACCGGGTGGCAGCGGACGGGGCCGGCGGGACGGACGGGTCCGGCGCGACGGTCGCGGCGCCCGGGCCGCCGACGGTCCGGGCCGTGGTCGCGAGCAGCAGGCACCCGGTCGCCGCCAGGGCGTGGTTCGCGGCGGCCGGCACGCTGTCCACCCCCTGGCCGAACATCAGCGTGATGACGTCCATCAGCAGGCCGAACGCCGCGCACCCCGCCAGTACGCAGGCCACCCACAGCAGTACGCGCGGGCCCGGCCGCACCCCGTACCGCGTCACCGCGCCGGAAGCCGCCGCGGCCAGCACCCCCACCGCCACGACCGCCCAGCTCAGCGCCGGGGAGGCCGGGGTGCCGCCCAGGTGGAAGAGCGGCGTTCCTCCCAGCGCGCACACCAGGCCGAACCCCGCGTACGCCACCGCCCATACGGTCGTGGCCCGGTCCACCCCGCTCGGCCACCGCCGCCCCCACACGCGCCGAAGCACCCGCACCCCTGCCTCGGACCCGGTCGCGGTCCCCGTCCCGGTCCCTTCGGCCCCTGTTTCGGTCCCTGCTTCGGTTCCTGTTCCCTGTCTTGTCACGGCCTCCATGAACCGAACATCGCACCGGCCGGGCAGTGCGACATCAACCTCCGGAACGAACCGCCTCCCCCGCGCGGGGCACCGCCCTCGTCCGCACGTCCCCCACGTTCTCCCCTGCGCGCCCGCGTTATGGAGAAACCCGCCCGATTCCGCGCCGCATCGTTCTGTTTCCGGGGCCCGAACACGCCCCGTGAAGAGCTAGGTGACGCACATTCACCCCCCCTTTCATGGAACCGATTCGCTGAGACAGAACCTGGACATTCGCAGGATCATTTCGAGAACGAGTCGGCCCTAACGTCGTGGTTGTCAGCAGGCAGCACCGCAATCGACAACCCGCTGGAGATCATGATGCGCTCGCGTCTCGCCGCCCGTTCCACCCGTCTCGTCCTGGCCGCCGCAGCCGTGACAGCCCTCGCCGCCACCACCGCCTGCGGGCCCGAGGACCCCACGGAGAACGGAGCGGCCGCACCCACCGCCGCTTCGACCCCCGCCGACGACGCGCAGGGCGAGGCCTCCTCCGGGGACAGCGCCACCGGCGGTGAGAGCACATCGGCGAGCGGCTCCGAGTCCAGCGGCGGCACCGGCGACAAGGGCGAAGCAGGCACCGGGGACAAGAGCGGCTACGGCCAGTCCTGCGGCACCAACGACCTCGACTTCACCGTGACGTGGGAAGCCCAGCCGATCAGCCACTACCTGATCACCGCCAAGGCCAAGTCCGGCATCACCTGCTACCTGGACGTCAACACCCCCAGCGTCTCCTTCGGCTCAGGCGCCGAGGGTGTCGCCTCGCCCGTCGGCCAGGGCGGCGAAGACCCGATCAAGCTCTCCGGCTCCTCCGTCGCGTACGCCGGTATCAACGTCAAGACCACGGAGGGCGAGGGCGGCAAGCAGTTCGAGCACGTCATCATCGCCACCACGGAGGAAGACCCCGACCCCGCCCAGGTCGAGCTCCCCGACGCGCCCACCGTGGACAAGCCGATCGTCACCAACTGGTCCACCAAGCGCGACGAGACGATCCCGCGCGTCATCTGACGGCCCGCTTCCGACGGCACCCGCCGCCACCGGGTCGACCGCGTCGACGACGGGCCGCAGGAGCGTGACTCTCGTCGGCCTGATGGCGACCGACGCTTGGGAGCACACCGGGGAAGGCTTCTCGACGAGCTCGCACCCGGGGCGTCAGCACCCACGACGACCGAATCGCAACACGCCACTGCCGACGGGCACTCCAGGATCTGCCAGGCCGGCCGGGACCACACATCACCGAACGGTGAACGGATCGACACCGGCGCGGCTACCACGACAGCGCAGAGCCGACGGCATCCAGGGGGCTGTCACCTCGGCTCCGCCCGAAACGCCCGGCGGTAGGCGCCAGGCGTCGTGCCCAGGGCGTCGAGGAAGCGCCTGCGGAGGTTGGTGGCCGAGGAGAGCCCGACGCGGCGGGCAACGGCGTCCACCGGGAGACCGGAGGATTCCAACAGCTCCCGGGCCGCGATGACCCGCTGTGCGAGCAGCCACCGTCCCGGGCTGGTGCCGAGCTGCTCGGCGAAGCGACGGGCCAGGGTTCGAGCGGAGCAACCGGCGTGTACGGCCAGGTCCTCGACGGTCAGCGGTTCGTCGAGCCGGCCCGTCGCCCACTCGACGAGCGGCGCGAGCGAGCCGTCGACCTGGGAGGGGCGGGGCGGTGCGGCGTACTGCAGTTGACCACCTTCGCGGTGCGGCGGCATGACCATGTTCCGGGAGACGTGAGCGGCGTACTCGGCGCCCTGATCGGCCCGTACCAGGTGCAGACACAGATCGATCGCGGCCCCGGCGCCCGCGCTCGTGGCGACGTCACCATGGTCCACGTACAGCACGTCCGGATCGAGGCGGACGGCCGGGAACCGCGCGGCGAACTCGTCCGCCAGCGCCCAATGAGTGGTCGCCGAGCGGCCGTCGAGCAGGCCGGCGTGTGCCAGGGCGAAGGCGCCGGAGCAGATGCTGACCACGCGTGCGCCGCGCTCGTGCGCGCGGCGCAGGGCCCGTACGACAGCGGGCGACGGGGGTTCGTCGGTGGGCAGCCAGCCGGGGACGATCACGGTGGCCGCCCGGTCCAGGGCGTCGAGGCTGTCGGCGACGAGCATGTCGTATCCGGCGCGCGTGGTGACGGGGCCCGGGTTCTCGGTGCAGACGACGAAGCTGTACCGGGTGGGCAGCCCCCGCCGCTCGATACCGAACACCTCGGCAGCACAGGCGAGTTCGAAGGTCGACTGGGGTGCGTGGACGAGTGCCGCTACACGGTGCATGGCAGGAAAGTACCGGAGAACGTCAATCGAGACACTGGGCGGGGCGCAGGCGCTCGGCGAAGCTTGCTCCATGACGAGACAGAAGCCACGGCAGGCACACAGGACACCGGCGGAAGACACTTCGGTACGGGCGGGCGGACAGCTGCCCGGCTATGTGTGGTCCGCCGTACACGACGCGCCGACGCGTGAACTCTTCCCCGGCATTCGGCTGCGCCCCCTGTGGAGCGGCGGGAACGGCGCGAAGGCCCAGCTGCTGGAGATGGATCCGCACACGTGCTGGGAGGGCGTCGACGTCCACGAACCGGGACCGGAAGAGGTCTTCGTGGTCTCCGGCGTCTTCAACGACGGCCAACGGGACTATCCCGCAGGCACGTTCATCCACGCTCCCGCCGGCTCGTCACACATCCCGCAGACCACGTCGGGCTGCACGCTCTTCGTCTTCTATCCCGAAGGCTAGTGCTGCGATCTCACGTGATCGATCGCTGCGGTTCATGACGGGCGAGGCTGCCCGTGGCCGGTCACGGCAGGTTTTCGAGGCGGTCCATGTGCTCCTCGCCCCACTCGCCGAGCGGCATGAGCGCGGCGACGAGTGAGCGGCCGAAGTCGGTCAGCGAGTACTCCACCTTCGGCGGCACCTGCTCGTGCACCTCTCGGTGCACGAGTCCGGCCGCCTCCATCTCGCGCAGTTGCAGAGTCAGCATCCGCTCGCTGATTCCGGCGACCGTCCGCCGCAACTCCCCGAAGCGCACATGCTCTTCCTCACCGAGCCAGAAGAGGATCAGCCCTTTCCACTTTCCGCCCATGACGGCGATGGCGGCGTCGAATCCGCAGGTGTACTTCCGCATGGCCCCTCCCACTTCCACTGACAAGAATGTGGGTACCGAACAAAAATGTCGGTACTTGTGCAATCTATTGTGCCGCCACAGCATGGAGATCACCGAAGCCCGTAACTCCCCTTATAGGAGCGGAATATGTCCACGCAGCATCAGCACCGGAACCAGCACCGGACCCCCGTGACCGTCATCGGCCTGGGCTCGATGGGCAGCGCCCTGGCGGCGGCCTTCCTGGCGGCGGGGCACCCGACCACGGTGTGGAACAGAACCGCGTCGCGGGCTGCCCCGCTCGTCGCCGAGGGTGCCGCGCATCCGGAGACCGTGGCGGAAGCCGTCGCGGCGAGTCCGCTGGTGATCACCTGCCTGACGACGTACGAGGACACCATCGAGGCCCTGGAGCCGGCGGCTGCCGCGCTGAAGGGCAGGGACCTCGTGACCCTCAACAGCGGGTCCCCGGCCGGCGCCCGCCGCACGGCGGAGTGGGTGCGGGGGCACGGCGCACGCTATCTCGGCGGTGCGATCAAGAACGTACCGCCGGCGGTGGGCGCCGGGGACACGCTCCTCTACTACAGCGGCGATGCCACGGTCTTCACCGCGCACGAGCCGGTACTGCGGGTGCTGGGTGGGGACACCGTGTACCTCGGCGCGGACCCGGACCTCGCCGCCCTGTACGAGATGGCGGTGGGCGGCACGCTGTTGCCCGCGCTCGTCGGCTTCTTCCAGGGGGCGGCGGCGCTGCAGGCACGCGGCCTGGAGGCGGCTTCGATGGTGCGGTTCACCGAGAAGTGGCTGGAGATGATCGCTTCGGTGCTGCCCGTGCTGGCCGGGGAGATCGACAGCGGCGACTACCGCCAGCCGCTGTCCTCGGTGAACGTCTTCGTGGCCGGGGCCGCGCACGATGCGGAGCTCGGGAAGGAGGCCGGCCTCGACGTGGAGTGGCACAAGCCGTTCCACGAGCTGCTGGAGCGGGCGGTGGAGGCCGGTTACGGGACGCAGAGCATCGCCGCACTGACGGAGATCCTCAGGGAGCCCCGGCGCGCCGCATAGGGCCACCGGGGTCCGTCATCGGTACGGGTGCCGCAGGCGGCGGGGCGTGCTCACCCCGCCCACCTCCCCGTCAGGAACGTCAGCGCGACGAGCGTCGTCACCGGCGCGGCCACGCTCAAGTACGCCGTCCTGAACCACGGCCTCCGCAGGCTCAGCGCCGCCAGGCCGATCCACAGCGGCCACCACAGCAGCGTGGCGCGCGGGATCGACGTGTACCAGTACGAGGTGCCCAGGGCCCAGAGGCTGAGGGCCACGTACAGCGCCTCGGGCCAGCGGCGGCGGTACAGGAGTACGGCCACCAGCGCGAGCCCCACCAGCATCGCCACGAGTTCCGCCTGGAACATGAGCGCGTAGCCGGTCGTCTGCGTGTGGCCGAACGCCCCGCTCCAGGTGTTCGCCCACGCCTCCCACGGGGTGTGGAACGTCCGGTGCCAACCACGCTCCTGCGCGTGCTTCCAGGCCATCCAGTCGCCGGTGTACACGTGTAGGTACCAGCTGTACGCGGCCGGGGGCAGCGCCGGAAGCAGCGTCCAGCCCGCCGCTCGCCAGTTCCGCCGGTCCCGCTTCTCCCGGGCGGTCAGCACGAGGAGCAGGGCGACGGCGGCGGCGAGGAACAGGCCGCTGACCCGCACCGTCGTCGCCAGTGCCGTCAGCACGGCGGCGAGCGCCCACCGGTGCCGCACAGCGGCGAGCCAGGCGGGCAGGGCGAACGCGAGGAACAGCGCCTCCGTGTAGCCGGCCGCCAGGAACACCGCGCAGGGCGAGAGCAGGAAGAGAACAGCCGTACGGCGGCCCGCCGCGTTCTCCGGCAGATACGTCCGCGCGATACGGGCCAGGGCCAGTACGGCCACCGCCCCCGCGACGAACGAGATCAGCAGCCCGGCGGCCGTCCAGTCCGGCACCACCGTGTGCACGGCCCGGAGCAGGAAGGGATAGCCCGGGAAGAACGCCTCCCGATTGTCCCAGCCGCTCGTCCACGGACCCGTGCCGGCGGGGAAGTAGCCGTCGCGCGCTATGTGGAGGTAGTGGTTCGCGTCCCACCGCTGGAAGGGCGCGAGTACGGGCGCCGCCTCCCGCGTACCGGGGCGGGCCGGGAACAGCCAGCGGGCGAAGTGGGCCGTGATCCACAGGGATATCCGGGTCAGGAGGTAGAGCCACAGCACGGCCCGGTCGGCAGGGGTCAGGCGGGCCGCCGCCCGGCGGAGCCGCCCCGCCCGGGGCTCGGCCGGGGCGGCGGTCCGGTGCCCGGGTGGTACGGGGCAGTCGGCAGGAGGCCGCAGCCCGGGGGAGAGCGTGGACAACTGAGGCACCTTTCGGGCGTGCCTCGCGGATACGCCGAGGCGGACGGGACAGCCCGGTGAAGCCGCCGGGGCACGGAAGGGAGAGAGGGAGGGGGGGTGCGAGTTGGTGGCGGGCGTCAGCGGCGCGCCGTGTCAGGGCATCGACGTCGCCCCACCGGTCGTCGCCGACGGCGTGGACGTCGGCGGCGGCCGCGTCGTGCTCGCGGTCGTCCCCGCCCCCGTATTCGTGCGCGTACGCGTCGTACTCGTCCTCGTGGGCGCTCCGCCCGGCCCGGAGGACCGGCCCTCCGCCCCGGAGGTCTCCGCACCCCCCGGCAACGTGGAGCTCGGCGTCGGCGGCCGGGACGGCGACTGCGTCGGCAGCCGGTCCGACGGGAAGGGCGACGGGTAGCTGGGCGACGGGCCCGTGGCCGGGGCGACCGGCTGCGGCCTGACCGGCAGCAGGCCCACCGCGACCGCGCCGCCCCCGCCGACGACCAGGCACACGCCCACCGCGACCACGGCCATCCGGCGTCGCCGCGCGCGCATTCCACGTCGCGTGATGCTCGGCGCGTCGTCCGCGTCGGAGCGGGTCTGCCCGAACTCACCGGCCTCCCGGAACAGGGACCGCAACGGATCCCGCGGGTCAGACATCAGGGGCCTCCTCGATGCGGGGGTCCCGCAGACGGAGGGCGAGCGCCGCCCGTCCGCGAACCAGATGCGTCTTGATCGTGCTGCCGGAGAGCCCGGTCTCCCCGGCGATCTGCTCGACCGTGAGGTCGCACAGGTAGTGCAGGGTCAGCGTCCGGCGCTGTTGCGGAGGCAGTTCCCGGAGCGCGTCGACCAGGACCACCTGGCCCGGGTCCGGCGGTTCCACGTGTCCGGGCGCGCCGCTCCCCCGCCTCCAGGCGTCCGCCGAACGCCGCCGGAAGCGCCAACGGCTCACCGCCAGCCGCCAGGCGACCGTACGGATCCACGCCTCGGGGCTGCCGTCGCGGTCCAGCCGGCCGCGCCGGACCCACGCCTTGACGAACGCTTCCTGCACGACGTCCTGCGCCTCCTGGAGATCGCCGGTCATCACGTACAGCTGGCCCGTGAGACGCGCGACCGCCTGGGCGTAGAACTCTTCGAACTCCTCGACGGTCAAAAGTTGCTCCCGGACTCTTTCGCTTCACCGGGTATACGCCCGCCGCAGGTCATCCGGTCGACACTACCCAGGAGGAATCGGGGGTGACGGTCGTCACAGCGGTCGAAGGGCCCGGCGCAGCGCGACGATCGCGGCCGGCCGGACATCGTGCCCGTGCCGTTCCATCCAGGCGAGCCACACGTCGACGTCGTCGTCCAGGTCGGGCTCCTCGCCCTTCCCTGCGTCGGTCGTCCGCCGCCGCAGCCACGCGACGGCGTCCTCGCGCCGCTCCACCGCGTGCGGGGCCAGCTCGCCCACGGTCAGCACCAGTTGCTCCGCCGCCGACAGGCCGGGCTCGTCATCGAACCGGACCAGGAAGCGGTCGATGAGGTCGTCCGCCCGGTGGGTGGCCCGTGCGAGCACGGCGGCCACGCCGGCCCGGACGTCTTCGTCGCCTTCCACGTCGTCGGCGAGCCGCGGCAGCAGCGCGTCGACCGCCCGCTCCCAGGCGGCGGACCAGGCGGCGGGTGCGGCATGCCGCCGCCCGCCGAGCTTCGGGACGGACTCCGCGGCGCGGGCGTTGGCTTCCCCGGCGCGGGCGAGAACGACGAGCGTCTCCAGGATCTGCGGACGCACCCTCACGGCCGGGTCCCGGACGGCCTCGACGAGGAACGGAAGCACCTCGGGCGCAGCGTGCCGCACCGAACCGCCGTCGCCGCAGCACGCGAAGTGAAGCGTGGTGAGGGCGTCATCGGCCGTTCGCGGATCGGGGGACCAGAGACGCTCCAGCAGGTCCGGCCCGTACTGCCCGTCCGACCCGGGGATGTAGGGGTCGACCACCTTCGCCCAGTCGACCTCCGCGGCGAACCGGCCCGTCAACGCCGCACGCGCACCCGCGCGCTCCATGTCCTCCGTGTCCTTCATGCCGCCCCTCCCCCGTTCCGCTTCGGCCTCCCGAAGCTCAAGCCGTGAGATCCGAGCGCTCTTGACAAGGATGGGGTGGATGTGTCTCTTATAGACATCT
>NZ_JAAXYC010000184.1 GCF_018619185.1 Streptomyces sp. McG3 | reverse complement strand
GGCCGGGGGTGGGCTCTGTGCGGGGGGCTGCTTCTCCGGCGTTCCGAAGGCTCGTTCCTCGCGGCGCCGTTCCCGTACGGCACGGCCACGGGCCACGACTCCGAGCGTGAACACCACGAGGACCAACAGCACCATCAGTTCGCCGATGAACAGGCCCCAGAACAGCCCGTACCCGGAGAGCTGGGCCGGGGGCGTCCCCGGCCAGGCCGCGGCGAGGTCCTGGGGGGCGGTGGCCAGTTCGCGCAGGGCGAGTGGGGACCGGGCGAACGTCACGCCGTCCGGCCAGGCCCCGTGGGCGAAGAGCCCGGCGAGGCCGGTGGCCGTCCAGCCGACCAGGGTGGCGGCGAAGAGGAGGCCCAGGAGGCCGATCAGCAGGCCGTCCGGGATGCCGCCGCCGCCCTGGGGCCGGTCGTGTCCGTCGTGATGGGCCGGGCCCCGGCCGCGTGCCGGCTGGCGTGCCATGTCATGCCACCGTTGACTCTGACGACTCGTTCATCCGTTGCTGGTGCTCGATGCGGGCAGCCCGTTGTTCCGCCTCCAGCTCGGCGGCGCGGATGTCCTCGGGAAGCAGGTCGTCCGTCGATCCCTCGGTCATGGCGCGGTCGGTGAAGACCAGCGGGCGTTCGGCCTCGGTGATCAGGTGTTTGACGACCTGGACGTTGCCGTTGACGTCCCAGACGGCGATGCCGGGGGTGAGGGTCGGGATGATCTCGACGGCCCAGCGGGGCAGGCCGATGACCCGGCCGGTCGCTCGGGCCTCGTCCGATTTCTGGGCGTAGATCGTGCGGGTGGAGGCCATCTTGAGGATGGCTGCCGCTTCCTTCGCCGCGGCTCCGTCCACCACGTCGCTGAGGTGGTGGACGACGGCGACGAAGGAGAGGCCGAGGCGGCGTCCGAACTTCAGGAGGCGCTGGAAGAGCTGCGCGACGAAGGGGGAGTTGATGATGTGCCACGCCTCCTCGACCAGGAAGATGCGCTTCTTGCGGTCGGGCCTGATCCAGGTGTGCTCCAGCCAGACGCCGACGATCGCCATGAGGATCGGCATCGCGATCGAGTTGCGGTCGATGTGCGAGAGGTCGAAGACGATCAGGGGCGCGTCGAGGTCGATGCCGACGGTCGTGGGGCCGTCGAACATGCCGCGCAGGTCACCGTCGACCAGGCGGTCCAGGACGAGGGCGACGTCCAGGCCCCAGGCCCGTACATCGTCTATGTCGACGTTCATCGCCTCGGCGGACTCGGGCTCGGGGTGGCGCAGCTGCTCCACGATGTCCATCAGGACCGGCTGGCGGTGGGTGTTGGTCGCGGTGACGTAGGCGTGGGCGACCTTCAGGGCGAAGCCGGAACGCTCGTCGAGGCCGTGGCCCATCGCGACTTCGATGATCGTACGGAGCAGGGCGAGCTGGCCGGTGGTGGTGATGGAGGGGTCGAGGGGGTTGAGCCGGATGCCGCCGTTGAGGGCTGCGGTCGGGTCCAGGCGGATGGGGGTTATGCCCAGCTCCTGGGCGATCAGGTTCCATTCGCCGACGCCGTCCTCGCCCTGGGCGTCGAGGACGACGACCTGGCGGTCACGGAAGCGGAGCTGGCGCAGGACGTAGGTCTTCTCCAGCGCCGACTTGCCGTTGCCGGACTCGCCGAGGACGAGCCAGTGGGGGGCGGGGAGCTGTTGCCCGTACAGCTGGAAGGGGTCGTAGATGTAGCCCTTGCCGCTGTAGACCTCGCGGCCGATGATCACGCCGGAGTCGCCGAGGCCGGGGGCGGCGGTGGGGAGGTAGACGGCCTGGGCCTGGCCCGTCGACGTACGGACGGGGAGGCGGGTCGTCTCCACCTTGCCGAAGAGGAAGGAGGTGAAGGCATCCGACAATGCGGACAGGGGGTCTCGCATGGTGGGGGTGCCCTCTCTTGTTGCGGGGTGTGCGGTTCGGGATGCGCGGTTCGGTGTGCGCGGTTCGGGATATGCGGTTCGGTGTGTGCGGCTCGATGTGGGGAGGTTGGTCTCGGTCTTCGTGGTGGCTCCGCGCGTCAGCGGCGCTGTGACGGCCCCGCGCGTCAGCGGCGGATGCCGGTGGCGAACGGGAGCGTGTTCACGAAGGCCCGGTGGTGCTCGCGGTCGCACCACTCCAGCTTGAGATACGACTTGCCCGCCGAGGCGCGGATCGTGCGCTTGTCGCGGGCGAGTGCCTCGGGTGAGCGGGACGACACCGTGATGTACCCCACGATGTTCACTCCGGCCGCACCGCTGGCGAGATCTTCACCCCGCTGGTCGAGCCGGCCGTGGGCGGCGATGTCGCGCGGGTCGACGGTGCGGTTCATCTTGGCCTGGCGGCTGGCCTCGGCGTCGTCGTTGGTCTTCTCGGTCAGCATGCGTTCGATGGCGACCTCGGTGGGTTCGAGGTCCATGCAGACGGCGACCGTACGGATGACGTCGGGGGTGTGGACGAGGAGCGGGGCGAGGAAGTTGACGCCGACGGGGGTCATCGGCCATTCCTTCACCCAGGCCGTGGCGTGGCACCAGGGGGCGCGGGTGGTGGACTCGCGGGTCTTGGCCTGGAGGAACGTGGGCTCGACCGCGTCCAGTTCGGCGGGCCAGGCGTTGCGCTTGGTCATGGCCTGGATGTGGTCGATGGGGTGGTCGGGGTCGTACATGGAGTGCACGAGGGAGGCCAGGCGGCTCTGGCCGAGCGGCTGGCGTACCCGGATGTCGGCCTCGGCGAGGCGGGCGCAGATGTCGGTGAGCTCGCGGGCCATGACGACGGCGAGGCCGGCGTCGCGGTCGAGTTTGCGGCCGCCGTGGGGGCGGGCGGCTCGGGCCATGGCGTTGGCCTCGGCGGCCAGTTCGCGGCTGTAGTGCATACAGGCGACGAGGTAGGCGCGGTGCTGCTCGCTGGAGGTGGAGACCATGGACTGGAGCTGGTCGTAGGACTCCTGGAGCCAGCCCGGGGACGCCTTGTCGCCGCGCTGGGCGACGTCCTTGGCGTGGGCGTCGGGGTCGGCGGGGAGGGTGCGGGCGAGCATCTGGAGGCGGGTGACGAAGCCGTCGCCGTTGGCCACGTGCTTGAGGAGGGTGCCGAAGCGGTCGACGAGGGCTTCCTGGTCCTCGCTGTCGCGCAGGCCGACGCCGGGGCCCTCGATCTCGATGGCCGCGGTGACGGTGCGCCGGTCGGCGTGGAGGAGGACGGCGATCTCGTCGGGGCCGAAGGGGGCGGCGAGCCAGCTGATCCGGCCGATGCCGGGGGGCGGGCCGATCTCGACCTCACGGCCGTCGGAGCTGACGCCCGCTTCCACGGCGGTGGAGCGGTAGGCGGTGCCGCGGCGGAGGGAGCGCTTGAAACTGCGGTTGATCTCGAACCACTTGTAGAAGGTGCGGCCCTTGTACGGGACGTACACGATGGCGAGGGCCAGCATCGGGAAGCCCACGAGGCAGACGATGCGGAGGGAGAGGACGGGGACGAGGAGTCCGCTCATCATGCCGAGGAACGCGCCGACGATGATGAGGGCGATCTCGCCGGTCTCGCGGTTCTTGCCGACGATCGCGTTCGGCCGGGCGCGGCCGATGAGATACGTGCGGCGGGGCGTCATCGTGTGGGACTGGGTCGTCAACGCCCTCCACCTCCTGTGTTCGAGTTACCTGTGGTGCCGAAGCCGCCTCCGCCTCGGGGGGAGCGGCTGCTGTGGGGGGTCCCGGAGGTGGGTGCGGACCCGCTGCGGGGCGAGGGGGCACCGCCGCCTCCGCCGCCGGTGGCGCGGGAGCTGTGGGCGGCGACGCCGCCGCTGGCCGGGTTGGCGGGGCGCGCGCCTCCGCCTCCGCCGCTGTTCTGGTCGTTGCGGCCGCTGTGGGTCTTGATGCCCTGGGAGACGAGGGCGGCCGGTGAGCTGATCATGGCTGCGGCCTGGGCGCCGTCGGTGGCCTGCTTGCGGTTGGTGCGGGCGCCCTGGATCTCGTCGCCGAAGCCGGGAACGAAGCGGTAGATCATGGCGGAGGCGAAGATGGCCAGCAGGATGATCGAGAGGCCGGAGACGACGGCGGAGAAGGCGTCGGGGCCGTCGCCCGTGGAGAGCGCTCCGGCGAGGCCGAGGACGATGACGATGACCGGCTTCACCATGATCACCGCGATCATGATGCCGGCCCAGCGGCGGACGTGGCCCCACATGTTCTTGTCGACGAGACCGGCGTAGACGACGATCCCGAGGAGCGCGCCGACGTAGAGCAGGGCGGCGCGGATGACGAGCTCGAGCCACAGGATGCCGGCGGCGAGGATCGAGACGAGCGAGACGACGATCAGCATGATCGGTCCGCCGCCGATGTCCTCGCCCTTCTTGAGGGCTTCGGCGAACGAGCCGAAGAAGACGTCGGTCTGGCCGCCGGTGGCGGAGGAGATGACCTCGGTGACGCCGTCGGTGGCGGAGACGATCGTGTAGAGGATCAGCGGGGTGAAGGCCGAGGCGAGGACGGTGAGCCAGAGGAAGCCGACGGCCTCGGAGATCGCGGTGGTGAGGGGGACGCCGCGGATGGCCCGCTTGGCCACGGCGAGGAGCCAGAGGACGAGGGTGAGGATGGTGGAGGCCGCGAAGATGACGGCGTACTGCTGGAGGAACTTGGGGTTGGTGAAGTCGACGTTGGCCGTGGAATCGACGGCCTCGCTGAGCTTGCCGACGATCCAGGAGGCGGCGTCGGCGCAGCCTCGGGCGAGGGAGGAGAGGGGGTCGGTGGGATTGTCGATGTCGGTCGGAGCAGGCGAACCGCTGCGGGCGTTCTCCCCGTCCTCGCAGTAATCCTTGGCGAGTCCGACGATGAGGTCGCAGGGGTTGTCGCTCTCACCGGGAGCCGGCGTCGGGGTCGGTGTGGGAGCCGCGGAGGCACGCGGTGTCATGGCGATCAGCACGGCAGGCACGAGACCTGCGGCGCCGACCAGCGAGGAGAGGCGGAACCGGCGGCTATCGGGCATAGGTGAAGCCTCCGTACGCATCAACCGCAGCGGCCATCTCGTCAGCCGTGGCGGCACGGTTGTCACCGTTGACCGGTGTCGGCCCCTCCGTCTGGCGCGACGACGTGATCTTCCAGTCGTCGCCGACCCACTTGATCTCCTGCGAGATGGTGAACCAGGTCTCGGTGACCGGTTTGGTGGAACCCTCCCCGGCCAGGCCGACGAGACCGGTGCACCAGACTTCCACGGTGGCGACATCGGCCTTCATCTTGACGACCTTCGTACCGACCGGGACGGTCCGAGAGACGAAACTCAGCCCGGTGGGTGTGCTGCCGTCGTCATTGAGTCCGACGTTCTTGTAGAACGCCGGCGAATAGGCGGCGTCCAGGCTGTCCTGGAGCCCGGGGGCCACCGCCGGATCATGTGTTGCCTGAATGATGCCGCGCCGGGACTCAGCGTTGAACATCTCCGCAGACCCCAGCGCCACCGCATAGTTCGCCGCAGCGCTCTGCGCCCCCTGTTCGTCGTGGGCGAAGCCGGAGGCGATCGTGCCGTTCTTGCCTTGGACGGGCTTGGTGCCGGTGGCCGCGGTGGGGGCGCTTCTGGTGGTTCCGGGCTCTTTGGCGCCCGGGGCGGCGTCCTCGTCGCTGCCACCGCCGCGGTTGGCGAAGGCGATGGCAGCGATGAGGAGGACCACCACACCGGTGATCGTCACGAGCGAGCGGGAGTTGCGGACCGGGCGGCGCGCGTGAGGGAGCCCCGCGTCACCGTCGGGGAGACGGGTGCGGGTCTGACGGGTGCCGCCGAGGGTGCTGTACGGGTCGTCCGGTCGGCCCCCCTGGTCCTTGCCGCGGTAGTCGTGCTCGTCACCGGGACTCATGCCGCGTTCGCTCCCTCGGTCGTGTGCAGATCCGCGCAGGACGACGGTAGCTGTGCTGGTTGCCGCTTGAGCGCGGTGTGGTGACTCGACATCAGGGAAACGCAACCTCAGCCGGTGGGCACGACGGGCGGATGGTGGGGAGCGGGCTGGGACGGCCCGGAGAGGATGGCCGACGGTGGGTCAGACGGCCATTCCGTAGACGATGGTGAACAGGGTGCCCAGGGAGCCGATGATGAAGACCCCTGTCAGCCCTGCCACGATCAGGCCCTTGCCCTGCTCCGCGCTGAACGTGTCGCGGAGTGCCGTCGCTCCGATGCGCTGCTTCGCCGCGCCCCAGATCGCGATGCCGAGGCAGAGCAGAATGGCAATGGCCATCACCACCTCGATCATGATGCGCGCCTCGTTGCCCAGCGTCCCGAACGGCCCCCAGTCCGGAGCGATTCCGCCGATGATGGTGGTGATGTCGCCCTTCTCTGCTGCCAGGATCATGTAAGTCACCGCCCCTGTTGGGTAGTTCGCTGCCCGTGCCGTCCGGCACGGGTCGCCTTCTATCTTCGCTGATGAAACCGCGCTAGCACGACGCCTTCCCGGGTCTCTTTACCCGGATCTCGCACGTTTGACCGGGGCGGTCGCCCTGACCTGCGGCTCGTCCGGCTCTCCACGCATACACCTGGTTACTCTGTGTATCACGGGGTGTGACCAGGAGCAACGACGGTGGCCATGGGTTCTGACGCGGTTGCAGCGTTCGTAGGGCACGGCGTGTTCGTATGCGCCGTTCGAGAGTCGTCGGTGCGCCGGTCGGCCTCCTGTTCGATGCTTCGTCAGGTGCGGGTGGGGAAGCGCGCGCTGGGGGAGGGCGGAGCCCCAGGGCGTGGATGGGTTGGGTCGGTGAGTCCGCGTTCGGCGGGGCGCGTGCCGCCGGGCAGCCGGGTGCCGGTGAGGCTGCTGGCGCTCGGCTCCCCCTTCGTTCGGGTGAACCGGGCGGCTCTGCGGGAAACGGTGCCCCGCTCTGCCCGGCCGGGATCCACGGGACCGGGGGCGTACGGCGCCGGGACCCGACGGGTTTGCGTACGGCATGTCGCTCACCGCGGATTTGGCACAGTGCCGCTCCACGATCAAGAGGAACGGGGTGAGCGGTGTGGGCGGAGTAACCGTGGTCGGGCAGCCGAACGATGGTGGGGAGCGACTCAGGGCGCCGGCCGGATCGGCGGGAGAGGCCGGGGGCGGGGATCTTCGGCACAGCGGCGGTCCGTGGCTGAGGGCCGCTGGTGGAGCCGACCAGCTGGTCACGCACCTCGGCCCGGTGAAGGGCGAGCTGGGGGCGGCGCACCAGGGCTTGATCGCCGGGGCCGGAGCGCTGGACGCGCTGGTCGAACTCACCGCCGTGCGCGCCTCGTGGGAGCGTCGGATCGAGGGCGCACGAGGCGAGTGCGGGAGCCTCGCCGGGAAATTGCGGGCGGTTGTCCGGGGCCAGGCGCAGGCCAACGAGGCGGTGAAGAGCGGCTTCGACGGGGTGAAGACGCCGGGCCGTGGCGGCGCGTGGTGAGCGGACGGAGCGGTGGTGCCGGTTCCGCCCTGACCTGGACCGCGTTACGTGAGGTGAAGTGCGCCGAACTGGAGCAGGCGGCGGACGGCTGGGGGCGGGTGAGTAACCGTGCCGATGCGGCTCGGGACCGTATCGAGGGCCAACTCCTGCCCGGCCTGCGCAACACGCAGAAGGGGGAGGCTGTGGGGGCGGCCGTGGGGCGTTTGCGCAGGCTGGGGACGAACTTCCAGTACATCTATACCGAGTGCGGACTGCTGCGGACCACGCTGAACAGCCTGGCCCATGAGATCAGGGCCCAGCAGCGTGTGTTGCAGGGGGCGCTGGACGATGCGGCGGCGCTGAGGTTCACGGTGCACGCGGATGGTTCGGTGACGTATCCGGCGGCGGGCGAGGGCCTGGTCGACGGGAAGCCGTTGGCGGGCGGGACGGCGTCCGGTGTGCCGAACCCGGGCATGGTCACCCCCTCGGGTCTCGTGGCCCCCAACCCGAACGCCGGCAAGGCCCAGGACATCGCGGACCGGGTGGCGCAGGCCGTACGGACGGCGGCCGACGCGGACTGGCGGTACGCCAGGATCCTGCGGTCGCTGAAGGCGCAGGAGGGCCTGGATGTCCCGGCTGCGACGTGGAAGGACGCCGCGGCCGATGCGGCGGCGGTGCGGCAGGCGGCGGGCGGCTATCTGAGGAACGCGATCCCGCACGATGCGAGCCCGGCGGAGCGCAAGGCGTGGTGGGCCGGTCTGACGGACGAACAGCGGGAGGAGTACCTCGCGGTGTACCCGGATCAGATCGGCAACCTGGACGGGATCCCGGCCCTCGTACGGGACGCTGCGAACCGGGACAACCTTCAGCTGCTGATGGGGAAGCTGGAGGGCCGGGACGACGACGATGCGGTGACCAAGCTTGCGGCGCTGCGGGAGATCGACCGGCAGTTGAGGGCGGTGCCGGGGCCGGGGGAGCCACCGATGTACCTGCTCGGGATCGGGGATCAGGGAAACGGCCGGGCGATCGTCTCGTACGGGAATCCTGATACGGCGCGGAATGTGGCGGCTTATGTGCCGGGGTTGAATACATCGTTGGATGAGGAGTTTGCTGATGGCGATTTGAAGCGGGCGCGCGATTTGTCCATCGCGTCAAATCGATATGGAGCTCCCGCCGCTGCGATCGCCTGGCTCGGATACGACGCACCACAGTCGCCGGATGGGCTCAGGTCGCTTTCTGTTGCTGCAGGTGGAAGCGCCGAGGAGGGCGGCATGGCATTCCGCGGATTTATGAGTGGAATTGAGGCGACCAATGAGAGTGAAGATCCGCATCTGACTGCTATCGGCCACTCCTACGGTTCCCGGACTGTGGGTGCTGCTACACAACATCCGGGTGGGATTCCTGGTGTTGACGACATCGTGTTTGTCGGTAGCCCCGGGGTGGGCGTCGAAAAGGCGGAAGATCTGGGGGTGGGCCGCGATCATGTGTTTGTCGGAGCAGCGGCGAACGATGTCGTGACCAAGCTGCCCTCGAAGAGTGAGTCGGCCGTGGGGGCGGTCGAGATGTTGTTTGGTGGACCGGCAGTGGCCTATGTCGCCGGTGACTTGGCCGATAGGGGTGACGATGATGTCTGGTTTGGCAAGGACCCGGCTAGCGAGGCGTTCGGGGCGAGGCGATTCGAGGTGGGGGACGGGCCGCCATTGATTGCAGGGGGAAAGCTAACGGTTGATGCGCATTCCGAGTACTTCGACCCCGAACTTGATAAGACATCGGTTCAGAACATGGCGTTGATCTCTGCAGGACGTTCGCAAAATGTCAAGACGGAAGGCCCGCGGTGAAAGTTCGAGGCCTGTCGCTAGCTATGTGCATCCTTTTCGGGGTGTTGCTAGCAGGTTGTAGCGAAACGCGAGGGGGAAGCGTGGATATGCAGGGAGCGGCGGAACGAGCGGACGAGATCCTCGATAGCGTCCTGGAGGAGATTGAACCCGATGTGCATTGGGTTCATGGTCCTACGACCACGGGCGGCTGCATCGTAACTCGGCGGAGGACGGTCATGACGGTCGTCTCTGCCCAGCGGAGGGGAAGTCTTCTAGGCGTGGTGGACCGCTTCTGGCGAAAGGGCGGCTACCGCATGACGGCAATCAACAATGATATGGATTTCCCCGCCATTTATGCGAAAACCCGGGACGGGTTTCAAGTGACCTTGATCGTGGCGGATAAGGGTCAAGTGCACTTCGACGTGGACAGCCCCTGCGTCCGCCGTTCCGAGGTCGCCGACTCCACCAGCCGTGCCACAGCGTTTCTCGATCCGGAAGCGCGGCTCATCCCCCGCCCCAACATCCACTCCGACTTCTGGTCGGCAGGCGCCCCCGGGGTCGCGGCACCGGGGTCGTGATCGGGGCAAGTTGGCTCAACTGGGCCGGTGTGTACGGGCTTTGAGCCCTGTATTGGGTCCTGGGGCCCATGTCGTGTCCCCTGCCCGTGTGGTCGCATACGCGGAGTGACTGATCTGTCGCCCGTTCCGCCCACTCACGAGGTAGGGGACTGCTCTTGTCCGGCATACGAAGAAGCGCGGTCCCTGTTGGCGTCGATGTAAGCGCTGCCGTTGCGGGTTCGGGGCGGTTGATGCCCCGGCCGTTGCAGGCGGTGCTGATCCTTCTTCACGTTCTCTTCGTGGCCACCCTGGTGGGCGCGATCAGGGCACTGTCGACGGCGTCCTCGGTGGACGCGGTCGACGGGTACCTTCTCGGGCTGTTGGTCTACGCGTCGTTACCCGGCATCGGCGCCTTTGTGCTGTCGCTGTACGTCCGTAAGGGCGGCGTCCGGGTCTGGTACGGGCTTCTCGCCGTTCAGGCGTGGATCGTCCTCGGCGCTCTCGCGGAGCTGAGCGGCGGGGCCGGGGCGGGAGGTGTCGCCCGGCTGGTGATACCGACGGCCGTCATCGTGCTGCTGTGCCGGCCGGGGAGCCGTCGATGGTTCCGGAGCGGTCTGGAGCAGCGGGCCGAGCAACGGCTGTTCAGCTTCGCCCGGATGATGAAGCTCCGCCGCGACGCCGGGCAGACCGCGCTGGAGTATCTGGGCCTCGTCCTCGTGGTCGTCGCGCTCGTCGGCGGGCTGACGGCCACCGGAACCGGCCGGCAGCTCACCGCGGAGATCCGTAGCGCGATCTGCGAACTCACCGGTGGCTCGTGCCCTGCGCCGGGGCACGACGTCGTGGCCGGCGGCGGGAGCGCCGACGGCAGCAGCAGCGGGAGCGGGAGCGGGAGCGGGAACAGCGCCGGCAACGGCAGCGGGCGCGATGATGCTTCGGGTGCCGGTACGGACGGCGGTGCGGGAGCCGACGGCGGCGGTGGTGACGAGTCCAGTCTCACCGGTGGTGCCGGCAGCACCGGTACCAGCGGTGGCGCCCCTGACACCGGAGGGACCACGACCACCGGAGGCACTGGCGGCACCGGAAGCACCGACGGCACCGACGGCACCGGCGGTACTGGCGGAGACAGCGGCAGCACCGCGGGCAGCGGCGGGAGCGGTGGCAACGGCTCCGGTGACACTTCAGGTCCCCAAGGGGGCGGCCAGGACGGCGACCAAGGCGGCGACGCCTTCCCCCCGAGCGATGCCATCGTGCCGGTCGACGCGGGTAGACCCCCGGGCCCCAACGGCGGCGGGTTCCTCGACGGGTTCCTCGGGGACGGGCTGGGCGGCGACGTCCAAGGGGTCGTCGACGCGGTCCTGCGGCCGGGCGAGAGTGGTCAGCGCATCGTCGACCAGTGGGGGCGCGACACCCAGGGCGCGGGCGAGAAGTGGGATCGGGGCGACTACGTCGGCGCCGCCTGGGACTGGAACAAGGCGGTCGGCGGCGCCGGCGCCGGGCTGGCGATACCCGGCTCGGGGGCGCGGGTCGACGCCGAGGTGCGGGACGCCGAGCGCGCGCACCTGAGCGGGCGGATCCCGCAGAACGCCACGCCCGCCGGGAACAAGGCCTGGTGGGACGGGCTCTCGCCGGAGGAGCGCGAACGGTACATCGAGCTCGTCCCGGAGCGGATCGGCAACCTCGACGGCATCCCGGTCCTCGCGCGCGACGCCGCCAACCGCAGGAACCTTCCCGCGCTGATCGACAAGCTGGAGGGGGTCGACACCGACAAGGCCCGTGACCAGCTGGCCGGGTTGCGGGAGATCGACCGGCAGTTGAAGGAGAACGGCAAGCCACCCATGTATCTCATCGGGATCGGGGACGAGGGCAACGGGCGGGCCATCGTCTCGTTCGGCAACCCGGATGCCTCCCAGCACGTGTCGGCGTACGTACCGGGGCTCAACACCTCGCTCGACGAGGAGTTCGCCAAGAACGACCTCGGGCGGGCCCGGGACACCGCGATCGGGGCGCAGGGGTACGACGACTCCACTGCGTCCATCGTCTGGCTCGGGTACGACGCGCCGCAACTGCCGGACAAGGACGGGGCGGCGGGCTACTTCGCCGTCATGGGTACGGGGCGCGCCGAGAAGGGCGGGGAGGCCTACCGCGGCTTCATGGACGGGATCTCCGTGACCAACCAGAACAAGGACCCGCACATGACGGCCATCGGGCACTCCTACGGGTCCCGGACCGTGGGCGCCGCGGCGGCCCGGCCCGGCGGGATTCCCGGGGTCGACGACATCATCCTGGTCGGCAGTCCGGGGGTGGGCGTCGACCACGCCGTGGATCTCGGCGTCGGCAGCGAGCACGTCTTCGTGGGCGCCGCAGCCAACGACCCGGTGACCAAGCTGCCCTCGAAGACCCAGGTGGTGGTGGGCGGCATCGGGCTGGCCCTGGGTGGCCCCGGTGGGGCCTATCTGGGCGGCGATCTGGCCGATCCGGGTGACGACGACCTGTGGTTCGGGAAGGATCCGGCGAGCAAGGCGTTCGGGGCGCGGCGCTTCCCGGTGGCCGACGGTCCGCCGCTCGTCAGCGGGAGCGGTATCAGTCTGGACTCGCACTCGAACTACTTCAGCCCGGAACGCGACGCCGTGTCCGCGGACAGCATCGCCCTGATCGTGTCGGGCAACGCCGACCGGCTCAAGATGGAGGAACCGAAGTGAGTCGAGCGAAGCGGGCTCTGCCCCTCGGCGCGGTGCTCCTTGCCCTGGGGGTTGTGCTGTCCGGGTGCGGGAGTGAGGACGTAAGCGCGCGTGACGGCGGCGTGAGCACCGGAAAGGAGCGCGGGATGGACATGCAGGAGGCTGCCGAGCAGTCCGACGCGATGCTGGACGCGGTCCTGAAGGGCATCGACCCCGATGTGCGGTGGGCGCACGGGCCGACCACCACGCGCGCCTGCGGTGTGACCCGTCGGCGGGCCGTCATGACCGTCGTCTCCCCCGAACTCCGTCAGACGTTCCTGGACCGTGCGGAGACGTTCTGGCGGAAGAACGACTACCGGATCAAGGCGGTCAACAAGGACGAGAAGTTCCCGGCGGTCTACGCGGTCACGAAGAGCGGATTCGGTGTCAGCGTCTCCTTCCGGGGGAAGGGACAGGCCTTCCTGGAGGCCGACAGCCCGTGCGTGAAGGAGTCCGAGGTCGCCGCTCCCACCGCCGAGCCGAACGGTCCGGCGTACAAGGACGTCTATCCGCTGCCCCGCCCCAACGTCCGCTCCGACTTCTGGTCGGGGGCGGGCGGCTGAGGCCGCGTCACCCCTGGTGCCGGTGAGCCGTCGGCGCCCCCGTGTGCTTCGGGTGCGCCGGTGGTGTGCCGCGGATGACTCGTACACACCGTCGAAAAAGGCTCTGAAGCGCGCCCCGATGGGGGATGGTTGAGGGGTGCGGAAATTCTGGGTGTTCGGTGGCATCGGCGTCGGCATGGTCATGTGCTTCCTGGCGCTGCTCGTCGTCGGTACGTACTCCGCCGCCGCCGGGCTCGCCGGGTCGGGGGGCGGCGGTGCCGTCGCGCTGGCCAAGGGGGCGGTCCCGGCGCGGTTCCAGCCGCTGGTGCAGAAGTGGGGCAACCTCTGTCCCGCCATCAACCCGGCGCTGCTGGCCGCGCAGTTGTACCAGGAGAGCGGCTGGAACCCGCAGGCGCAGAGCCACGCCGCCGCTCAGGGCATCGCCCAGTTCATCCCCGGTACGTGGGCCACGCACGGGATCGACGGCAACGGCGACGGCAGGCGGGACGTGTGGGACCCCGCCGACGCGATCCCCTCGGCCGCCTCGTACGACTGCGAGCTCGCCGGGTACGTGAAGAAGGTGCCGGGCGACCCGACGAGCAACATGCTCGCCGCGTACAACGCCGGCGCCTATGCGGTGATCAAGTACGGCGGCGTCCCGCCGTACAAGGAGACGCAGAACTACGTCAAGATCATCCGTTCGCTGGAGAAGAGCTTCGCCCGGCCCGTTGGCCGTGTCGCGCCTTCCCGGCAGGCCGCCGGGGCCATCTACTTCGCACAGAAGAAGCTCGGCACGCCGTATCTGTGGGGCGGCAACGGTACGCCGGAGCAGCAGGGCCGGTTCGACTGTTCGGGGCTGACCCAGGCGGCGTACCGGACCGTCGGCATCGAGCTGCCGCGCGTCGCCAACGACCAGTACAACGCGGGCCCGCATCCCTCGCGGGACGAGCTGCTCCCGGGGGATCTGGTGTTCTTCTCCGACGACCTCACCAACTCGCGTGCGATCCGGCACGTCGGTCTGTACGTCGGGGGCGGCTATATGATCAACGCGCCGTTCACCGGGGCGGTCATCCGGTTCGACAAGATCGATACGCCGGACTACTTCGGTGCGACACGGGTCACCAAGGACGGCGCCGCCGCCCTTCCGACGGATCTGCCCCCAGGGTGACGGATGTCTCCCAGGTGCCTCCCGGGTGTCTCCCGCACATTCCCCGGCGGCTCCAGGCGTTTCCCGGCGTCTCCCGTACGGGTGTAACGTCCGGGGCTTCCGGAGGGGCCAAGGGTGCTGACGGGCAGTCGGCCGTGTCCGGAACTCTCTGTGAAGCCTGGGCCCTGAGCTGCGATGACGAGTCACTCTTCGATAACGTCATGGTGATCATTCGGTGGAGAGTGGAACGCACACGACAGCCGGGCCGTTCCCTGGACAGGGGACGGGAACGGCATGCGCACGGACCATGCGTCGCGGTGACGCGGTACGGCGATGTCGCGCAGTGCGGTAGCGGACAGCACCGGACACGGGGGTTCGACCACGGCGGCGTGCAAGGACGCGCGTCGCAGCAGAAGAAGCAGACAAGGCAAGGGGCCGCAGCAGATGGCTGGACTCGAACTCGACGGGTCGAACCCGGACGTCAGTCTGCTCTACGACATCAACGGTCTCGCGAAGGCCGCTCCGACCTGGTTCGACCGGGTCATGGAGTTCGTCGGCGAGTACGGGATCATGTTCGGCCTGGTGCTGGTGGGCCTGTGGTGCTGGTGGAGCATGCGCAAGCGCGGGACGGCCGAGGACTCGGTGACGGCTGCCGCCGCCATCGTCTGGGCGCCGCTCGCCGCCGCCATCGCGATCCTCATCAACGTTCCGATCCGCGGTTTCGTCGAACGGCCGCGCCCGTTCAACGACCACGAAGGCCTTGAGGTCCTGATCCACGGCAAGACGGACTTCTCGTTCGTCAGCGACCATTCCACCCTGGCGATGGGCATCGCCGTCGGCATCTTCGTGGCGAACCGGAAGTTCGGCTTCGTCGCGATCGGCCTCGCGCTCTTCGCCGGGTTCAGCCGGGTCTACATGGGCGTCCACTACCCGACCGACGTGATCGGCGGCTTCGCCCTCGGTACGGCCGTCGCCCTGCTGCTGGCCCCGCTCGCCATGGCGCTGCTGACCCCGCTGATGGCGGCGATCGCCCGCTCGTCGCGCGTGGGCTGGTTCGTCCGGTCGAAGAGCGCGGACGTCGCGTACGCGGACGAGCACGGCGAGGCGATGGGCATCCCCGAGCCGCGGCCCGGTTCCGGACGGGGCGACCTGGGGGAGAAGGACCTGGCCGCCTGACGGTCCCTGTCAGGGTCCGTCAGCCCCGTCGATCCGGTCAAACTAGGTCAATCCGGCCTTGTCTCCGACTCCGTCTCCGTCTCCCTCTCGCTCTTCTCCCCGGCTCTTCTCTTCAGCTGATCGAACCGGTCTCCCGATCCCCCGGACGCCTCCGAGCGTCCGGGGGATCGTGCTTCGGCCAGGTCCCGCGGGCGGGCGGGTC
>NZ_JAAXYC010000183.1 GCF_018619185.1 Streptomyces sp. McG3 | reverse complement strand
CCCACCCACCCTGGCTGCGAAGTTGACAATTCGTGATCGAGTTGCGACACACGGGCGCCAGGCTCTGGCGTGCGGAGGACCTGGACCAAAGAGTCGACCCCCGCCGGTGCTCCAACACCGACAGGGGTCTGACCACCGAAGATCGACCTCCATCGAAAGAAACGATCCCCATGGCTGCCGGCCAGCTTAGTGATGCCCACCGCGCCCCGCGCGAGACCCCGCCCGAGACCGGTGCCGCGACCCCGCCCACGAGCCCGTCCGCGAACTCCCACCGTCGCACGGACTACGCCCGCTGAAGCCTCACCGCGCGTCCGCCGCGAGCTGCGTCGTCGCCAGCTCGCGGTAGAGGTCGTCCCCGGCGATCAGCTCCTCGTGCGTGCCCGCCGTGCGGACCCGGCCGTCCTCCAGGACCACGATGCGGTCCGCGTGCCGGACGGTGGAGAGGCGATGCGCGATGACCAACACCGTCGTATGTTCCGCCAGTTCGAGGATCACGTCCCGCAGCGCCTGCTCGTTGACCGCGTCCAGTTGCGAGGTCACCTCGTCGAGCAGCAGCAGCCGGGGGCGGCGCAACAGGGCCCGGGCGATGGCGATCCGCTGGCGTTCACCGCCGGAGAGGGTGACGCCGCGGTGACCGACCGCCGTGTCCAGGCCCTCCGGCAGCCGGTCGACCAGCGTGTCCAGGCGGGTGCGGACCACCGCGGCCGCCAGCGCCTTCTCCTCGGCTTCCGGGGCGGCGAAGACGAGGTTCTCCCGCAGCGTCCCGGCCAGGACCGGCGCGTCCTGTTCCACGTACGCCAGCGAGCCCCGCAGCTCGGCCAGCGGCCAGTCCCGGATGTCCCGGCCGTCCACGGTGATGGTGCCGGAGTCGTGGTCGTAGAAGCGCTCCAGCAGGCTGAACACCGTCGACTTGCCCGCCCCGGACGGGCCGACCAGCGCGACCAGACCGCCGGTCGGGACCTCGAACGTCACCCCCTTGTGGGCGGGGGCCCGCTCGCCCCCGTACCCGAACGTCACGTCCTGGAACGTGACGCCGAGCGGGGTCGCGGGGATCTCCTGCGCTACGGCTCCGGGCGCGGCGGCCGGTTCGCCGGGCAGGGACTCGACCTCGTCGATCCTGCGGACCGCCGCCAGCCCGCTCTGCAAGCCCGTCCAGCCCTCGACCAGACCGCCGATCGGGCCCATCAGATAGAAGAGGTAGAGCAGGAACGCGATCAGCGACGAGATCTCCAGCGAGCCGGACGCGACCCGTGCGCCGCCCACGCCCAGCACCGCCAGGAACGCCAGCTGGATCGACATCGCCATCGTGACGTCGGAGACCGACGACCACCGTGCCACCGAGACGCCCCGGTCGTGCGCGTGCCGGGCGGCCGCCGCGACGGCCGCCGTCTCCCGCTCCTCCGCCCCGCTCGCCTTGACCGTGCGGAACGCCTGGAGCACCCGGTCCAGTGCCGCACCCATCGCGCCCACGGACTCCTGGGCGCGGAGCTGCGCCCGCTGGATGCGCGGCATGAGCAGGGAGGTCACGGCGCCGATGCCGACGATCACCACCAGCGTCACGCCGAGCAGCGTCAGGTCCATGTACGCCATGAAGCCGATCGTCCCCAGCAGCATCAGCACGCTGTTGAACGACTCGACCAGGCCGCTGGAGAGGACCGTCCGCAGGAGGGTCGTGTCACTGGTCACGCGCGACTGGAGGTCGCCCGGGGTCAGCCGGTCCACCGCCGGGACCTTCAACCGCATGATGCGTCCCACGAGTTGATCGCGTGCCCGGAGGACGACGCCCTCTCCCGTACGGGACATGAGATAGCGGCCGTACGCGGAGAGGCAGGCTCCCACCAGCACGAGCGCGGTCAGCGCCACGAGCGGTCCCGCGGGCGAGCGGTCCGCGGCGAACGCGTCGACCGCGTGTTTCGCCATCAGCGGCATCGCGAGGCCCGCGACGGATCCGGCGAGCGAGAGCAGACCCGCGCGAACGAGCACGCCCCGGTGCGGACGGACCCGGGAGAGGAGGAGCCGGAGAGGGGACGGGCCCGCACCCGGCCCGCCCTCGGTGGACCCCTCTGCGAACTTCTCCGCGGCATCTCGGTCGGGCTGTTTCCCGATGGACTGCGCTCCGGCACGCTGCTCCCCGGCGGACCCCTCTTCGGGCTCCCGCGCGTGCGGCGCGGCCGTCTTCTCAGGCCCGCGGCCCTCGTCCGCCTCCGTCGTCCCCGCCACCGTGCTCACCCGGACCCCCTCCGTCTGCCGTCACCACCATCAAGGGACGCAGATCCGCCGGTTCCGCCTGCTCGCCGACCGCACGTCCCCCCGCCTGCACCCAAGCATGCGGGGAGAACGGCGGAGCCGCCCGCACTCCCGCGCAGGAGGAGGGACAGCTCGGCGGGCCCGGTCGCACGGGCGGCGAACGTGAGCGCGGTGGAGCGGCGAACCAGGTGCCGAGTAACCCGCCAGCAGCTTCCTGGGCGTCAGGAGTCGGCCTTCGCAGGGTGCCTCCCAACAGATCAGGCGGTGGACCGGCGAGACCTGACGCTTCGTGGAGTGGTGATCCGTGGTTTTGGTAGGGTCCTCGGCATGTCCTACATGTTCGTTCGTCTCCGCAGCGCCTAAGACGTCTGCCGCCGCAGTCGCTCAGCGACCGGCGCCGGCCGAGGAACCCGCAGAAGGCCACCGTGTCTCACGGCACTGCCCTGCGGGCGCCGCTCGGCCCTGACCGTCGACGCGCACTCCTGCCGGTGGGCGCATCCACGTCTTGTGCTGCCCCTGACCAGGTGGCCGACGCTGGTTGTCGCTGCCGTCGGCCTGCGTGCGCCCGGCCACCGAACCGTGCTGCGCCTGGCGACAGGCGTGCCCGTTTCCCTCTTCGACTTCGGCGGCGCACCGCGTCGGCATCAGCCTTCAGGCATGCCCGCCGCGCCGCCCACCGGACATAGGACCGACCCGAATGACATCTCTCTCCAGCAACTCTCCCCGTCCGCGCAAGGCCCGCGAGGCCCGCGAGGCCCAGCCGACGTTCGTGCTCGTGCACGGCGTGTGCAGCAGCTCGTTCATGTGGGCTCCCATCCAGCGCGAGCTGGCGCTGCTCGGGCACCGCAGCTTCGCCGTGGACCTGCCGGGGCACGGCTTCGACGCGCAGTACTCTGCCGCCTACCAGGCCCCGCAGGACCTTGACGCGTGGGCGGCCGAACCCTCCGAACTGGCCGGGGTCACCCTTCAGGACAACGTCGACATGGTCGTCGACGTCGTCCGGCGGGTGGCCGAGCACGGGCCGGTGGTCCTGGTGGGCGCCAGCCTCGGTGGAACCACCATCACCGGTGTGGGCAACACGATTCCTGACCTGGTGGACCGGCTCGTCTACGTCTCCGGCTGGTCGTGCGTGGAACACTCCAACCCCATCGCGTACATGCAGGAGCCCGAGTTCGCCGACAACCTGATGGCCCCGCTGGCCGCGCTGAACGTCGGCGATCCCGCCGGACTCGGCGTCGGCCGGGCGAACTACCGCACCGCCGACCCGGTCATGCTGGCCGGGCTCAAAGCGGCGATGATGGCGGACAGCACCGATGAACAGTTCCGGGCCTTCCTCAACATCCTTCAGCCGGACGAGTCCCTGGCGGTGATGATGTCCGACGCTCGCGGCCACGCGGACACCTGGGGCACCATCGCCCGCTCCTACATCCGTCTCACCGAGGACCGATCGCTTCCCGTGGCCATGCAGGACCGCCTGATCGCCGAAGCCAACGCGCTGACGCCCGGCAACCCGTACGACGTACACACCCTGGCCACCAGCCACGTCGGGTTCCTGCTCAAGCCGGCGGACGTGGCCGGCATCCTCGACCAACTGACCGTCTGACCCCGAAGGCACAAACCGCCATCCCGTGAACGCCACAGGGGCGGCATCTCCCGTGAAGGAGATGCCGCCCCTGTGGGACGTACGGCGAACTTCGATCAGCCGGAGGGCTCCCGGGCGGGCCCGGGGCCTCCGCGGCGGATCAGAAGTCCATGTCACCGCCCGGCATGCCGCCCGGAGCGGCCGCGCCGGCCTTCTCGGGCTTGTCGGCGATGACGGCCTCGGTGGTGAGGAAGAGCGCGGCGATGGACGCGGCGTTCTGCAGAGCGGAGCGCGTGACCTTCGCCGGGTCGAGAATGCCCTCGGCGATCATGTCGACGTACTCGCCGGTCGCGGCGTTGAGGCCGTGACCGATCGGCAGGTTGCGGACCTTCTCCACGACGACGCCACCCTCAAGACCACCGTTGACGGCGATCTGCTTGAGCGGGGCCTCCAGCGCGAGCTTCACGGCGTTGGCGCCGGTCGCCTCGTCGCCCGTGAGGTCGAGCTTGTCGAAGACGGCCGAGGCCTGGAGCAGAGCCACGCCACCACCGGCGACGATGCCCTCCTCGACGGCGGCCTTGGCGTTGCGCACAGCGTCCTCGATGCGGTGCTTGCGCTCCTTGAGCTCCACCTCGGTGGCGGCGCCGGCCTTGATGACGGCCACGCCGCCGGCCAGCTTCGCCAGACGCTCCTGGAGCTTCTCGCGGTCGTAGTCCGAGTCGGAGTTCTCGATCTCGGCACGGATCTGGTTGACGCGACCCTGAACCTGGTCGCTGTCACCGGAGCCGTCGACGATCGTGGTCTCGTCCTTGGTGATGACGACCTTGCGGGCACGGCCGAGCAGGTCCAGGCCGGCGTTCTCCAGCTTGAGACCGACCTCCTCGGAGATCACGGTGCCACCGGTGAGGATGGCGATGTCCGCGAGCATGGCCTTGCGGCGGTCACCGAAGCCCGGAGCCTTGACGGCGACGGACTTGAACGTGCCCTTGATCTTGTTGACGACCAGGGTGGAGAGCGCCTCGCCCTCGACGTCCTCGGCGATGATCAGCAGCGGCTTGCCCGACTGCATGACCTTCTCCAGCAGCGGGATGAGGTCCTTGACGCTGCCGATCTTCGAGTTGACGATCAGGATGTACGGGTCGTCGAGCGACGCCTCCATACGCTCCATGTCGGTCGCGAAGTACGCGGAGATGTAGCCCTTGTCGAAGCGCATACCCTCGGTGAGCTCAAGCTCCAGACCGAAGGTCTGGGACTCCTCGACGGTGATGACGCCTTCCTTGCCGACCTTGTCCATCGCCTCGGCGATCTTGGCGCCGATCTCGGTGTCGGCGGCGGAGATGGAGGCGGTCGAAGCGATCTGCTCCTTGGTCTCCACGTCCTTGGCCTGCTCCAGCAGAGCGGCGGAGACGGCCTCGACGGCCTTCTCGATGCCCCGCTTGAGGGCCATCGGGTTGGCGCCTGCGGCGACGTTGCGCAGACCCTCGCGGACGAGAGCCTGAGCCAGAACGGTGGCGGTGGTCGTACCGTCGCCGGCGACGTCGTCCGTCTTCTTGGCGACCTCCTTGACCAGCTCCGCACCGATCTTCTCGTACGGGTCCTCGAGCTCGATCTCCTTGGCGATGGAAACACCATCGTTGGTGATCGTGGGCGCGCCCCACTTCTTCTCGAGGACGACGTTACGGCCCTTGGGGCCGAGGGTGACCTTGACGGCGTCGGCGAGCTGGTTCATCCCGCGCTCGAGACCGCGCCGTGCCTCCTCGTCGAACGCGATGATCTTGGCCATGTGAAGTGGTCCTCCCGGACAGGGGTGGATTTCTCCGGACCGAGAGGCGCCCGCGACGGACGGCCTGCCTGCGTGGTGGTTCCTTGCCCCACCGCGCCTGCGGGCCTCACCGGCCCGGTCCAAGTTTCTGTCACTCTCACCTGGAGAGTGCTAACGCCAATGATTAGCACTCGACCCCTGCGAGTGCAAGCGTCCCCCGTCGGATGTGGACAGCCGCGTCCCCCGGACCGGGCTCCCGGAGGGCGCTTCGAACGCACGGAGGGCCCGGTCCCCTGATCCGGGGGCCGGGCCCTGCGTGCGTGAGTAGTGTCGTCGGACGACCGCGCCGAGCTCAGCCGACGGCGAGCTTGACCATGTCGGCCTGGGGCCCCTTCTGGCCCTGCGAGATCTCGAATTCAACTCGCTGACCCTCTTCGAGGGTGCGGTACCCGTCCATCTGGATCGCGCTGTAGTGGACGAAAACATCCGCACCACCGTCGACCGCGATGAAGCCGTACCCCTTCTCCGCGTTGAACCACTTGACGGTGCCCTGAGCCATGCCTAACTCCCCTATTACTGGCCCTTGCACGGGACCGCACTTCGCGGGCCCGGGTCGGAACTCACCCCCCGACAGGAGAGGGTGTGCGGCGCCGCAGCGCGTCGACCGCGGCCGAATGTATCCGCCCAACTGCCCTCTGCAACAGGTCAATCGGACGAGAATTCTGGGCACAGAAGAACACGCGAATATGCGGGTTTGCTGAGATTTACGGGCAAGTCGGGCCAGGCAAAGGGCACTTATGCCGCAAGAGGTTCACGTACTTTGGCTGCTTCTTATCGGGGCCGGGCGCATTCTCATATGCGGGCGGCACGGGCAGCGGACGGGGCTTCCCCAACTGTACCGTGCTCAACCATACAGAATTGCCCCCTCCGCTTCTCTCGCGGAGGGGGCAACTGTGGTCACACAGAGGTGCGATGGGCCGCCGTGGAGCGGCCAGGACGGTTCAGCAGCCGCCGGCGACCGCGGGGATGATCGAGACGCCCGCGCCGTCCGGCGTGGCCGCGTCCAGGCCGCCCTCGAAGCGCACGTCGTCGTCGTTGACGTACACGTTCACGAAGCGGCGCAGCTTGCCCTGGTCGTCCAGGACGCGGGCCGCGATGCCCGGGTGGTCCTTCTCCAGGGACTCGATGACCTCGGAGAGCTTGGCGCCCTCCGCCGGGACCTCGGCCTGGCCGCCCGTGTACGTACGGAGGATGGTGGGGATGCGGACCTTGACGCTCATGGTAAGTGCCTTCCTGAAGTCTCTGGTGATCAGCCGGCGGCGAGACCCGCGGCGCGGAACGCGTCCAGGCTCGGCTTGATGGTCGCCGTGGCCTGCGAGGTCGCGGAGACCGCGTCCAGCGTCTTGAGGCCGTCGCCGGTGTTCAGGACGACGGTGGTGAGCGCCGGGTCGATCACGCCCGCCTCGACGAGCTTCTTCGTCACGCCGAGCGTCACGCCGCCCGCCGTCTCGCCGAAGATGCCCTCGGTGCGCGCCAGCAGCTTGATCGCGTCGACGACCTGCTCGTCGGTCACGTCCTCCACCGCGCCACCGGTGCGGCGGGCGATGTCCAGGACGTACGGGCCGTCCGCCGGGTTGCCGATGGCCAGCGACTTGGCGATGGTGTTCGGCTTCTGCGGGCGCACCACGTCGTGGCCCGCCTTGAAGGCGGCGGAGACCGGGGAGCAGCCCTCGGCCTGGGCGCCGAAGATCTTGTACGGCCGGTCCTCGACGAGGCCGAGCTTGATCAGCTCCTGGAAGCCCTTGTCGATCTTCGTGAGCTGGGAGCCGGACGCGATCGGGATGACGATCTGGTCGGGCAGCCGCCAGCCGAGCTGCTCGCAGATCTCGTACGCCAGGGTCTTGGAGCCCTCGCCGTAGTACGGGCGCAGGTTGACGTTGACGAAGCCCCAGCCCTCGCCGAGCGGGTCGCCGATGAGCTCGGAGCAGAAGCGGTTGACGTCGTCGTAGTTGCCCTCGATGCCGACCAGCTCACCGCCGTACACCGCGGCCATGACGACCTTGCCCTGCTCCAGGTCGTGCGGGATGAACACGCAGGAGCGCAGTCCGGCCCGGGCGGCGGCGGCGCCGACGGCTCCGGCCAGGTTGCCCGTGGAGGAGCAGGAGAGGGTGGTGAAGCCGAAGGCGCGGGCGGCCTCGACGGCGATGGCGACGACACGGTCCTTGAAGGAGTGCGTCGGGTTGCCGGAGTCGTCCTTGACGTACAGGCCGCCGGTGACGCCCAGCTCACGGGCGAGGTTGTCGGCCTTGACGAGCTTGGTGAAGCCGGGGTTGATGTTGGGCTTCTCCGCGACGTCCGCGGGCACCGGCAGCAGCGGGGCGTAGCGCCAGATGTTGTCCGGGCCGGCCTCGATGCGCTCGCGCAGCTCCTCCGGGGAGCCGGTGGGCAGGTCGTAGGCCACTTCCAGCGGCCCGAAACAGGACGCACAGGCGAAAAGGGGGCCGAGCTCGAAACGCTCGCCGCACTCGCGGCAGGAAAGCGCCACGGCGGGGCCGAGATCGACGGCCGGGGCGGCAGCAGCGGTGTTACCTGCAACGGTCTGAACAGCCATGATGGCGGAGGTCCCTTTCTCCTCATCTTCCCTGCGACGCATTTCGCCGCAAGACGGAATTGGCACCTTCCCCACCGTGACCTCGCGGTCGGCAGGAGGGTTGCCGGGACTTCAACGGGCCGTTCCCTCAGTCCCTCTGGATGAGCTCTTATGGCGCTGGATCTTCGATCCAGGCGTTTATGTGCGGTCCGACCCCGACATGCGACGGCCATACGCGTTGTTCAAGACTGTAACCGAAGCACCGGACCGTTGAGATAGTCGTCCGAACCGCGAGATGGATCACACACAGGGAGTGCCGACCGTGCTCGAAGAGGTGGAACGCTGGCTGACCAGGCGTTCCTGGTCGTCCGGCGACCGCCCGCTGAACCGGCTCACCGACGCCCGGGACGCCGATCCGCGCCTCACGTCGGTGAGCGTGGTGCTGCCCGCGCTGAACGAGGAGGCCACGGTCGGCGCGATCGTGGCGACGATCCGCCGGGAGCTGATGGAGAAGGTCCGGCTCGTCGACGAACTCGTGGTGATCGACTCCGGCTCCACCGACGCCACCGCCGCCGTGGCCCGGGCGGCGGGCGCCCGGGTGGTCCACCGGGACGCGATCCTGCCCCGGATCCCGGCCCTGCCCGGCAAGGGCGAGGTGCTGTGGCGGTCACTCCTGGTGACCAGCGGCGAGATCGTCTGCTTCATCGACGCAGACCTGAAGGACTTCTCGGCGGACTTCGTCTCGGGCACGGTCGGGCCGCTGCTCACCGATCCTGCCGTCCAGTTCGTCAAGGCGATGTACGACCGCCCGCTCGGCGACACCGCCGGTCAGGGCGGGCGGGTCACCGAACTGGTGGCACGGCCCCTGCTCAATCTGCACTGGCCGCAGCTGGCCGGGTTCGTGCAGCCGCTGGGCGGGGAGTACGCGGTGCGGCGGTCCCTGCTGGAGCGGCTGCCGTTCCCGGTCGGTTACGGAGTGGAGCTGGGGCTGCTCGTGGACGCGCTGCACACGGTGGGCCTGGACGCGCTGGGCCAGGTCGACGTCGGCGTACGCAGACACCGCCACCAGGACGGGCAGGCGCTGGGCCGGATGGCGGCGGCGATCTACCGCACGGCGCAGCTGCGGCTGTCCCGGGGCCATCTGGTGCGGCCCGCGCTGACCCAGTTCGAGCGCGGCGAGGACGGCTTCGTGCCCCGCACCCATGCGGTGGACACGGAGGAGCGGCCGCCGATGCGGGAGATCGCGGAGTACGCGGAACGCCACGCGGCATGAGGCTCCGAGGCGTTTGGGGGCTTCCCGAACGGGCTAGGTTCCGCTACATGGTCTCCGAGCACGCCGAACCCGAACCCGCAGCCGCCGCCTCCACCGCCCAGGTCCTCGTCGCGTCCAACCGCGGCCCCGTCTCGTACACGCTCGGCGAGGACGGGACACTCGACGCCAAGCGCGGCGGCGGAGGTCTCGTCTCCGGGCTGAGCGCCGTCGACGACAAGCTGTGGGTCTGCGCGGCCCTCGGCGACGGGGACCGCGAGGCGGTGCGGCGCGGGGTCGGCGAGGCGGGCGTGCGGATGCTCGACATCGACGCGGAGGTGCACGCCGACGCGTACAACGGCATCGCCAACTCGGTGCTGTGGTTCGTCCACCACCTGCTCTACCAGACGCCCGTCGAGCCGGTCTTCGACGCGGAGTTCCGCCGCCAGTGGGCGTCGTACGAGACGTACAACCGGGCCTTCGCCGAGGCGCTCGCCGAGGAGGCGGGCCCCGGGGCGTCCGTCCTCGTCCAGGACTACCACCTGGCGCTGGTCCCCGGGATGCTCCGTGAGCTGCGCCCCGACCTGCGGATCGGCCACTTCTCGCACACCCCGTGGGCGCCCGTCGACTACTTCCGGCTGCTGCCCGACGACATCGCTGAGCAGTTGCTGCACGGCATCCTCGGCGCGGACCGGGCCGCGTTCCTGACCCGCCGCTGGGCGGACGCGTTCATCGGCTGCTGCACGGAGATCCTCGGCGGGACGGGCCGCACCAGGATCGGGGTGCACGGCCTGGGGGCCGACGCGGACTTCCTGCGCCGGCGCTCGCACGAGGCCGACGTGGACGAGCGGATGGCGGCGCTGCGGGAGCAGGTGGGCGAGGGCCGGAAGACCATCGTCCGGGTCGACCGCACCGAGCTGTCCAAGAACATCGTGCGCGGTATGCACGCGTACCGGGCCCTGCTGGAGGCCCGTCCCGAGTGGCGTGAGCGCGTCGTGCACATCGCCTTCGCCTACCCCTCCCGGCAGGACCTCGCCGTCTACCGGGACTACACGGCGGCGGTACAGACCCTGGCCACGGAGATCAACGGGGCGTACGGCACGGAGAGCTGGACGCCGGTCGTGCTCCACGTCAAGGACGACTTCGCCCGCTCGCTGGCCGCGTACCGGCTGGCGGACGTGGCTCTGGTCAACCCGATCCGCGACGGGATGAACCTGGTCGCCAAGGAGGTCCCCGTCGTCTCCGACCAGGGCTGCGCGCTGGTGCTGTCGCGGGAGGCGGGGGCGTACGAGGAGCTGGGCGAGGACGCGATCGTGGTGAACCCGTACGACGTGACGGGCACGGCGGAGGCCCTGCACGAGGCGCTGACGATGAGCGGCGACGAGCGGTCCGGCCGCACGAAGCGACTGGCCGAGGCGGCCACCGCGCTGCCGCCCCAGCAGTGGTTCCTGGACCAGTTGGAGGCGCTGCGGCAGGGGTGAGCCGGTCTCCTGGTACGGCTCAGAGCCGCTCGGCCAGTGCCGCCAGGAAAGCGACCACCGCGGCCGGGCCCGGCACCGACAGGTCGGCCCGCTCGGCCAGTTCGGTCACCTCGGTGCTGCCGCTGCACACCAGGAGGCCGGGGATGCCGTCCGGGCCCTCGCTCCGCAGCTTCTCCACCGCGGCGAACGCGGCGAGGTCCCCGAGGTCGTCGCCCGCGTAGATGACGGACTCGGCGTCCAACTCGGCGACGAACGTGGCGAGCGCGACGCCCTTGTCCATCCCGGGCGGGCGCAACTCCAGGACCAGGCGGCCCGGTTCGACGATCAGCCCGTGCCGCGCCGCCAGCTCGCCGAGGGGACCGCGCAGCGTCTCGAAGGCCGCCTGCGGGTCCTCGGCGCGCCGGGTGTGGACGGCGACGGCCTGGCCCTTCTCCTCGATCCAGGTGCCGTGCCAGGAGTCGAATTCGTGCAGTACGCCGGGGAGTTCGGCCCGTGCGGCAGCGACTCCGGGGTGTGGGGCGGGGGTGTTCACGGTGCCGGTCACGGCGTCCCAGCGTTCGGCGCCGTAGTGCCCGAGCACGACGAGGTGCTCCAGTCCGGGGACGCCCGCGAAACCTCCGTAGCGCACCGCGACACCGGCCGGGCGGCCGGTGATCACGGCGATGGCGGCGACCTTCGGCGCGAGCGCGGCGAGCGCGGCCACCGTACCGGGGTGGGCGCGGGCCTGCTCGGGGTCCGGGACGATGTCGGCGAGCGTGCCGTCGAAGTCGAGGGCGACGACCGCGCGGTCGGGCCGGGCGAGAACGGCGTCGAGGCCCTCGCGGCCGGCCGGTGTGGTCGGGTCCGGCAGATGTGCGGAGTGACTGCCCATGGGGCGAGCCTATGCCCTGGGCGGGTTGATCACGAGCGTTGTGGATCCGCCAACGACTCCTCGCGGGCATCGGTCTGGATCCGGCAACGGCTGCTCACGGGCGGCGGTGAGCAGCCGGCAACGACTCCTCGCGGGTGCCGGTGAGCAGCCGACGGCGACTTACTCGCGGGCGCCCGCGAGTTCGACCGGCCGGGTCCGTAGGGCGAACGAGGCCGGCAGGGCGGCGGAGACGGCGGCCAGGAGCGCGGCGGCCGCGACGACGAGGCCGAGTGTCCCCCACGGCACGACGACGGCGGACGTGACGCCCAGCAGGGCCAGCGCACCCCACACCACCAGCAGGTTCACCGCCGCGACCACGGCCCCGAGCACGGCGCCCACCCCGACCGCCACCACCGCCTCGGCCGCGACGAGCCGCAGGACCTGGGGGACGGTGGCCCCGGCGAGGCGGAGCACGGCGAGATCGCGGACCCGGTCGGAAGTGGCCATGACCAGGGTGTTGGCCAGCGCCGTCGCCGTACAGAGAAGCGCGATGCCGAGGATCATCCGGAGCCCGGTCCTGGTGGAGTCGTCCGGCCCCGGGCCGTTCGCGGCCAGCCATGCGGCCCGGGTCGTGACCCGCGTGCCGGTGGCGGCCCCGGCGGTGTGCAGCGCGGCGGCGACGGCCCTCCGGTCGGCGCCCTCGGCGACCTTGACGTCGATCCGGTCGACGCCCGCTCCCCCGGCGTTGCGCGGGGTGACGTAGACGCCGTTGTCGCCGGTCCCGGTGGCCAGGACGGCGGCGATCCGCAGCGAGGTCTTGCGCCCGTCGCCCAGCCAGACGGTGACCCGGTCACCGACCCGCGTGGTCAGCCACTCCTCGTTGACGACGATCGCGTCGTCGTCGAGATCGGCGAGCCGGCCCGCCGTGACGGGCAGCTCCGACACGGCGGCCAGCCGGGCGGGGTCGACCGCGCGGGCCTCGGAGGTGACGAGGGCCGTGTTCTCTTCGAGGACGGTGACAGCCGTGGACCGCGAGACGCTGACCACGGCTCCCTCGACGGCCCGGGCCCGCTCCACGAAGGCGGGCGCCGGCGGACGGCCCTCCTGTCCCGACGTCACCACGAAGTCGGCGGTCGTGGCGGTGCGCGCCTCGGTGGCCCTGGCCTCCTCCAGGGTGGCGACGGTGCCCGTCAGGGTGGCGGCGAGGGCGACGGTGATGAGGACGGGCGCGGCGACGGCCGCGGTCCTGCGCACCCCGGCGGCGGTATTCTCCCGGACCAGTACGCCGGTGGCGCCGGGCAGCCGTGCGGGCAGCCAGGTCAGCAGCCGGCCGACGGGGCGCACCAGGACGGGGGCCAGGAGGGCGCAGCCGACGATGAGGAGCATGGGCCGGGTGACGTAGGACTTGCGGCCCAGCAGGTCGCCGGGGTCGACGGCCAACGCCAGTGCGGGCAGGCCCAGTCCGGCGAGCAGGATCAGGACGGCGGCCGCCCAGCGGCTCGCCGGCATGACACGGCTGTCGACGGCAGCCTCGCGCAGCGCCTCGGTCGGGGCGGTCCGCCCGGCCCGGTGGCAGGAGACCAGGGCCGCCGCCGTGGCGACGAACACCCCGGTCCAGAAGGCGGTGTGCAGCGGCCAGGAGGCGTCGCCGAGGGCGAACCGGGGCGGTGCGAGGCCCGCTTCGGCCATCCGGCCGACGAGCAGGGGCGCGCCCCTGGCTCCGAGCCACACACCGGCGGCCGAGGCGAGGACGCCGACGACGGCCGCTTCGGCGCACACCGTACGGCGGATTCGGCCGGGCGTCGCACCGACCGTGCGCAACAGGCCGAACTCCCGGCGTCGTTGGGCCACGGCGAACGAGAACGTCGAGGCCACGACGGCGGCGGAGACGAACAGGGTGATGCCCGCCGCTGTGCCGAGCAGGGCGTTGACGGAGACCAGGGCCCGGGCGTCGCGGTCGGGGTCGGGGTCGGCGCGGCGGCGGTCGTGGCCGGTGAGGACGTCCATGCCGCTGTCCGGCCCGAGCGCCCGGCGCACGGCGGTGGCATCGGCGTGCACCACGAGGGCGTCGATGTCCGGGGAGATCCGGGCGGCCTCGTCGTCGGTGAAGAAGACGGCGTCCTCGAAGCCCCGGCCGGCGACGGTGCCGACGACGGTCCGGGGGGTGCTTCCGGCCGGGGTACGGACCTGGACGAGGTCACCGGTGCGGAGCCGGTCGCCGCCGGGCCGGGTGGTGACGACGACCTCGCCGGGGGCGGCGGGGGCCCGGCCCGAGATGAGGCGGTACGGGGCCGCGGCGGCGACCGGCCACGGGCGCCCGACCCGGGCCTCGACGCCGCGGCCGGTGCGCGGCTTCTTGACGACAGGGCCGGTGTGCGGCTCCTCGGCGCCGGCGCGCGGGAGTCCCGACTTCATGGCGTCGGCGCCGGTACGCGGCGCCTCGGCATCAGTGCCGGTGCGAGGAGCCGTGACGTCCGCCGGGAACGTCCGGTCCGCCACCGTGCGGCCGAGGGCGGCCAGCCGGTCGGCGATCCGCTCGCCGACCGGTCCGGGGTGGTGGAGCGGCTTGCTCCGGGTCCCGGTCGGGGTGTCGACGCGGAGGTGATCGGCGGCCCGCACGACGACGGGGGCGGCGGCGAACCGTTCGGGGCCCCGCTCCGGGGCGTCGAACGTCGCGGCGAGGGCGAGTCCGGTGGCCGCGATCAGGCCCACCCCCAGGGCCAGGGCGACGAACGACCCGACGAAGGTGACCCAGCGCCGGCGCATCCCGCTCAGTACCGGCGTCAGCACGGGACCACCGCCGAACCGATGGAGCCCTTCGGGGCCGCCGGGGCGGCGCCCGCCGCCATGCGGGCGGCGACCCGCTCCGCCGTGGGCGCGTCCAGCTCGTCCCGGACGCGGCCGTCGGCGAGGAAGACGACCCGGTCGGCGAAGGAGGCGGCGACCGGGTCGTGGGTCACCATGATCACGGTGCGCCCCTCGTCGGTCATCGCACGCAGCAGGCCGAGCACCACGTGCCCGGCGGTGGAGTCCAGGGCCCCGGTCGGTTCGTCACCGAAGAGCACCTCGGGCCCGGTCACCAGGGCGCGGGCGATCGCCACCCGCTGCTGCTGGCCGCCGGAGAGCTCGCCGGGCCGCTGGCCGGCCCGTTCGCGCAGCCCGACCCGGTCCAGCGCGTGGAGCACCTCGGCCCTGCGCGGCCGCCGTCCGGCGAGCCGCAGGGGCAGGGCCACGTTCTGCGCGGCGGTCAGGGAGGGCAGCAGGTTGAACGCCTGGAAGACGAAGCCGATCCGCTCCCGGCGCAGCCGGGTCAGCCGGGCCTCGCTCAGCCCGGTCAGATCGGTGTCGCCGAGCAGCACCCGGCCGCCGGTCGGCCGGTCCAGGCCCGCGACGCAGTGCAGGAGCGTCGACTTGCCGGAGCCGGACGGCCCCATGACGGCGGTGAACGTACCGCGGCGGATGGTCAGACTGACGTCGTCGAGCGCTTTCACCGTGCTGCCTTCGCGGCCGTAGGAACGGGTCACGGACCGGAGCCGAACGGCCGGTGGCCGAGCGGCACTCGCTGCTGGATTCATGAGGTCCACTCAACCGTCGGCGCGCGCACGGCACATCGCAGCGAGCGGGGGCTCCCGTGGTGGAGCCAGCTCCACCACGGGAGGGGCAGAGAACAGGGTGGCCCGCCCGGGGAACCGTCTCGTAGCGTGCCCGGCATGCTCTCCCCCAGCCCGCCGCCCGCCTCCCCGGAG
>NZ_JAAXYC010000182.1 GCF_018619185.1 Streptomyces sp. McG3 | reverse complement strand
TCCCGCACCCCAGCCCCCTCCCGTCACGATCCGGTCTCGGACGCGGGAGGGGGGCTTGTTTTTGGCCATGGAATCGATTCCAATCGTCCGTGTAATCGATTCCATGGCTCCGGGCGGCTGGTTCACCACCGGTCGGCGCAAGGGTTTCGAGGTGTACGGAAACCACAAGGAGGTGGTCCGGACATGGCGGGCATCAAGGATGTCGCGGCCGAGGCGGGTGTGTCCGTCGCCACGGTGTCGCGCGTGCTGAACAGCCATCCGTCCGTCAGCGAAGAGGCGCGTACCCGCGTGCTCGCCGCCGTCGAGGCGCTCGGCTACCGGCCCAACGCGGTCGCCCGCTCGCTGCGCACCGCGCAGACCCGCACGCTCGGCCTGGTCATCAGTGACGTGCTCAACCCGTACTTCACCGAGCTGGCCCGCTTCGTCGAGGAGGAGGCCCGCGCGCTCGGCTACAGCGTCATCATCGGCAACGCCGACGAGCGTCCCGAGCTCCAGGACCACCACATCCGCACGCTCATCGACCGCAGGATCGACGGGCTCCTCGTCTCGCCCGCCGACGGGGGCTCCCCGCTGATGCGGGACGTCGCCCTGAGCGGCACCCCGATGGTCTTCGTCGACCGCTGGATCCCCGGCATCGACGTCCCCGTCGTCCGGGCCGACGGTACGGGCGCGGTCAAGGATCTCGTCGCGCATCTGCACGGCCTCGGTCACCGCCGGCTCGCCATTATCGCCGGGCCCGCCGCCACCACCACCGGCAACGAGCGCGTCGAGGCCTTCCGGGACGCGATGCGCCGGCTCGGGCTCGCCCTGCCCGACGCCTACATCGGCCAGGGCGACTTCCAGGCGGCCAGCGGCCGCCGGGCCACCGAGCGCTTCCTCGCCCTGGCCGAGCCGCCCGAGGTCGTGTTCGCCGCGGACAACCTGATGGCGCTCGGCGCGCTGGACGCGATCCGGGCCCGAGGGCTGCGGGTCCCCGACGACATCGCGCTCGCCGCCTTCGACGACATCCCGTGGTTCGTCCACACGGACCCGCCGATCACCGCCATCGCCCAGCCGACCGCCGACCTGGCGCGGGCCGCCGTGCGCGCGCTGGCCGACCGGATCGAAGGACGGACCCCGCAGTCCGTCATCCTGCCCGCCCGCCTCGTCGTACGCCGCTCGTGCGGCGGGGCCGCATCGAACCAGAGGAGCGACCGGTGACCGCACCGGACAGGCAACTGGTGACCGCACCAGACGAGTTGCTGCGCATCGAGGGTCTCCGCAAGACCTTCCCCGGCGTGGTGGCGCTCGACAACGTCGACTTCGACCTCCGCAGAGGCGAAGTGCACGTCCTGCTCGGCGAGAACGGCGCGGGGAAGAGCACCCTCATCAAGATGCTCTCCGGCGCCTACCGCCCCGACCACGGCCGCATCCTGGCCGAAGGGCGTGAGGTCCGCATCGAGGGCGCACAGGACGCCGAGCGGCTCGGGATCGCCACCATCTACCAGGAGTTCAACCTCGTCCCCGACCTCACCGTCGCCGAGAACATCTTCCTGGGCCGCCAGCCGCGCCGCTACGGGCTCGTCGACCACCGCCGGATGCGCGAGGACGCGGCAGAGCTGCTGCGCCGGGTCGGCGTCAACGTGCGACCCGACGCCAAGGTCCGTGAACTGGGCATCGCCCGGCTCCAGATGGTGGAGATCGCCAAGGCGCTCAGCCTGGAGGCCCGCGTCCTGATCATGGACGAGCCGACCGCGGTGCTCACCTCCGAGGAGGTCGACAAGCTCTTCGCGATCGTCCGCCAACTGCGCGAGGACGGCGTCGGGATCGTCTTCATCACCCACCACCTGGAGGAGATCGCCGCACTCGGCGACCGGGTGACCGTCCTCCGCGACGGCCGCAGCATCGACCAGGTCCCGGCGTCGACCCCCGAGGACGAACTCGTCCAGCTCATGGTCGGCCGCAGCATCGAACAGCAGTACCCGCGTGAACGCCCCGAACGCCCGGACTCCGCGGACGCGTTGCTGTCGGTGCGCGGACTCACCCGCGACGGCGTCTTCCACGACATCAGCTTCGACGTGCACGCCGGTGAGGTCGTCGGCCTCGCCGGACTCGTCGGGGCCGGGCGTACGGAGGTGGCGCGCGCCGTCTTCGGGGCCGACCCGTACGACGCGGGCACCGTCGACGTACGCGGCGAGCGCCTGGCCCGGCACGACGTGCCCGCCGCGATGGGCGCCGGCATCGGACTCGTACCGGAGGACCGCAAGGGCCAGGGCCTGGTCCTCGACGCCTCCGTGCAGGAGAACCTGGGCCTGGTCACCCTGCGTTCCGCGACCCGCTCCGGGCTCGTGGACCTCAAGGGGCAGCGCACCGCCGCCGCCCGCATCGCCCAGCAGCTCGGCGTCCGCATGTCCGGCCTCGGCCAGCATGTGCGCACCCTCTCCGGCGGCAACCAGCAGAAGGTCGTCATCGGCAAGTGGCTGCTGGCCGACACCCGGGTCCTCATCCTCGACGAACCCACCCGGGGCATCGACGTCGGCGCCAAGGTCGAGATCTACCAGCTCATCAACGAGCTGACCGCCTCCGGACACGCCGTCCTGATGATCTCCAGCGATCTGCCGGAGGTCCTCGGCATGAGCGACCGGGTGCTCGTCATGGCCCAGGGCCGGATCGCCGGTGAACTCCCCGCGGGCGAAGCCACCCAGGACGCCGTCATGGCCCTCGCCGTCGGCACCCCGGTCACGCATCAGGGCCACACCCCCACCGAACACCCCGCACCGAAGAAGGAAGAGGAGGGCCCCCGTGGCCACTGAGACAGCCAGGAGTGACGCGGGAACGGGCGGCGGAGTCTCCGTGATACGCCGCGTCCTGCTCGACAACGGCGCGCTCAGCGCCCTGGTCGTCCTGGTGGTGGCGATGTCGCTGCTCTCCGGCGACTTCCTGACCACCCAGAACCTGCTGAACGTCGGCGTCCAGGCGGCCGTCACCGCCATCCTCGCGTTCGGCGTCACCTTCGTCATCGTCTCGGCGGGCATCGACCTGTCCGTCGGTTCGGTGGCGGCCCTGTCCGCCACGGTCCTCGCCTGGTCGGCGACGTCCGCCGGGGTGCCGGTCGTCCTGGCCGTCGTGCTCGCGGTTCTCACGGGCATCGCCTGCGGCTTCGTGAACGGCGCCCTCGTCTCGTACGGCAAACTCCCGCCGTTCATCGCGACGCTGGCGATGCTCTCCATCGCCCGGGGACTGTCCCTCGTCATCTCGCAGGGCAGCCCGATCGCCTTCCCCGACTCCGTCTCGGTGCTCGGCGACACCCTCGGCGGCTGGCTCCCCGTACCGGTCCTCGTGATGATCGCGATGGGCCTGATCACCGCACTGATCCTCGCCCGCACCTTCATCGGCCGCTCGATGTACGCGATCGGCGGCAACGAGGAAGCGGCCCGGCTCTCCGGACTCCGCGTCAAGCGCCAGAAGATCGTCATCTACGCGCTGTCCGGCCTCTTCGCCGCCGTCGCGGGCATCGTCCTCGCCTCGCGCCTCGTCTCCGCCCAGCCGCAGGCCGCCCAGGGATACGAACTCGACGCCATCGCCGCGGTCGTCATCGGCGGGGCGAGCCTGGCCGGCGGTGTCGGCAAGGCGTCCGGCACTCTGATCGGCGCGCTCATCCTCGCCGTCCTCCGCAACGGCCTCAACCTCCTCTCCGTGTCGGCGTTCTGGCAGCAGGTCGTCATCGGCGTCGTCATCGCGCTCGCCGTCCTGCTGGACACGCTGCGCCGCAAGGCCGGTTCGGGAGCGGCCTCCTCGGCGGGCACCGCCCCCGGCGCACCGGGGGCCGGCCGCAAGGGAGCGCTCAAAATGGCCGGCGCGGCACTCTGCGTCGCCCTCGTCGTCGGCGCGGTCTCCTTCTTCAACTCCGGCTCGTCCGGCGGCACGACGAAGGTCGGCATGTCCCTCTCCACGCTCAACAACCCCTTCTTCGTGCAGATGAAGGAAGGAGCACAGGAGGAGGCGGAGAAGGCGGGCATCGACCTCACCGTCACCGACGCCCAGAACGACGCCTCCCAGCAGGCCAACCAGCTCCAGAACTTCACCGGTTCCGGCGTCTCCTCGATCATCGTCAACCCGGTGGACTCGGATGCCGTCGGCCCGGGCGTCCGCAGTGCCAACAAGGCGGACATCCCCGTGATCGCCGCCGACCGCGGCGTCAACAAGGCGGAGACCGCGACGCTCGTCGCCTCGGACAACGTGGCGGGCGGCAAGCTCGCCGCCGACGCGCTGGCCGACAAGCTCGGCGGCAAGGGGAGCATCGTCATCCTCCAGGGCACGGCGGGCACCTCCGCCAGCCGCGAGCGCGGGGCCGGTTTCGCCGAGGGACTCAAGAAGTACCCGGGCATCGAGGTGGTCGCCAAGCAGCCCGCCGACTTCGACCGCACCAAGGGCCTCGACGTCATGACCAACCTCATCCAGTCGCACCCCGGCGTCACCGGCGTCTTCGCCGAGAACGACGAGATGGCGCTCGGCGCGGCCAAGGCGCTCGGCAGCAAGGCGGGAAAGTCCGTCTCGGTCGTCGGCTTCGACGGAACCCCGGACGGCCTGAAGGCGGTCGAGGCCGGCACGCTCTACGCTTCGGTGGCCCAACAGCCCGCCGAACTGGGCAAGATCGCGGTGCGGAACGCCGTGAAGGCCGCGAAGGACGAGAAGGTCGAGAGCACGGTGAAGGTGCCGGTCAAGGTGGTCACCCGGGAGAACGTCGCCGACTTCTCCTGACCGCCGCCCGGCTCGTGAACCGGCCTGTCGACCCCAGCTCGTGAACCGGCCCGTCGAACCGCTCGTGAACCGGCCTGTCGACCCTCGACCGACGAAAGCAGGAAACACGCACATGCACGACAACGCCCCCGACGACCGGTACGACCTGCTGGTCGTCGGGTCGGCCAACGCCGACCTGGTGATCGGCGTCGAGCGCCGCCCCGCGCCCGGCGAGACCGTCCTCGGCTCCGACCTCGCCGTCCACCCGGGCGGCAAGGGCGCCAACCAGTCGCTGGCCGCCGCCCGCCTCGGCGCCAGGACCGCCCTCCTCGCCCGGGTCGGCGACGACGACCACGGACGCCTCCTGCTGGAGACCCAGCGCGCGGCGGGCGTGGACACGGACGGCGTCCTGGTGGGCGGGGCCCCCACCGGCGTCGCCCTGATCACCGTCGACCCCTCGGGCGACAACAGCATCGTGGTCTCCCCGGGAGCCAACGGCCGCCTCACCCCCGAGGACGTCCGGGCGGCGGCCCCGCTGCTCGCCGCCGCCCGGGTCATCTCCGTACAGCTGGAGATCCCGCTCGACACGGTGGCCGAGACGGTACGCGGCCGGGGGCCGGACACCCGGCTCGTCCTCAACCCGTCCCCGCCCGCCCCGCTCCCGAAGGAGGTGCTCGCCGCCTGCGATCCGCTGGTGGTCAACGAGCACGAGGCGCGGTACATCCTCGGCGACGGGGCGGGGACGTCCCCGCACGACTGGGCGCCCGCCCTGCTCGCGCTCGGCCCGCGCTCGGTCGTCATCACCCTGGGCGCGGCCGGGGCCCTGGTGGCGGACAGCCGGACGGAATCCCTGGACCACCTGGTCAGCCCGAAGGTCGAGGCCCTCGACACGACCGGTGCCGGGGACGCGTTCACGGCTGCCCTGGCCTGGCGGCTGGGCCGTGGCGACGACCTGCGGGAGGCGGCGGCCTTCGCGGTCAGGGTGGGTGCGGCGGCGGTCACGGCGCGCGGGGCGCAGGAATCGTTCCCGACGCTGGAGGAGGTCGACGCGCTGTGAAGAAGTCGGGCATCCTCAACCGCCACCTGGCGGGCGCGATCGCCGAACTCGGCCACGGCGACACCGTCCTGGTCTGCGACGCCGGCATGCCGATCCCACCCGGCCCCCGCGTGATCGACCTGGCCTTCCGCGCCGGGACCCCGTCGTTCGCCGAGGTCCTGGACGGCCTGCTCGACGAGCTGGTCGTGGAGGGGGCGACGGCCGCCGAGGAGATCCGTGACGCCAACCCGGAGGCGGCGGCGCTCCTGGACGGTCACTTCCCCTGGCTGGAGGTGGTCCCGCACGACGAGCTCAAGGCGCTCACGGCGGCGGCCCGCCTGGTCGTACGGACGGGGGAGGCCCGGCCGTACGCGAACGTACTGCTGCGGTGCGGGGTCTTCTTCTGAGCCCGGGCCCGTCCCGGACCCGTGGCAGAACGGTACGGGTCCGGGACGGCGTCGTGCGCAGGGCGATGCGGGGCGGCTTCCGGCCGAGGAACCGATATCAGCCGGCTGTGCCGGGGGCGAGCCCGCACGTGCCGGACCTCTTCGTCCCGTCCTGTCCCGTCAGCGTCACGACTCCCCGGCCGTCGGTGGCCTCGTTGTAGGCGATCGTGCACATCAGCTGACGTAGGGCCGTGGCGTCCAGCCCCTGCACGGCCAGGGGCAGGCGCACCGCGATCCCGCCGTCCGACGAGGCCTCGACGGCTACGGTTTCGCCCGCGCGGACAGCGGGAAGCGCGGTGGTCAGACCGGCCGCCCGGTCCGTCCTCCCCGGGCCGGAGAGCAGCGCCAGGACGACCTTCTCCGTGGGCGAGGGGCCCGCCGGTCCTGCGGGGTCCCGTTCGTCGGCGCCCAGCTCGACGTACTCGTCGCCGAATCCGGCCGAGGGCCTGACCGCCCGGATCACGGGACTCAACCCGCCGTCGGGGGAGCGGAAGAAGAGCAGCATGTCGTTGTCACGGTTGAGGAAGGCCTCGACGGTCGCGGGTCCCCCCGCCTCGATGGCGTCGGACGCCTGGATCCCGCAGCCGCCGAGCAGGGACGCGACGACCATGACGAGGGGGCCCACCACGCCTCCGCGCCACCAGGCACGCCTCATCTGCCGTCCTCCTCGACCCGGAGCGGTATCTCGACGGTGAAGACGGCACCGCCGCCGGGCAGGTTCCCCGCGCGGATCGCTCCGCCGTGCAGACGTACGTTCTCCAGGGTGATCGCCAGTCCCAGGCCGCTGCCCGGCGATCGGGTACGGGCCGCGTCGGCCTTGTAGAAGCGGTCGAAGATGTGCGGGAGCGAGGCCGGGGGGATGCCGGGGCCACTGTCCGCGACCTCGGTGATGAGTACCTGGGTGCCGGAGGAACTCGCCTCGGTGCGCAGGCGTACGGTGACGGGCGCGCCGCCGTGCCGCAGGGCGTTGCCGACGAGGTTGGCGACCACGATGTCGTAGCGGCGTGGGTCGAGCCGGGCCCGGATGCCGGTGGGGAGCTCGGCGTGGATCCGGTCGTCGTTCGACCAGTGCCGGGTCTGGAGGGACTTGCGGATGGCCTCGGCGACGTCGATCTCGTCGGAGTTCAGCTCGGCCGCGCGGGCGTCGAAGCGGGATATCTCCATCAGGTCCTCGACGAGCACGGCGAGCTTTCCGGTCTCCGCGCTGACCAGCCGGACCGCCTGGGCGGTGTCGGCGTCCAGACGGTCCGCGTCCTGATCGAGGACCTCGGTGACGGCGAGCATCCCGGCCAGGGGGGTGCGCAGTTCGTGCGAGACGTCGGAGGCGAAGCGACGCGCCCGTGCCTCGGCGTCGCGCAGTTCGCCGACGGACCGCTCCAGTTGCCCCGCCGACTCGTTGAACGTATCCGCCAGGTCGGCCAGTTCGTCGGTGCCGCGTACCGGGATACGGGTGTCGAGCCTGCCGCTGCCCATGCTCCTGGCCGCACGGCGCAATTCCCGCACCGGACGCAGCACACTGCGCGCGGCGATCAGGCCGGGTACGAGCGCGATGGCGAGGCCGGGCAGGGCCCCGTTCCGGGCGGCGACGAGCAGGGCGTCGACGTTGACCTGCTCGTCGGTCATCCGCATGACGGCGTACAGGACGAGTCCGGTGGGCAGCACGCTGTCCGGGCCGGTTCTGAACACCGTGGGCATGCCGATGGTCAGGTACGGGACGCCGTCCTTGACGACCCGCTCGAAGCTCCCGTACCTGTCTGCCGACGCGGCCCGCCGCAGTTCGGGGGTGATGACGGTGGAGACCGGGTTCTCGCCCGAGGACGCGCGGAGGGTGCCGTACTCGGCGAACACCACCCAGGGGCGCGGTTTGCCCGTGCGGGCGAGGTCGCGCAGGACCTCCTCCAGCCCCTCCTCCTGGACGGGCAGCCCCCAGCCCGTCCGCTGGACCTGGTCGCGGAACGTCGAGACCGCTGTGTCCTGGGCGGTCTTCAGCAGCGCGTTGCGGGCCTCGCGGTAGGTCAGCGCGGACGTCGTGCCGGCGCTGACCACGGCGACCAGCAGGAAGGCGGCCAGCAGTCGGGCACGCAGGCCGAACGCCCTGGCCCGAGAGCGCCCGCGGGTGCTCACGGCCGAACCCGCGCCGTCGGGCCCTTCGTTCCCGCCCCTGCGCGGGCGGCCGGGCCGGGGGACGGCGATCACAGCGGACCGAAGCGGTAGCCGAAGCCCCGCAGTGTCTGGACGTAACGCGGGCTGCCGACCTCGTTCTCGATCTTGCCGCGCAGCCGGGCGACACAGGCGTCGACCAGCCGGCCGTCGGCGTGGAAGGTGTGCTCCCACACGTTCTCCAGGAGCTGCTGCCTGCTGAACACCTGCTCGGGGGCGGCGGACAGGTGCAGGAGAAGCCTGAGCTCCGAGGGAGCGAGCGTCAGGAGCCGGCCCGCTTTGGACACGGTCAGACCGACCCGGTCGATGGTGAGGTCGCCGTAGACCTCGATGGCCGGGCGGCCCGTGGAGCCGTCGTCCATGCGGCGCAGCACGGCCCGGATCCGGGCGTCGATCACCTCGGGCCGGGCGGGTTTGACGATGTAGTCGTCGGCGCCGGCCTCCAGGCCGATGACCACGTCGAAGTCGTCGCCGCGCGCGGTGAGCATGATGATCGGCAGCTGGCTGTGCTCGCGGACCTGCCGGCAGACCTGGACGCCGGTCATTCCGGGCAGCATCAGGTCCAGCAGCAGCAGATCGGGGCGGAACTCGGCCAGTGCGGCGAGGCCGTCCTCGCCGGTCTCGGCTGCTCGTACGTCGTGGCCGCGGCGGCGCAGACCGAGCTGGACCCCCTCGCGTACGAAGGGGTCGTCCTCGACGAGGAGCACGCGGGGCATCGGTTGTTCTCCTTCGATGGTGATGGTGATGTGGTCAGGTCCGGGTCCGGGTCCGGGTCCGCCGACTGTCTACACGCAGGAGCAGAGCGTTCAGTTCGGCGAGCCGCAGCGGACGGGCGAGGAGAGCGAAGGTGACGACGACGGCAGCCGCGCCGGCGGCGGTGGCGGCCAGGGCTCCCGCCCCTGCCGCGCCGAGGGCCGCGAGGTGGCCGAGGGCGGTGGCGGGGACGGCGGCGAGCAGCAGGCGTGCGTGGGCGGCCGCGGAGGACGACCGCCGCAGGGGGCGTACGACGTCGAGCCGACGGCTCAGCACCCTGCCGGTCAGCGCCCAGCCCGCGCACAGAGCCAGCGAGTAGGCCGCTGCCATGCCCGTGACGGCCCAGCGGGCCGGCAGCGCCTGCGCTGCGGCCACGGACAGTCCCGCGTTGAGGACGACGATCACCAGGTTGAGCAGGAACGGCGTGCGGGTGTCGGAGAGCGCGTAGAAGGCGCGGGACAGGACGTACTGGCCCGACAGGGCGATCAGTCCCGGTGCGAAGGCCATCAGGATCCCGGCCAGGGCGGCCGTGTCGGCGGCGCTGGTCCTGCCGTATCCGAAGACGAGGGACGTCACCGGCCCGGCGAGGGCGAGCAGCGCGCAGGCGGCGGGTACGACGGCGGCCGCGCAGACCCGCAGGGCGTGGGAGACGTCGTGCCGCAGGCCGGCGGTGTCCCCGTCGGCCGCCGCCGCACTCATCCGGGGCAGGAGCGCCGTCACCACGGACACGGTGATGACGCCGTGCGGTACGACCCACAGGGCGTAGGCGTTGTTGTAGGCGCCGAATCCTGGTCCGCCGTCGAGGCCGGCGTTCGTGGCGAGCCGGGTGGTCACCCAGTAGGCGGCCTGGTTGGCGAGGACCAGCAGCACCAGCCAGCCGGCCGCTCGCAGGGGGCGGGTCAGTCCGCTGTCGCGTCGGGCGAAGCGGGGCCGCCAGCGGAAGCGGGCGGCGCGCAGGGCCGGGACGAGGGCGAGCGCCTGGACGGCGATACCGGCGGTCGTGCCCCAGCCGAGCAGGGCGGTCCCGGTCGGTGTGAGGGTGTCCCCGCCCCCCAGGGACAGGGCCAGGTACAGGCCGAAGACGGCCATGACGACGAGGTTGTTCAGGGCCGGCGCCCACATCATCGCGCCGAACCGGCCCTGTGCGTTGAGTATCTGGCCGAGCAGCGTGAACAGTCCGAGAAAGAAGATCTGGGGCAGGCAGTAGCGGGCCAGCGCGATGGTCATGGCCGCCTGCCGGCCTGTGTAGTCGGTGTACACGTCGACGATCGTGGGGGCGGCCCACACCGCGGTCGCGGTGATGACCAGCAGGGCGACGACGCAGACCGTGACGAGGCGGTCGGTGTACGCGGCCCCCGCGTCGGGGTGTTCCTTCGCGGCCCGGACCAGCTCGGGAACGAAGACGGCGTTCAGCGCGCCGCCCAGCAGCAGCATGTAGACGATGGTGGGCAGGGCGTTGCCGACCGCGTAGCCGTCGGCGCTCGGCCCGATGGTGCCCAGAGCCGCCGCGACCACGGCGGACCGGGCGAAACCGGTGGCGCGGGAGACGACGGATCCGACGGCCATGACAGCACTGCCGCGCGGAGCGGAGACCGCCGCCCCGGATTCCGGACGGTCCGCGGCGGTGTGCGTCGTCGGGTATGTCCTCTTCATCGGCGGTTCAGGTACGCCTGGAAGGCACGGTGGAGCGCGAGGTTGGCGCTGCCCCCCAATGGCTTCTCCCATTCCCCCAATGTCTCGACGACCTGCCCACCGGTGCCGAGCTTCCATCGCAGCAATCCGTAACCACGTTCTGCCGGATCGAGAGTGGAGGCTACCCCGCGCATGTCGTAGACGTCCGCCCCGAGGGCGTGGGCATCCAGCAGCATCCGCCATTGAAGGGCGTTGGAGGGCCGGACCTCGCGGCGGTGGTCGGCGGATGCGCCGGTCTGGTACCAGGCGCGGCGGCCCACGGAGATCAGCGTGTGGGCGGCCAGGATCTCGCCCCGGTGACGGGCCAGGTACAGCTTCATCCGGCCCGGTTCCTCGGCGTTGAGCGCGGCGTACTGGCGCTCGTAGTAGGCGAGCGAGCGGCCGAGGCGGAATCCGTCGCGTCGCTCGGTGACGGCGAGCAGCCGGCAGAACTCGGGAAGGTCCGCCGCGCTGCCGACCACCACCTCCACGCCCTCTCTCCGGGCCCGGCGCACGTTGCGTCGCCACTCCTGGTTGAGCCCGGCCCATACGTCGTCCGTGGTGCGTCCGGCGAGCGGCACCCGGAAGACGTGGCGGGGCTGGGCGTCCCCGCCCGGCCCGGTCCCGTCGCCTCCGCAGCGGCGCCAGCCCCTGACCCGCAGCCGGTCGGCGACGGCGGAGCCGAGGGGGTCGACCTCGCTGGCCAGGACGTCGCCGAGGCGTCGGCCCGGGCCGGTGAGCGGCTTGAGCCGGGCGGCGTCCCAGCGCCGGTAGGCGGGCGACGGGCCGATGCGCACCGCGAAGGCGCCCGCACGGCGCAGGTGCCCCAGGAGCGGATCGAGCCAGTCGTCGACATCGGGGTCGCTCCAGTCGGCGACGGGCCCTTCGGGGAGGTAGGCGAAGGACTTGCGCGTCCCGGGGAACTGACGCAGCAGCACCAAGGCCACGCCCGTCAGTACGCCCGCCTCCGGATCCGGCCCCCAGCCGATCAGTTGGGAGTCCCATCCCTCCTTGACGCCGGCCCAGGACGGGCACTGGAGGAAGCCGGCGCCGAGGGCCTGGCCTTCTCGGGACGCGAGAAAGGCGCGGTAGGTCTTCGGGGTGATGGTTCCCAGGGCCACGTCCCGGTTCCGTGCTCGGGGCACGGGGCTGGACGACGACGGCACGAGCAGCGCTGACACGGTCTGGCCTCTCCTTCTCCCCGGACCCTGTCGCGGGGACGGCTCCCCGGACCTTTCGCGGGGACGGCTCCCCGGCCCTTTCGCGGGGATACAGAGGATGCTCACAGCGCTTCATGACCGCTCCGAACGCTGAATGTGACCGGACCATGACCGTTCCTCACCAGTCGCCGTCACATCGATCCACAGCGTCTGACCTCGTCTTTTCCGGCTCTACAGTCGCAGCATCGCCGACTCGTCCGGCTCTCTCGCGGCTCTCCCGGAGGTCCTGTTGTCCCGCTCGTCACGCACACCCGCACGCATCCGTGCCCGCGTCAGGGCCACCGTCGCGGCAGCCCTGCTGGCACCGCTCGCAGCCTGCTCGTCGAGCGCCCCTCCCGGCGCCCCGGTCGCCGAGGTGACGCCGAGCCCCGACGACCGCCCCGTCACGGTCTCCGTCACGCCCGCGGGCCAGCGGATCCGGGCCGGTGAGCCCGTACGGGTCACGGTCTCGGGCGGCAGCCTCACCTCGGTGACCGTCACCGACGCCGAGGGCCGGCGGCTCGCCGGAAAGACCGCCGCCGACGGCCGGTCCTGGGTCTCTGACCGCACGTCCGCACCCGGTACGGCGTACGAGGTGACGGCGGCGACCCGGAGCGTGGGCGGAACCGCCGGGAGCGCCCGGGCCGGCTTCACCACGGCGAAGGCGGACAAGGTCAACAAGGTCGACTGGAGACCGGGCGCCGCAACCACCGTCGGCGTCGCCCAGTTGATCTCCCTGGTCTTCGACCACCCGGTCAGGAACCGGGCCGAGGTCGAGAAGCAGCTCAAGGTCACCACCTCGGACGGCACCGAGGGCTCCTGGGGCTGGATACGCGACTGGTCGGGCCGGGACCGGGTGGACTGGCGGCCCCGGACGTACTGGAAGCCGGGGACGGAGGTCAGGCTGAACGCCGAGTTGAACGGCACCGAATCGGGGCCGGACGGCGGCTGGTTCGTACGCGACTACACGACGTCCTTCACCGTCGGCGACCAGCAGATCGTCGAGGTCGACCTCGACCGCCATCGGCTCTCCCTCGTACGGGACGGAAGGACCGTACGCCGGATCCCGGTCTCCGGCGGCACGCCCGGCGGCGACAAACGATCCTGGCGAGGAACCGCCGTGCTCATGGCCAAGGAGGGCACGATCAACATGAACTCCGAGACCGTGGGCCTTGCCGACGCCTACGACAAGATGGTCGACCACTCGATGCGGTTGACCTGGTCGGGCATGTACGCGCACGCCGCCCCGTGGAACGCCCGCCATCTCGGCAGGGCCAACCGCAGTTCCGGGTGCATAGGAATGAGCGACGCGGACGCGGCCTGGTTCTACGGGCAGGTGCGGCCCGGCGACCCGTTCGAGATCACCGGCGAGGACACCAAGGGCGTGGTCGCGCCCGGGAACGGCTTCGGCGCGTGGAACGTCCCGTGGACCGAGTGGCAGGGGATGAGCGCGTTGCGCTGAGCTGACACCGATCAGGCGCAGGTACCCCTGAACCGCGGTGTGGGCCGGACTCGATACGGGCAACGCGCCGGCGGTGACGCTGCCGGCGCGCCAACAGATCGGCGGCGTGCTGAAGGCGGTCGACGCCGACCGCTGTCACCGCCTTGGGGAACAGGAGAGCGCCGACGCGCGCACCGATGACCGCGACACACCGGAACTCCAGCCCCTTGAAGGCATGGATGGTGCCGACCTGGACGGCGTCCGCCTCCGCGGCCGTGTCGCCCCGCAGGCGAGCCGCGGGAACGCCGGCCTGCCTGAGCCGCTCCACCGCCGTGTCGGCGTTCCCCGGGAATATGCGGATGCGGTCGACGTGCACGGGCCGACCACGACGTGGTTGGGGACGAGGCCGGCCGGTGGGAGTGCGCCAGGTCCACCGGCGGCGCGGGGCGAGCGACGAGCCGTCTTGTTCCGGGCAGCGGAGTGGCTCGTCAGCGCTGCTCAGGGGCGATGTGGGCGCCCCGCGCCGGTCGTCTCGCGTTCCGTCACGGGAAAAAGTCCTGGCAGATACCGCTGACCGGAGCTAGGCTCCCCGCGATGACTCACTCCATGAACAGATTGGGGGACCCGTCCGCGCAAGGTGAGTGCTGATGCTCCCTTCGACCGCGAACCGGGATTCCTGCCCGTCCCCCCTGTCCGCCCCGTCCTTCTGGCCGCGCGTGCGCGAGTTCGCCGTGCCGGCCCCGATGATCGAGACTGCCACCGCCCGCCGTGAGGCCGGGGACTGGGCAGGAGCGTGCGCCGCAGCAGGCGTCGATATCGATCTCCGCCTCCGGTCCGTGGTGCGCAGCCACGGCCGGGAACTCGCCGCCCGCATCCGGGCGGACCTTCGCCGGCTGGCTCCTGACCTGCTGCGCTGGCACATGCCGAGGATCGCCCCGCACGGGCTGCTGCGCCCGGGGCTGACGATCGAACTGGCCCGCTACGACCCACCGGAGCGCGACGGACCGGCTCCTCTGCACCTGGTCGTCCGGACCCCGCCCGCCTGGGCGGACGCCGGGCAGCGGATCAGTCTCGCGCTGTGGGACGGGTCGCACACCGAGCCCACCGCCCGCCGTCACCCTCACCCGCGTCCGAACCGGCGCTACCGCCTCGATCTGCACCGCCACCTGTGGGACGCGCGCAGGGCCGATGAGCTACGGATCCGTAGTGGCCTCGACGACCTGCCGTCCGCCTGTGCCGCCGAAGCCGTCGGCCCGGAACCGTGGTGCGCCGTCCCGCCCGACCGACGCTGTGCCGTCGACCGTTGGGCGGCGGAGGCGGCGATCCTGCTCCGCGCCGAGGGGCAGGGGCCGTGCGGAGCGGTCAGCGTGCGCCTCGGCGGCCGACGCCGGCTTCTCCTGGACCTGGAGGCCGGCGCGGACGGTCGGGGGACGCCCGTCGCGCGGGTCACGGAGGCGGCCCCGGACCCGGGTGCGTCCGCACCTCCGGTGCTGCCCGACGCGGCGACCTGGGTGCTGCCCGACCTCGACCTGCTCCGTACCGGGGCGATCGCGGCCGGTCAGCTGCACCCGCTGGTGGCTCGGGCCCTCGTGCCGGACCTGACGCCGCCTCCTTGGGCACCGGCTCGTCCGGGTGGCGGTGACCGGGCGGGAGCGTCGCGCCTCGTGGAATGCCGGGGAGAACAGCACCGGATCGGCCTGGTCGAAGGGGTTCTCGCCCCGCTGGACCACGATCCGGCCGAGGTCCGCCGCGAAGAACTGCTGATCGCCCTGACCGGCACTCCGCTGCCCTGCCTCCAGGCCATCGACGAGGCGCACCGGCGTCCGGACTGCCTCACCGGTGTGCGGGAACGCCTCGACCACGGGGACATCGCCGGTGCGCTGGCCGTCGTCGAGGGGCTGCTCGGTCCTGGGGCAGTGCTGCGCGACGGTCCTCTGCGGGACGAACTGGAGGCCGCCGCGCAACGGCGGATCACCTACGGACTGTTCCGGGCCGACCTGCTCGGGCCCGGTCCCATCCGCCGGCGCTCCGACCCCCGCCGCCCCGTCGACCCCCGTCCCCGCCGGGCCCGGCGCCCGCGCCACACCGTCGTCCGC